>PKYG01000058.1 GCA_003132585.1 Actinomycetota bacterium
ACGGTAGCCGAGGTCGCAGCCGACGCCAAAGTCGGCTTCACCCGCGAACACGTAGGCGAACACGGTGTGCCCGCGTGAGACCGGCTGCGAGAAGGGAGTGTCCGCAGGCAACGTCACATCGAGGTACTCGGGATCGGCGTAGATCTCGGTCACCGGGCCGACAACGCTGTCGACCTCGCCGGCGACGATGCGGATCTTGACGCCGTCGGGCCGCGTGACTGTCGGGATCGTCGCCGCCGGCACGTCCTGGTAGCGCGGCCGCGACATCTTGAGGGCGGCGGGCATGTTGACCCATAGCTGAAAGCCGCCCATCTTGCCCTCCCGCGGCCGCGGCATCTCCTCGTGCATGATGCCCCCGCCGGCGGTCATCCACTGCACATCCCCCGGTCCCAGCGCGCCGGCGTTGCCAAGCGTGTCGCGATGGTCGACCTCGCCGGCGAGCATGTATGTCACGGTCTCGATGCCGCGGTGCGGATGCATCGGGAACCCGGGCAGGTAGTCGGCAGGGTCGTCCGACCCGAAGTGATCGAAGAGCAGGAACGGATCGAGGTAGTCGAGCGTGCGGGTCGCGATGCTGCGGATCAGTCGCACGCCGGCGCCCTCGATCGTCGGTTGCGGCGCGATGACCTGCGTCACGCCTCTCGGCTCTTCACTCATCGCCTCTCCTTGTCTCGGCGTCTGACGACGACTCACCTACCCGCCGATCGGGGCGCGAAACCGGCCGGCCGTTGTGTGGCGGCCTTCTGACGAGGCGTCCCCGGCCGCCCCCGGCGGCCACCCCATCCACCCCGGTCGCGGCGCCCAGGCGCCGCGCGCAGGGAACCGGCGGGCCGCGATGAACTGCATCATGGAACCGACGTCCGGCGGCCCGCCGCCGTCTCGCAAGGAGGGTCAGCGCCATGTCCGATGAGACAGCCCAGCCACCCGGGCAGCCCCCGGCGCCGTCGTGGCGAAGCAGAGTCGCGCCGGTCATCGGCGGCATACTCGGCCTCGCCGTGTTCGCGTTCATCGTGCAGAACAGGCCGTCGCAAAAAGTGACCTGGCTCTTCTGGAGCTTCTCCGCTCCTCTTTGGCTGCTGCTGCTCCTGACTGCCGCGGTCGCCGTCGTCGCCTGGCACCTGGGCATCTTTGCCTGGCGGCGCCACGAGCGGCGGGCGCGGCGCGCCCAGAAGTAGCGGCCGCGGCGCGCCGAACAGCACTCGGCGGGCACGCCGCGGCAACCGTCCTGGGCGCGCCCGTCGCCGCAACGCATGGCGCGCGCTCCTCACGGGAAGACTGGAGTCGACCACCCAGACATCAGCGCCAGGAGGCCCGCAGTGGATACCCTCGAGCACTCTCTCGATGTGGACGTACCGATCGACGTGGCCCGCGAACAATGGGCCCGCTTCGTGAAGTGGGTCCTCGTCGGTAACTACAAGTTCGTCTGCGACGCGTTCAGCTGCGCGCGCGCCGCCGACAGCGAGGTCGTCGAGTTTCGCGAGCTCGAGCCGGGGGTGACCCGCGTCCATGTGACGCTCGCCCACGACGAGGAGACCGGTGGCGATTCCGTTGCGCGACACGCTCTCCTCACGACGAAGCTCTACCAGGATCTGAAGCGGTTCCGGCAGTACGTGGCGGAGGATACAGGTGGACGATCCAAGCGAGCCAAAGACTCGGAGCCACCGAAGTCGCCGGGCGATCCCGGGCTCCTCTTCGACAAGTCGCGCCCGGAGCAGGCCTCTCGCGGGGACTGAGGGCATGCGCAAGGACTGAGGGCATGCGCGGCGGCCTGCGGCCGCCGCGCCCACGCCGCTACGTGGGGATCGCGAACAGCCCGACGAGTCCGATCACGAAGATGCCCACGGCGATGACCGAATCGATGCCGATGCGCGCCAAGCGCCGCTCCGGCCGCAACACGACCGAGACCGCATAGATCGCCGTCAGCACGATACCGAGGCCGGCGAGCCACGTGTTCGGCATGCCCGAGGCGGGCATCGCCGGCTTGCCGGCGATGAGGTCGGCGACGAGGAACAGGCAGAGCTGGAACGCGTTGCCGCCGAAGATGTCGCCCATCACGAGCTGGTGGTCGCCGAGGCGCACGGCGGCGATGCCCGAGCTGATCTCGGGCAACGCGCTCGCCAAGGCCAGGAACGTCGCGCCGAAGATGACCCCGTTGATGCCGGCGCGACTGGCGAGCTCGCTGCCGCTCATCTGCAGAGCGACGCCGCCGATCAGCGTCACGGCGCACGCCGCGGCGAAGATCGCCCACACGCCCTTCACCTTGAGGTGGGCATACGGATGCACCCGTGCGGGGTGCGGCGCCCGCCGATGGGGGCGGCCGGGCTTGCTGCCCGGCATCGTGATCTGCCACTTCGGGCTGTTGCGCACCTTGTTGAGCATGTACATGCCGAGTACCCAGACGACGATCACGAAGACGGAGGCGGGGCTGACGCCGGCGAAGGCGACCGACGCCGGCAGCAGCGTGCCCATGAGCACGACCGACACGGTGACGATCACCAGCGCCGCCTCGAGCACCGGGATCAGCGAGCCGACCAGGAAGCTCAGCGGCTTGTCGCCGGTGACGAAGGCATCGCAGATGACGAGCACCATCGTCTGCATGGCGATGCCGCCGGCGATATTGCCGGCGGCGATGTCGAGGTGACCGGCCAGCGCCGCCGAGACCGTGATCGCCGCCTCCGGCAAGCTGCCGGCGACGGCGAGCAGCACCATGCCGCCGACCGCGGAGCCGAGATGGAGGCGCTCGTCAAGTGAGTCGGTGGTCTTGGAGAGAAAGACGCCGGCGACCCACGTGATCGCCGCGCCGGCGAGAAAGATCGTGACCAGCAGGACTGTGCCGAGCCCGCTCATGCGGCGATTCTACTCCCTCCGCCGCGCCAGGAGTGCGATCGCGGCGACGACGAATCCGACCGAGATCGCGACGGGCTCCCACACCGGCGCCCACCACTCGCCCGGCATCAGGAAGAGCAGGTCGCGCTGGCCCGGCGACGAGGGCCAGCGCAGCAGCGCGTAGAGCCAGACGTAGTAGAAGACGTCCCACACGCCGAAGGCGAAGAGGAAGTAGGCGATCTTCTCGCGCAGCGAACGTCCGATGAGGGCGGCGACGGCGACCAGCATCACGATCGTCGCCGCCTCACGCCCTTGCTCGTAGTGCAGGTAGGCGGCGGGAAAGTGGAAGGTCTTCGCCGTGAGGAACAGGTCGTATTGGATCGCGAACAGCTTGCGCAGGTAGACGACGACCGCCGCTTCCACGTACGCCATCGCGAGCGCGAAGACGGCGGCGCCGGCGAGCCGCGCCCACGGCAACGGGCCGCGGCCCGCGGGATCGGCCGCCAAGCTCTCGTTTGGGGATTCCGCAGCCATGCTCTGCCCGCCATCATATCGGCATCGCCAACGGGGCACTCACCGGGCGACACCACGAGCGCTCATCCGATAGCATCGACCTATGCCGACGGACCGCTCTCCCCGCGCTTCGCTCGCCGGCCGCTTCGCCCGCGTCGGCGCCGATCTGCGCACGTTCCCGCGCCAGTTCTGGCTGCTCGCCGGCGGCATGATCGTGCTGCTGTCGGGCATCGACATGTGCTTCCCGTTCGAGACGACCTACCTGCACGTCCGCCGCGGTGTGTCGATGACGACGATCGGCTTGATGCTTGGCGCGCCGATCCTCGCGGCGCTGCCGCTGCACATCGTCGGCGGCGCCCTCGCCGACAGGTACGGCCGCAAGCCCGCGATCGGCGTGGGGATCAGCGTCGTCGTCACGCTGTACTTGACGTTCGCATTGAGTCACGCGCTCTGGCCGATCGCCATCGCCCTCACGGCCGAGGCCGCCTTCGGCTGGGCATTCTTTCTCACCGGCAGCAACGCGATGATCGCCGATCTGCTGCCGCACGAGCGCCGCGCCGAGGCCTACAGCATCACTCGCGTGGCGCTCGACATCGGCATGGTGATCGGGCCGCTCATCGCCGCCGTGCTGATCGCCGCCGACCCCGCCTATCACACCCTCTTCCTGACCGGTGGCGCGATCTGCACCGCCTTCGTGATCCTCGTGGTGGCGCTGTTCCGCGAGACCAGACCGGCGGCGGCCGTGCGCCACGACTCGATGCTGCGCACGCTCTCCGGCTACGGCGTCGTGCTGCGCAACCGCCGCTTCCTCGCTTTCTGCGCGGTCGCGCTGTTGCCGCTCTATGGGTTCGGCCAACTCTGGACGATCTTCCCCGTTGCTCTCCGCCAGGCGCACGGCATGTCGCCGGGTTCGTGGAGCAAGCTACTCGCCTTCTACGCCGCTTCGGCGGCGATCTTCCAGTACCCCGTCATCCGCTGGCAGCGCAGCCGCGACCACGTCCTCGCGATGGCGCCGGCCAGCGGCTTGCTCGGCGTCGGACTTGGCGGAGCGGTCCTGGCGCCGGGTGGCTGGCTCAGCTTCGCCTTCATGTTCCTCGCCGGCGAAGGCGTCGTGCTGCTCATCCCGATCTCGGCGACCGTTGCGGCGGAGCTCGCCCCGGTCGCGCTGCGCGGCCGCTACATGGGCGCCTGGACGCTCGTACAGATGGGTGGCTACGCGCTCGGCCCGACCTTCGGTGGCCTGGTGATGGACCGCCTCGGCGCTCGCAGCGCGTTCGCGCTGGTCGGCGGGTTCGGTCTGCTCGGCGCGCTGCTGTACGCGCTGATGGCGGGTCGCTACCGACGCGCGGGAGAAGCTGGTGGACCGGCCGCGGTCCGGGCATTCGACGCCGACGAAGCGCTCGCGCCCGCGCCGCCGGCTGTGTAGCGTACGCAGCGCACGTGCCCGCGCCGCCGGCTGTGGAGCGGGAGCGGCGCGGCGCCTACAGCGCCGTTAGCTCCCAGTCGATGTTGAGGTCGTCGCAGAGACGCCCGAGCGCCTCGCGCAGCTCGGCCACGGGCGTTGCGGTCGGCACCGAGACGACAAACTCCATCGCGAAGAGCGGCGCCCCGGTGATCGGCGCCGACTGCAGCGTCGTCTCGGCGCTCTCGATGTTGACGTTCATCGCGCGCAAGGCGTGCGCCACCGACTGCACGAGTCCGGGATGGTCCATCGCTCGTGTCGTGAGGCGAAACGGCAGCGCCGCCGACGTCGTCGCGCGGCCCATGTCGGCGGAGGTGAGCTCGACGTGGATGCGGCTCTTCGCCGCCAGCGCGTCGAGCTCAGCGCGCAGCTTCTCCATCACTTGCCCGGAACCTTCGACCAGCATCATG
>PKYG01000009.1 GCA_003132585.1 Actinomycetota bacterium
CGGCGCACGCCGCGGCGAAGATCCCCCACACAAGCTTCAGTTTGAGGCGGGCATACGGATGCACCTGCTCGGGGTGCGGCATCTGCCGGTGGGGACGGCCGGGGTCACTGCCCGGCATCGTGATCTGCCACTTCGGGCTGTTGCGCACCTTGTTGAGCATGTACATGCCGAGTACCCAGACGACGATCACGAAGACGGACGCGGGACTGACGCCGGCGAAGGCGACCGACGCCGGCAGCAACGTACCCATGAGCACGACCGACACGGTGACGATCACCAGCGCCGCCTCGAGCACCGGGATCAGCGAGCCGACCAGGAAGCTCAGCGGCTTGTCGCCGGTGACGAAGGCGTCGCAGATGACGAGCACCATCGTCTGCATGGCGATGCCGCCGGCGATGTTGCCGGCGGCGATGTCGAGGTGACCGGCCAGCGCCGCCGAGACCGTGATCGCCGCCTCCGGCAAGCTGCCGGCGACGGCGAGCAGCACCATGCCGCCGACCGCGGAACCGAGATGGAGGCGCTCGTCGAGCGAGTCGGTGGTCTTGGAGAGGAAAACGCCGGCGACCCACGTGATCGCCGCGCCGGCGAGGAAGATCGCCACCAGCAGGACTGTGCCGAGTCCGCTCACGCGGTGATTCTACTCCCTGCGCCGCGCCGCGCCAGGAGCGCGATCGCGGCGGCGATGAAACCGACCGAGATCGCCACCGGTTCCCACACCGGCGCCCACCACTCGCCCGGCATCAGGAAGAGCAGGTCGCGCTGGCCCGGCGACGAGGGCCAGCGCAGCAGCGCGTAGAGCCAGACGTAGTAGAAGACGTCCCACACGCCGAAGGCGAAGAGGAAGTACGCGATCCTCTCGCGCAGCGGGTGCCCGATGAGGGCGGCGACGGCGACCAGCATCACCATCGTCGCCGCCTCGCGCCCTTGTTCGTAGTGCAGGTAGGCCGCGGGAAAGTGGAAGGTCTTCGCCGTGAGGAACAGGTCGTACTGGATCGAGAACAGCTTGCGCAGGTAGACGACGACCGCCGCCTCCACGTACGCCATCGCGATCGCGAAGACGGCGGCGCCGGCGAGCCGCGCCCACGGCAACTGGCCGCGGCCCGCTGGATCGGCCGCCGTGCTCTCGTTTAGGGATTCCGAAGCCATGCTCTGCCCGCCATCATATCGGCATCGCCAACGGGGCACTCACCGGGCGACACCATGACCACGCATCCGATAGCATCGCAGTATGCCGACGGATCGCTCGTCCCGCGCTTCGCTCGCCGGCCGCTTCGCCCGCGCCGGCGCCGACCTGCGCACCTTCCCGCGCCAGTTCTGGCTGCTCGCCGGCGGCATGATCGTGCTGCTTTCCGGCATCGACATGTGCTTCCCGTTCGAGACGACCTACCTGCACGTCCGTCGCGGTGTGTCGATGACGACGATCGGGTTGATGCTCGGCACGCCGATCC
Organism: Actinomycetota bacterium; assembly: GCA_003132585.1. Classification (GTDB taxonomy): domain Bacteria; phylum Actinomycetota; class Thermoleophilia; order UBA2241; family UBA2241; genus PALSA-647. Next base: position 1,449 of record PKYG01000009.1, read on the forward strand.
TCGCGGCGCTGCCGCTGCACATCGTCGGCGGCGCGCTCACCGACCGATACGGCCGCAAGCCCGCGATCGGCGTCGGCGTGAGTGTCATCGTCACGCTGTACTGCACGTTCGCGTTGAGTCACGCGCTCTGGCCGATCGCCATCGCCCTCACTGCCGAAGCGGCCTTCGGCTGGGCGCTCTTCCTCACCGGCAGCAATGCGATGATCGCCGACCTGCTGCCGCACGAGCGCCGCGCCGAGGCTTACAGCATCACGCGCGTGGCGCTCGACGTCGGCATGGTGATCGGGCCACTGATCGCCGCCGTGCTGATCGCCGCCGACCCCGCCTATCACACCCTGTTCCTGACCGGCGGCGCGATCTGCACCGCCTTCGTGATCCTCGTGGTGGCGCTGTTCCGCGAGACCAGACCGGCGGCGGCCGTGCGGCATGACTCGATGCTGCGCACGCTCTCCGGCTACGGCGTCGTGCTGCGCGACCGCCGCTTCCTCGCTTTCTGCGCGGTCGCGCTGTTGCCGCTCTACGGGTTCGGCCAACTCTGGACGATCTTCCCCGTTGCTCTCCGCCAGGCGCACGGCATGTCGCCGGGTTCGTGGAGCAAGCTGCTCGCCTTCTACGCCGCCACGGGGGCGATCCTCCAATACCCCATCATCCGCTGGCAGCGCAGCCGCGACCACGTCCGCGCAATGGCCGCGGCCAGCGGCTTGCTCGGCATCGGACTTGGCGGAGCGGTGCTGGCGCCGGGTGGCTGGCTCACCTTCGCTTTCATGTTCCTCGCCGGCGAAGGCGTCGTACTGCTCATCCCGATCTCGGCGACCGTTGCGGCAGAGCTCGCCCCGGTCGCGCTGCGCGGCCGCTACATGGGCGCCTGGACGCTCGTGCAGATGGGTGGCTACGCGCTCGGCCCGACCTTCGGCGGCCTGGCGATGGACCAATTCGGCGCCCGCAGCGCCTTCGCGGTGGTCGGCGGGTTGGGTCTGTTCGGCGCGCTGCTGTACGCGCTGATGGCGGGTCGCTTCCGGCGCGCGGGAGAAGCCGGTGGGCCGGCTGTGGTCCAGGCGTTCGAGATCGACGAAGCACTCTCGCCGGCGCCACCCGCTGTTTAGCGGGCGCGGCGCCGGGGGCGCGCGACGGTGAGCCTGGAGCGGCGGGCCGCAGGCGCCGCGCCGCTCAGAGCGCCGTCAGCTGCCAGTCGATGTTGAGGTCGTCGCAGAGACGCCCGAGCGCCTCGCGCAGCTCGGCCACGGGCGTTGCGGTCGGCACCGAGACGACAAACTCCATCGCGAAGAGCGGCGCCCCGGTGATCGGCGCCGACTGCAGCGTCGTCTCGGCGCTCTCGATGTTGACGTTCATCGCGCGCAACGCGTGCGCCACCGACTGCACGAGTCCGGGATGGTCCATCGCTCGTGTCGTGAGGCGAAACGGCAGCGCCGCCGACGTCGTCACGCGGCCCATGTCGGCGGAGGTGAGCTCGACGTGGATGCGGCTCTTCGCCGCCAGCGCGTCGAGCTCAGCGCGCAGCTTCTCCATCACCTGCGCGGAACCTTCGACCAGCATCATG
>PKYG01000067.1 GCA_003132585.1 Actinomycetota bacterium
ATGCCGACGCGCTACCGGCACACACTCGAAGGGATCCCCTTCGTGCGGCACGTCCTCATGTACCCGCCGCTGATCCTCGATCCGCCGACCAACACGCGCACCGGGCGGTTCGTCGAGGTCGACACCAACCCGATCGCGAACCTCACGCTCGATCGCGAGCAGTGGGTCTGCTACCCGGCGCTGGTCGGCCACATGGTCGTCTTCGTGTACTTCCATCAGCGGTTCGCCGGACTGGGCTTCGCCCTGGCGAACCTCTTCGAGGTCGCCGATGACGAGCAGATCGCGGCGGGGCCACAGGCGATCTATCTCTTCGGGGTCCCGTCGGATGCCCTTGCCGCCTACGGCGACCAGCCGACCGTCTTTCACGACGACAGCGCCAACCGTGTGCTCGTGGCGGCGGTGCCGCTCGAGGACCGCTTCGGCTACTTCGGCTATCTCAAGAAGATGATCCTCACGTTGCACAACGTCGTCGCGATGAAGGAGGGCCGCATGCCGTTTCACGGCGCCTTCGCGCGGCTGGTCCTGGCCGACGGTTCGGCCGCCGATCTGCTGCTCATCGGCGACACGGCGACGGGCAAGTCGGAGTCGCTAGAGGCCCTGCGCCTGCTCGGGCAGGAGAAGATGGGCGAGCTGCGCGTGATCGCCGACGACATGGGTTCGCTCGAGGTGGGCGCCGACGGCGCGGTGCTGGGCTACGGCACCGAGATCGGCGCCTTCGTGCGTCTGGACGATCTGCAGCAGGGGTACGCGCTCGGGCAGATCGACCGCGCGATCATCATGAGTCCGCAGCGCGTCAACGCTCGCGTCGTGCTGCCGGTGACGACGATGGAGGAGGTCCTGCACGGCTACGCCGTGGACCTCCTCCTTTACGCCAACAACTACGAGCAGGTCGACGCGCAGCACCCGCTGATCGAGCGCTTCGACTCGCCGGAGGCCGCGCTCGCTGTGTTCCGCGAGGGCGCTGCGATGTCGAAGGGCACGACCACGGCGACGGGGCTCGTGCGCAGCTACTTTGCCAACGTCTTCGGCGCCGCGCAACGCGAGACGCAGCACGACGATATCGCGCGGCTTACGTTCGCCGCGGCGTTCGCCGCCGGCGTGTTCGTCGGCCAGCTGCGCACGCGGCTCGGTGTCGCTGGCTTCGAGACGACCGGTCCCCAGGAGGCCGCCGTGGCGCTGCTGCGGCTCGTCTCCGAGAGAACGAAAGGAGCGCCAGCTAAATGACGGCGATGCTCGAATCGAACGAGAGCGAGTTCGCGCTCATCATCCGCGGCAAGGCGCGCGACATCTACGAGTACGGCGAGGGCACGATGCTGATCGTGACCACCGACCGCATCTCCGCCTTCGACGTGATCCTGCCGACGCCGATCCCCGGCAAGGGTGAGGTGCTCACGCAGCTCTCCAACTTCTGGTTTGCGAAGACTGAGCAGATCATCGCCAACCACATCGTCGACCCCGATCCCTTCCACAGCGACGCGCGGCACGCGGCGCTTCAGGCGCGTTCCGTCGTCGTGCGCAAGGCGCAGACCCTGCCTGTGGAGGCGATCGTGCGCGGCTACCTCGCCGGCTCGGGGCTCAAGGACTACCAGCGCACGGGCAAGGTCTGCGGCATTCAGCTGCCGTCGGGTCTGGTTGACGGCAGCCGGCTGCCGCAGACGATCTTCGCGCCGTCGACGAAGGCGGCAGTCGGCGTCCACGACGAGAACATCGCGTTCGGCGTCGTCGTCGATCTCGTCGGTCGCGCGGTCGCCGAGCAGGTACGCGATGCGAGCATCGCCCTCTACGAGTTCGCCGCCGCCTATGCGCTCGCGCGCGGCATCATCATCGCCGACACCAAGTTCGAGTTCGGCCTGCTCGACGGCAAGCTGATCCTGATCGACGAGGCGCTCACACCCGACTCGTCACGCTTCTGGCCGGTCGACGGCTACGCCCCCGGCCACGCGCAGCCGAGCTTCGACAAGCAGTTCGTGCGTGACTACCTCCAGACACTCGACTGGGACAAGACGCCGCCGGCGCCCGCGCTGCCCGATGAGGTCGTGGCCAAGACGGCTGCCAAGTACGCCGAGGCCCGGCGACGGCTGACGCGTTGATCGGTCGGCGCTAGAGGTACTGCCGGCGAAAGGCGGCGGCGCTCGCCGCCTCTTCCGCGTCGAGCAGCGAGCGGAGTCGCCCCAGCAGCACATCGTCGAGATCAAGGCGCACGCCGTCGACGGTCTCCACGGGAACGATCCCGCGCACGCTGCTGGTGAGCAACATGCCGTCGTCGGGGCGCAGGTCGGCGACCCGAACATATGCCTCGGCGACCGCGACACCGCTGCGCGCCGCCAGCTCCTCGACCTTGGCGCGCAAAACACCGGGCAGGATGGCCCCCTCGGCCGGCGTCGTAATGAGGCCACCGCCACGGGTGATGAAGACATTGGATGTGGCGCCCTCGAAGATACGGCCCTCTTCGTCGACGAGGATGGCGTCGTCGACTCCGGCCTTCTCGGCCGCTTGCTGCGCGAGGTAGGACTGCATCACCGTCATCGCCTTGAGGCTCGCGGTCACGCGCACGCCTCGGTACGCGATGACACGTAGCGGCCGCGCCGGGAACGACCGCGTGTCGGTCTGGATGATCAGCGAAGGTCGGCCGTTGGGCGGACCGGCGGTGACGAGCAGCCGGCATGCTCCGTCGCGCACTTCGCTGGCCGCCGCGATGCGGCAGATCTGCGCGGCCAGTTCGGTGTGCTCGACCGGCCGCTCCAGGCCGAGCTCGGCGAGGCCGCCTTCGAGACGGGCGGCGTGCTCTGCGAAGAACACCGGCACGCCGCCGACGATCTTGAGCGTCTCATAGAGACCCAGCCCGTGAGTGAGCGCCCGGTCGGTCGCGGGCACGGTCGCTGCGGCGGCGTCCATCACCACGCCATTGAGCATGAGGACGGTCATAGCGCCAGTGTATCAGCGTCATCCGGGGCGCTCGCCGATGCTGGCGGTCGTGGCGCGCAGCATGCCCCGCGCCATGTGCAGCGTCTCGTCGTACTCGCGCTGCGGGTCCGAGTCGGCGACGATGCCGCCGCCCACCTGCAGGTAGAGACGATCGCCGGCGCGCACCTCCCCGTCCTTGACATTGAGTCGCAACAGCGGCTGCCAGGCGAGGTAGCGATGGCGAGCGAGTTCGGGTGAGCCGCCGGCCGAGTCGAGCAGAACGACGGGCGCTCGGCCTTCGAGGCCGAGCGCCCGCAGCGCCGCGACCGGGTCGAACCCGTCTGACCTGAACTCGCGGATGGTGGGCTGCAGCAGAGTCCGCGACATCAGGGCTCGTACTGGTAGCCTTCGGCGCTGCTCAGCGTGCGGAACCTGGTGTAGTCGGTGACGAAACCGAGGCGGACGATGCCGGTGGGCCCGTTGCGGTGTTTGGCGATGACCACCTCGACCGTGCCCTTCTTGGTCTCGTCCTTGGTGTCAGAGTGGATGAACATCACGACGTCCGCGTCCTGTTCGATCGCCCCGCTCTCGCGCAGGTCGGAGAGCTGCGGGCGCTTGTCCTGCCGCACCTCGGGCGCGCGGTTGAGCTGCGAGACGGCGATCACCGGCACGGAGAGTTCGCGCGCGAGCTGCTTGAGCGAACGCGACAGCCCGGCGACCTCTTGCTGGCGGTTCTCGGAGCGGCCGTCGCCGACCATCAGCTGCAGATAGTCGACGATGACGAGCGCGAGCGGCATCTTGCTGGCGAGGCGGCGCGCCTTGGCGCGCAGCTCGAACATCGTGATGCCGGCGGTGTCGTCGATGTAGAGCTCGGCCTTCTCCAGCTCACCGGCTGCCTGGATGAGCTTGGCGTAATCGTCGCCGGAGAGGGTGGCGGTGCGCACTTTGTGCGAGCTCACGCGAGCGGCCGAACACATCATCCGCTCGCCGAGCTCCTGGGCGCTCATCTCGAGGCTGAACACGGCGACCGGCGCCTTGCCCTCGACGGCGACGGTCTGCGCGATGTTCAGCGCCAGGGAGGTCTTGCCCATGCTGGGGCGCGCAGCGAGCACGATGAGGTTTGCCGGCTGGAACCCGCCGGTGAGCTTGTCGATGCCCTCAAAGCCAGAGGCGAGACCGCTGACCTTGGCGTCGCGTTGCATCAGCTCGAGGCGTTGGAAGTTGGCGGTGAGGATGTCCTTGATGTGCTGGAACTCGGCGACGCGGCGCTGCTGGGAGATGGCGAACACGCGCTGTTCGCTGCGGTCGAGCAGCGCCGCGATCGTGTCCGGGTGCTGGTAGCCGAGCTCGGCGATCTCGTTGCCGACCTGGATGAGCGAACGCAGCACACTCTGCTCGCGAACGATCGTTGCGTACTGCCCGGCGTTGGCCGCCGCCGGCACGATCTCGGCGAGCGTGTGGATGAAGTCGCGCCCGCCGACGCGGTCGAGCACGCCCTGGCGATCGAGCTCGGCGCTGACGGTGACCACGTCGACCTCATCGCCCTTGTCGTAGAGCGTGAGGATCGACCGGTAGATCAGGCGATGGCCCTCGCGGTAGAAATCGTCGTCGCGGAGCTGCTCGATCGCGACGGGGATCGCGTTGGGGTTGACGACCATCGCGCCGAGCACCGACTGCTCGGCCTCGAGGTTGTGCGGAGGGAGATGACCAGGCGCTTGCCTGGACGTGTCGATGGCCATGAGGCGTTGCCCCCTACCTCTTCTATGCTCTCCGGACTACTCGGCGGCGACGATGGTCTTGACCGCGGCGCTGAAGCCGTCGGCGAGGTCGATGTCGATCATATAGGTGCCGAGCTCCTTGATGGGCTCTTCGAGCTTGATCTTGCGCTTGTCGACGTGGATCTTGCGCGCCGTCCAGATGGCGTCGGCGATATCGCCGGTGGTGATCGAACCGTAGAGGCGCTCGCCCTCGCCGACGCGACCGGTGATCGTGATCACCGTCTTGCTCAGTGTGGCGGCGAACTCCTCGGCTTGCGCCAGGGTGCGCGTCTCGCGAGCCTGGTGCTCCTCTTCGCGACGCTGGAACTCGACGAGCTTGCCCGGCGACGCGACCTCAGCCAGACCCTTGGGCAGCAGGTAATTGCGCGCATACCCGCGCGAGACGTTCGCGAGGGCGCCCTTGTCGCCGAGGTTGGGAACGTCCTGAAGGAGGATGACTTCCACAGCGGCCTCCTAGCGGGACACGTACGGGAGGAGCGCCATCTCGCGCGCGCGCTTGACGGCCACGGCTACCTGGCGCTGGTGCTTGCGGCACGCGCCGGTGATGCGCCGCGAACGGATCTTGCCCTTGTCGGACATGAAGCGGCGCAGCGCCGAGTAGTTCTTGTAGTCGACCTCTTCGATCTTCTCCTTACAGAAGTAACAGTAGCGCCGCCGCTGCTGACCGAATCCACCGGCCTTCGTCTTCTTCTCGCGGCGTGGCTTGGGTTTTGCACCTGCCATAGTGACCCTTTCTCATGAGCGCGGCCCTGCGGGCCGCGCTCGCTCTGGTTCAGAACGGGATGTCTTCGTCTTCGGCGAAGTCGCTCTCGGGCACGCCGAGGCCGTCGTCGTTGAAAACCGGTCCGGCCGCTTTGCCGCCGGCGATCGCGCCTGAGCCGGCGCCCGGCTCGCGCGGGCCGATGAACTGCACGTTGTCGGCGACGATCTCGACCGCCTCGCGCTTCTGGCCGTCCTGCGTCTGCCACTCACGCCAGCGCAGGCGACCGTCGACAGCGATCTGGCGGCCCTTGGTGAGCCACTGCGAGTAGCGCTCGGCCTGCGCGCCGAAGACGGTGACGTTGAAGTAGTTCGCGACATCGGTCCACTCGCCGGTGTTCTTGTCTTTCATGCGGTCGTTGACGGCGATGCGCAAGCTGCATACGGCGGTGCCGCTCGGCAACGCCCGCAACTCGGGGTCGCGGGTGAGGTTGCCGACGACGATGACGCGATTGATGAACCCTGCCATGGGGCACTCCCTTCGGGTTGGGTTCGAGCCGACTACGCCTTTTGCCGCAACGTCATGAAGCGCACCACGTCGTCGGTGATACCGAGCACGCGCTCGACCTCGGCTACGGCCTGCGGCGTGGCGGTGAAAGTGACGATGCTGTAGATGCCTTCGGACTGACCCTTGATCTCGTATACGAGTTTTCGTTTGCCCCACTCGTCGACGCCGGAGATCTTGCCCTTGGCTTCTTCGACGGTGGCGCGCAGACGCTCGAGGATCTCGGTGTTCCGCTCGGCCTCTACGCCGGGATTGACGATGAGCATGAGCTCATACTTGTTGATGATGATCACCTCCTATGGTCATCAAGCGGCCCCAGCCTTGCTGCTGGAGCAGGGGTGACGTGCTGCCGGCAGGCAGCGCAACCCGGCATGATACCAGTGTGCGACGATGCGCTCAAGCGACGATACTAGTGCCCGGCGGCGACGGAAACGTTGACGATGAGCGAACTGGGAGACGTTGGCGGCGCGCCGGGCCGCAGCCGCGGCGCGCTACGCCTCGGCCGGCAGATCAGCCCCGGCCGAGGCCTTGGTCGTCTCTTCCATGAGGATGATCTCGCCCTCCTCGTCGAGGCCCTCGACGCTCCAAATCACGGCGAGCCGCGGTCGCCCGTTCTCGTCCGAGTGCATGTGCACGAATGCGGGCGCGACCTCGGCGATCAGCGCCTTGACGGCGCCTGGCTCGAGCGTCTTGGCGAGCGTTGCGGCGATGTGTTCTATGGCGTTGTGGACGGTGTCGGCGCGCAGGGTGGCGAAGCCGCCGATCTTGGGATCGCGCTTCAGCAGGTAGAAGAAGTGGTTGATCTCGTCGCCGTGCATCTCGCCGACGACGAGCCGGCCGGGCTGCATGCGCTGCGCCTTGCCGAAGAGCGCGGCGAGGTCCGTCTTGTCGTCGACGCTGAGGCGCACGCAGAAGGACCGCTCTTTCAGAGCGGGCAGGTCCTGCGTGCGCTCGACGGCGACGAAGCGCTCGTCCACCGAGACCAGCTCGAACAGCGAGTTGAGCAGCGTCGACTTGCCCGTCGCGCGGTCGCCGAACACGACGATCGTGCGCCGGCCGGCGATGAACTGCGCCAGCTTGGCGGCCTGACCGCCGGTGACGGTGCGGCCCTCGATCAGGCCGCGCAGCGTGGTCGAGATCACGCCTGGCACGCCGACCTCGCTGGCGTACATCGTCGATGTCTGCGAGAAGAGCGTCGCCCTGTTCGTGCTGAAGTGAGTGAGATACGCGGAGGTCTGCGCCTTGAGCAGACCGCGGAGGATCTCGAGGTGCTCGCGCACCTCATCGCTGGGGCGCCTGCGCTGCAGGGCGTTGACGGTCTCATCGAGCTTGGCGAGCAGGTCTCTCTCGATAGTGAGCAGGCTGGTGACCCTGTCCTCGGCCGTCTTGCGGTCGATCACCTCCTGCTCCGATTGCTCGGCGGGGACCGCCGGTCTGTCGTCGTCTGCCACGCTGCCTCCGAGAATGGTCCGTCGCCCGCGGCGCGAACCGGGTAAAGTGTGGAGACCATTATGCACCATCATGCGACCGGTGGAGAGTGACTGCGGATGGCGATGCGAGAGACGATCAGCGTCAAGCTCTTCGGTGGGCTCGAGGAGCGTTGCGGGCGGCAGCGGGAGGCGGCGATCAGCGCGGCTACTGCTACGACCTTGGCGGCGCTGATCGACGCCCTCGGCCTGCCGCCCGCCGTCGTCGGTCTCGCCCTCGTCAACGGCCTGCACGCGAGCCCGGACTCGCCGGTCGCCGCCGGCGACGAAGTGTCGCTCTTCCCGCCGGTCGGCGGCGGATAGGCGCTCGACTCTGCTACAGTGGGGACTATGACCGGCGCCAACATACCGAGGCTCATCGAGCTCCTGCGGACGCGTGCAGGCGAGGAGAGACGCCTGCCCTGTGAGGAGGCGTTCAAGATCGCTCGCGATCTCGGGATGCCGCTCTCGCAGGTGGGCAAGACCTGCAACGAGCTGGACATCAAGATCGTCGGCTGCCAGCTCGGCTGTTTCTAGCCCCGCCACCGCGACCGCAGTCGTGCGCGCGGTCGTCCGCATATTTTCGCACTATCGTCGTGATGTTAACCGGCCCTGCGCCGAGGGTATCTTCTTGGCGTGAGTTGTGAGCGACCAGTCTTGGTCGCCCGAATGGGGAACATCGCGGCGAGCCGCGCGACGGCCGGCCGCGAGTGGAGGCAAGTCATGGCTGCCGTACAGAACAAGACCGAAGTCAAGCATTACCAGATCTACGTCGATGGGGGCTGGAGCGACGCCGCCGACGGCGTCACCTACGACGTCGTCGATCCTTCCAGCGAAGAGGTCATCGCCACCGTGCCGCGCGCGGGGCGCGCCGACGCCGAGCGCGCCGTACGCGCCGCCCGCGAGGCCTTCGACCACGGTCCCTGGCGGCAGACGAGCGCCGTCGAGCGCGCCGATCTGCTGCGCATGGTAGCCGAGAAGATCCGCGAGCGCGCGGAGGACTTGGCGCGACTGGAGACACGGCAGATGGGCAAGCTCTTCGCCGACTCGCTGATCGACATGAACGACGCGGCGCATACCTTTGACTACTACGCTGGGCTCGCCGTGGAGCAGCACGGCCAGACGCTCGAGGTGCCCGCCGCGTCGATGAGCATGGTCGTGCGCGAGCCGATCGGCGTCACCGCCGGTATCACGCCGTGGAACTTCCCGGTCCTGATGGCGGCCTGGAAGCTCGCGCCGTCGCTGGCCGCCGGCAACGTGATGATCCTCAAGCCGGCCAGCGTATCGCCGCTGACGAGCCTCGAGCTGGCGAAGATCTTCGATGAGGTCGGCCTGCCGAAAGGTGTCGTGCAGGTCATCACGGGTCCCGGCGGCGAAGTCGGCGACTACCTCGCATCCTCCGCCGACGTCGACATGGTCGCCTTCACCGGTAGCGTCGAGGTCGGCAAGCACATCATGCGCACGGGCGCCGACAACGTGAAGAAGGTCGGCCTCGAGCTCGGCGGCAAGAGTCCCAACATCGTCTTCGCCGACGCCGACTTCGAAGCGGCGATCGACGGCGCCCTGATCGGCATCTTCGCCGGCGCCGGCGAGGTCTGCTCCGCCGGCTCGCGTCTGCTCGTCGAGCGCTCGCTCTACGACCGCTTCGTCGGCGAGCTCGTGAGCCGCGCGCTGGCGATCAAGGTCGGCGCACCTCTGGACGAGTCCAGCGAGATGGGTCCGCTCGTCTCCAAGCAGCAACTCGAGACCGTACAGAGCTACGTGGAGATCGGTCTCAAGGAAGGCGCTAATCTGGTCACCGGCGGCCATCGCATCGACGGCGGAGGCTACTTCTTCGAGCCGACGATCTTCATCGACGTCGACAACGACATGAGGATCGCCCAGGAGGAGATCTTCGGACCGGTGCTCGTCGTCATCCCGTTCGAGACCGAGGCAGAGGCGATCCGCATCGCCAACGACACGATCTACGGCCTCGCCGGCGCGGTGTGGACCAAGGACGTCACGCGCGCCCTGCGGGTCGTCAAGGCGTTGCGCGCCGGCATCACCTGGGTGAATACCTACCATCCGACCTACAGCGAAGCCCCCTGGGGCGGTTACAAGCAGAGCGGCGTCGGCCGTGAGCTGGGCACCTTCGGGCTCGACGAGTACCAGGAGGTCAAGCAGATCAACATCGACCTCACCGACGAGCCCCTCGGGGTGTATCAGCACGGTAAGGAGAAGCCGGCGCCGGGTAAGGTTGTGCCACTGAGCGAGCGGCGACCGTTCGCGCGTGCCGAGCATGCCGGCGAAAGCTGGGTCGGCTCTTGCCGTAACTGTCGCTAGAACAAGGGGGAGTCACGTGGGCGTTGCCTTGAGCGACAGAGTGCGGGTGAGCGACAGGGTACGACCGGGCCTCGAGATCAAGGGCCCGGTCGGAACCGGCGAGTCGCTGGTAGTGCGCAGCCCGTGGGATCACGCTGCGGTGGCGACGATCAATACGACGCGGCTCGAAGAGGTCGATGAGGTGATCGACAAGGCGGTCGCCGCCGCCCGGGAGTTCCGCTGGACGCCGGCGTGGAGGCGCGCGCAGATACTCGAGCGCGCCTCCCATCTGCTCGACGACAACTCCGAGGAGATCGCGCGCCTGATCGCGCTCGAGGGTGGTAAGCCGCTCAAGGATGCGCGCGTCGAGGCCAAGCGCGGCGCCTCCACCTTCCGCTGGGCGAGCGAGGAGGCCAAGCGCACCGCCGGCGAGATCATCGAGATGGACGCCGACGCGAGCGGCGAGAACCGCTTTGGCTGGACGATCCGCGAGCCGCGCGGCGTGATCGTCGCGATCTCGCCCTTCAACTTTCCGCTCAACCTGGTGGCGCACAAGGTCGCGCCGGCGATCGCCGGCGGCAACGTCATCGTCCTCAAGCCGGCCTCCACGACTCCGCTGACCGCCTTGTGGCTGGCGGAGCTCCTGCACGAGGCCGGCCTGCCCGACGACGTCCTGCAGGTGGTCGTCGGGCCCGGCGCGACGCTCGGCACCCGCCTCGTCACGGATGCGCGCGTCAACATGGTGACCTTCACCGGCTCGCCGCCGGTCGGCCGTCAGATCGCCCGCGACGCCGGCATGAAGATGGTCACGCTCGAGCTCGGCAACAACTCGGCGACGATCGTCGACGACGACGCCGACCTCGAGCTCGCGCTGCAACGCGTCGTCGCCGGCGGCTTCTCGAACTCCGGCCAGACCTGCATCTCCGTGCAGCGAGTCGTCGTGCACGAAGCGGTGTACGACGAGTTCGTGCCCAAGCTCGTCGAGTCGGTCGCCGGGCTGAAGGTCGGTGACCCGCTCGACGAGACCACCGACGTCGCCGCGCTGATCTCGGAGAAGGAGACCGAGCGCGTCAAGGTGTGGGTCGAGGAGGCGGTCGACCAGGGAGCCACGCTGGCGACGGGTGGTGTCGACGCGGACGGTCGCTTGCTGCCCGTCGTACTGACCAACGTCACCGGTGACATGAAGGTCTGCGCGCAGGAGGTCTTCGGACCAGTCCTTGCCGTGATCAAGGCCCGCGACCTCTGCGAGGCGATCGAGATCAGCAACGACAGCGACATGGGTCTGCAGGCCGGCGTGTTCACGCGCGACCTCAACAAGGCACTCTACGCCGCCAAGCACCTCGAGGTCGGCGGCGTGATGATCAACGAGGTGCCGACGTTCCGTGTCGACCACATGCCGTACGGCGGCATCAAGGGCTCCGGCATCGGTCGCGAAGGGCTCAAGTATGCGATCCGTGAGATGACGGAGCTCAAGATGGTCGCCATCCGTGAGATGGACTGGCAGAGTCCCGGCTCGCCGCTCGGCGCCTGCAAGCGCGAACCGATGTGACCGGCGGCGCACCGTTCTGATGTAGAATCGTTCTGCTTCTCCGAGCGCTCGAGTCCTAAGGGCCGACAGGCCTATGGAGCTTGCGCCGGCAGGGTACAGCGGGAAACCGCCGTGTCTCCCAGTGCGGAAAGGAGAGCAGCCGTCGGATGCTCCCCTCCTCGCCGCCGCCGCGTGGCGCCCGCGGGGGGAATGGTGGGCGACCGGCCTGTCGCGCCCTTCTCGAGCGCCCGGCGAAGCGCCCTCGCCTGACGGCGAAGACTCGGCAAGAGCGACGACAAGGGGGACGGTCATGGCACTCAGCGCGCGTAACCAGCTCAGGGGCACGGTCAAGAGCATCGTCCTCGGCAGCGTGATGGCCGAGGTGGTCGTCGACGTCGCCGGTTTCGAGGTCGTGGCGGCGATCACGCGACACTCCGTCGAGGCCCTGCATCTCAAGGCCGGCGACGAGGTCGCGGCGGTGATCAAGGCCACCGAAGTCATGATCATGAAGTAGGAAGCAGCATGGACTCACAATCGGGTCGTCAACGACGCCGCGTCGACTACCTGCGCCTCTCGATCACCGACCGCTGCAACCTGCGGTGCGCCTACTGCATGCCGCCGGAGGGCATCCCACTGCGCACGCATGACGAAACGCTGTCGTACGAAGAGATGGCCGAGTTCGCGCGCGTCGCCGCGCAGACCGGCATCTCCAAAGTGCGGATCACCGGCGGCGAACCGCTTGTGCGCAAGGGCTGCGCCGGCTTCGTCGCCATGCTCGCCCATACCGCCGGCGTTGCCGACATCTCCCTGACGACCAACGGATTACTGCTGCCGCGCTTCGCGGCTGAACTTCGGGAGGCCGGTCTCAAGCGCGTCAACGTCAGCATCGACAGTCTCGAGTGCGAGCGCTACGCGCGGGTCACGCGTGGCGGCGATCTGGACGAAGCGCTGGCCGGGCTCGAAGCGGCGCTGGCCGCCGGCTTCGAGCCGGTCAAGGTCAACGCCCTGTTGTTGCGCGGCATCGAGGAGGAGGTCGATGCGTTCGTCGCGCTCGCGCAGGAGCGTCCGATCCACGTGCGCTTCATCGAGTACATGCCCGTCGATCGCCGGCACGGCCTCGAAGGCGAGTTCGTGCCGGCGGCGATCATCCTCGAGCGGTTGCGCGCGCACCACGACCTGCAGCTGGTAGACGGCCCCTACGGCCACGGCCCGGCGCGCTACTGGCAGGTCCCGGGGTCGCAGGGCACGATCGGGTTCATCGCCGGTGTGTCCGGCCACTTCTGTGAGTCGTGCAACCGCCTGCGGTTGACCGCCGACGGACGCCTCAAGACGTGTTTGTTCTCCGGCGAGGAGATCGACGTGCGGCCGCTCATCGGGCGGCCGGCGGAGCTGGCCGCCGCGATCGCGGCCGCCGTCTCAGGCAAGAGGTACGACCGCTGCATCGAGCGTCGCGCCAACGAGCGCGCGATGAGCCAGATCGGAGGCTGAAGGTGAGCGAGCTCAGACATCTCGACGGACGCGGTCGCGCGCGGATGGTCGATGTCGGCGACAAGCAGAGCACGGCGCGGGCCGCGCGCGCCGAGGCGTGGGTCAAGATGATGCCGGCAACGCTGGCGGTGATCGAGAACGAAGCGCTGCCGAAGGGCGACGTGATCGCCAGCGCGCGCCTCGCCGGCATCATGGCTGCGAAGCGCACGCACGAGTTGATCCCGCTCTGCCACCCGTTGGCGCTCGAGTTCGTCGGCGTCGAGATCGAGGCCGACGAGAAACTGCCGGGCCTGCACGTCGTCGGCGAGGCCCGGCTCACAGGTCGGACCGGCGTCGAGATGGAGGCGCTCGTCGCGGCATCGGTCGCCGCGCTCACGATCTACGACATGTGCAAGGCGATCGACCGCGGCGTGGAGGTCACGTCGGTGCGACTGATAGAGAAGAGCGGCGGCCGCAGCGGCACGTGGCGGCGTATGGCGACGTGAGCGGCGAAGGACAAGAAACAGTGGACGACGCCGCGCCAGCGGCTGTGGCGATGCACGCGACGGCGCGCGTTGTCTCCGTCAACGTCGCCGCCGAAAAGGGCGTGCGCAAGGCGCCCCGCGCGCAGGTGGCGCTGGTCGCCGAACACGGCGTCGAGGGCGACGGTCACGCCGGGCCGTGGCACCGCCAGGTCAGCCTGCTCGCCGCCGAGAGCATCGCCAAGATGCGCGCGAAGGGCCTCACGGTCGAACCCGGCGACTTCGGCGAGAACGTCACGACCGAGGGCATCGTCGTGTACGAGCTCCCCGTGGGCACGCGGCTGCGTCTCGGCGACACGCTCGTCGAAGTGACGCAGATCGGCAAGGTCTGCCACGACCGCTGCGCCATCTTCTACGCGGCAGGCGACTGCGTGATGCCGCGTGAGGGCATCTTTGCGCGCGTGCTCGAAGGCGGGTCGCTGCGTGCCGGCGACGCTGTCGAGGTAGTCACGTGACGGCCGGCGCCAATCTCATCCAAGCGGCCGTCGTCACGGTCTCCGACAAGGGCTTCGCCGGCGAGCGCGCCGACGAGAGTGGCGCCGCGCTCGCCGAACTGCTCACCGAGTTGGGCGTCGGCTCGGTCGAGCGCGTGCTCGTCCCCGACGAGCGCGCGCAGATCGCCGCCGCCCTGCGGCACTTCGCCGACGAGACGCCGGTGAATCTGATCCTCACCACCGGCGGCACCGGCTTGACGGCCCGCGACGTGACTCCGGAGGCGACGCTCGACGTGATCGACCGCCCGGCACCGGGCTTCGCCGAGGCGATGCGGCTGCTCTCGCTGGAGAAGACGCCGCACGCGATGCTCTCGCGTGCGGTCAGCGGCCTGCGCGGGCGCACGCTGATCATCAACATGCCGGGCAGCCCGCGCGCCTGTCGCGAGCAGTTCGCGATGATCGTCGCGGCGCTGCCGCATGGTGTCGAGAAGCTGCTCGATCAGAGCGGCGACTGCGCCCGTCCCGCGGGCGAAGATTAATGACCGATCGCGCCGCCCCTGAGGGCTCCGAGCCGCCCGAACCGCTCTTCAGCCACGTTGTGCTGCCGCCGCCGATCGACGGCATCGGCCTCGATGAGGACGACCTCGCCACCGAAGCCGACGTTCGCTCGGCGCTCGACGAGCGCGCGCGGCGGCCCGTCGGCCCGGGACCGCGCGCGGTCGCCGGCGCCGTCGTCGTCGCCTTCCACGACGAGGGGCACATCGGCGCGAGGCTGCGCCGACTCATGCACGAGGTCGCCGCCGTTGTCGTCATCGACCTCTCCGCCGACGACGCCATGCGCGATCTCGCGGAGAAGCAGTTCCCGGGTCTCGAGGTCGTGTCGCTGCCGACTGAGGTCGGCTTCTACGGTGCCGTCAACGAGGGCATCAGGCGCCTCGACCAGCCGTTCATCCTGGCGATGCACGGCGATGCCCAACTCCGCCCACGGGCGGTCGATGAGCTTTTCAGCGACATCGCCGCGGAGCAGCGGCATGTCGCCGCGGCCGGTGCGCGCCTGGTGTCGGTCGACGGCCTCGCCGAGCTCTCGTGCGGGTTCAGGCCGACAGTGTTGCGCGCTCTCAAAGCAGTGCTTCACCAGGCCCTCCTCCGGTTTCGCACCGGCAAACTGGCACGCGCCCCCAAACGGCTCGCGTGGTTCGCGCCTCTTGTGCTCACCGATGTCGACTGGGTGGCGGGCGCCGCGATGATGGTCCGCCGCGACGCCTGGGAGGCGGTCGGCGGCATGGACGAGCGCTACTTCCTGGCGTGGGGCGACGTCGATTATTGTCTTCGCCTCCGGCGGGCGGGGTGGGGCGTGGTCTACGATCCGCGCGCGCGGGTCATCCACATGGATCGCGTCGACGAGGCGTACACGTCGCGGCGCGCGGCGCGGCGACGCTTTCGCCGCGCGCACGGGCCGCTGCGCTTCCTGCACCGCGGTCGCGACTAGTCTTCGCCCGCGGCGGAGCCGCGGCGCTAGTTCTGCCGCTGCCAGCGTGTGTAGGACAGGTACGTGGCGATCGCCACATCCGCCTCCTCCACGGCGCGGCGGTGGCCGGCGCTGAGGCGATCACCGACACTCTGGCGGGTCACGCCAAGATGCTTGGCGACGTCGTGCTGGTGGCCGAGCGAACGATAGGCGGCGATCGCCTCCCACTGCTTGGCCGTGCGCGCCTTGATCAGTGGGTCGGCGAGCCGGCAGATCGCCGCGAGCAGCACGTCGCCCGCCTCGCCGAGGCCGACGTAGCGGGTCAGGCCGCCGTCACGCGAGACCAACTGCAGGCCGTGCCGGGCGAGCGCGAACGCGTCGCGGTCCCTCTCGGGGACGACCCGACCCACGCCGACGCCGACGCCGATGCGGATCTGGATCGGCGCGAGTGTCTCGCGCAGCACGCTGATGCAGAGCGGGGCCTGAGCAGGGTCGGTGATCGCGCCTTCGATGCAGTCGCCCTCGGTGACCGCGAACGGCTCCATGATTGCCGGGTAGAAGAGCTTGTTGAGACGCGCCGTCGTCGCCTTCATCGCCCGCTCAAGCGACTGACGGTCCGGTAACGCCCTGGAACCGACGACATCGCCGGAGATGACGGCGATCGCGCGCGATTCGGTGCGTTTGTCGATCGGCATTGCCTGAGAAGCTACGCCGCGCGGGCGCGCTTTTCCTGCCCACGACGGTGGATGCGCGCGAAGAGCCAGGCGACGGCGGCCAGCAGGAGGACACCGAAGACTGCCGACAAGACGTAGAAGGCGATCGCCCACACGCCGGTCGCCCCCGGCCGCGCGTAACCGGGCAGCACGCCGCGCCAGAGCTCGCCGAGGCGCGCGAGGCCATGCGGCAGGTAGCCGATGCGTGCCTTGATCTCGGCGCCGCCCCACTCGCCCCAGGCGCCGCCGCCGGCGAGCAAGCCCAGCGGCACGGCGGCCACCAGGACGAGGATGAGGCCGTAGAGCCAGCGCGTGCGCAGATTTGCGTGCCCCACCCCGCGCAACAGCTCGGGACTTGTGCGCGCGAGGAAGGCCAAAACGGCGACCGTCAGGATCGCTTCCGCCGGGCCGGCGGCGAGCAGGTGCGAGGCGAGCATCGCGGTGAGGGCGGTTCGCAGGCCATACGGAGCATACTGAGCCTGCCCGTGGACGGTGTGCAGCAGCGGCTGGATGCCGAGCTCGACACCCACCAGGGCGGCGGCGGCGGCGATCGCGACGTAGGCGCCGAGCCCCGCCGCCACGAGCCGCCGCGGCGAGCGCAGCGCCGCGTTGCCGGCGACGACCTGGTACACGCCGTAGCCGACGAACGGCATCACGACGGCCATGTTGAAGCAGTTGACGCCGAGCGTGAGCAGGCCGCCGTCGCCGAAGAGCAGGGCCTGGATGACGAGCGCCGCCGTGACCGCCAGGCAGGCGACCCACGGCCCGACCAGCACGGCGATCAGCACCGCGCCGACGGCGTGCGCCGTCGTGCCTCCGACCACGGGGATGTTGAGCATCATCACGAGGAAGCTGAAGGCGGCGCTGGCGGCGAGAAGTGGCACGGCCTTAGGCTCGCTGAGCACGTCCTTCGCCTTCTTGTTCGCCTGGTACCAGACGGGGAGACAGGCGGCCCAACCGACGGCAAGCGTCTCCGGACCGAGGTAACCGTCAGGGATGTGCACGGTCGTCCCCGTCCTGGGCGCGACAGGTCCGGCAGAGCCCGGACACGGTCGCGCGCATGCGTGTTGCGGCGAAGCCCTCGCGCTCGGCGAGTGTCTTGTAGAGCGTGGCGAACTCGTCGTCGCCGAAATGGCCGACGGCGCCGCAGCCCGTGCAGACGAAGTGATGGTGCACCGGCTGCGGCGAGACCTCGAAGTAGCTGCGCGCCGTGCCGAGCCTGGTCTCGGTGACGAGATCGAGGGAGACGAGCAGCTCGAGCGTGCGGTAGACGGTCGAGACGTTGATCTCGGGGAGCCGTGCGCGGGCAGCCACGGCGACATCGTCGGCCGTCATGTGGCCGGCGTGCCCGCGCACGACCTCCCAGACAGTCGCGCGCTGCGGCGTGAGGCGGTAGCCGGACCCCCTGAGTTTGGCGCGGGCGTGGTGCATGCAGCGAAGGTATCGCACCTGCGAACCGTTCGCAACTGGTGCCGGAGGGGATGTGCGGGCGG
>PKYG01000036.1 GCA_003132585.1 Actinomycetota bacterium
TCCGGTTCGGGGCTAGAGGCGGCACGCGATCGCCGCCGCCATCTGCTGCGTGCCCGCCGCGCCGCCGAGGTCGTAGGTCACGTCCTTGCCCTCGGCGATGACGGCGGCGATGGCGGCGTGCATGCGCTTCGCCGCCTCGGCCTCGCCGAGATGGTCGAGCATCAACACGCCGCTGAGCAGCAGCGCCGTCGGGTTGACCTTGTTCTGGCCGGTGTACTTGGGGGCGCTGCCGTGGACGGGTTCGAACACGGCAGCGCTCTCACCGATGTTCGCTCCCGGCGCGACGCCGAGACCACCGATCAGGCCGGCACAGAGGTCGCTGACGATGTCTCCGTACAGGTTGGGCAGCACGAGCACGTCGTAGAGCTCCGGCTTCTGCACCAACTGCATGCACATGTTGTCGACGATGCGGTCCTCGAACTCGATGTCGGGGTAACGCCCCGCCACCTCCCGCGCGACGGCGAGAAAGAGCCCGTCGGTGCACTTCATGATGTTGGCCTTGTGCACGGCCGTCACCTTGCGACGGTCGTGCGCGCGCGCATACTCGAAGGCGAAACGCACGATGCGCTCGCTGCCCTTGCGCGTGATGATCTTGATGCTCTCGGCGGCGTCGGCGCCGACCATGTGCTCGATGCCGGCGTACAGGTCTTCGGTGTTCTCGCGCACGATCACGAGATCGATGTCCTTGTAGCGGCTGCGCACGCCCTTGAGCGACTCCGCCGGCCGCAGGCAGGCGTAGAGATCGAGCTCCTTGCGCAGCGCCACGTTGACGCTGCGAAAGCCGGTGCCGACTGGCGTCGTGATCGGCCCCTTGATCGCGACCTTGTTGCGGCGCACCGACTCGAGCACCTGCTCGGGCAGCGGCGTACCGTATTCCTCCATCACGTCGACGCCGGCATGCCGGCGCTCCCATTCGATCGGCACGCCGGTGGCGGCGATCACCGTCTCGAGCGCCTGCGTAAGCTCCGGCCCCGTGCCGTCACCGGGGATCAACGTCACTGTGTAGGTCATGGTCAGCCCTCCGGCAGGTCGAACCCGCCATGCTTCTTGATGTGGCCGACGAGACCGCCGTCGGCGAGGATCTTGACCATCACCGGCGGCAGCGGCACGAAGCGGACCACCGAATCCTTGGTGACGTTGCGCACGTCGCCGCTCTCGAGGTCGACCTCCAGCTCATCGCCCTGGTCGATGCCGCTGGTATCGCATTGAAGGAGGGGCAGCCCGACGTTGATCGCGTTGCGGAAGAAGATGCGCGCGAACGACTGAGCAAGCACAGCGCCGACGCCGGCGATCTTGATGATGCGCGGCGCGTGCTCGCGACTCGAGCCGAGTCCGAAATTGCGCCCGCCGACGATGAAGTCGCCGCGGCTCATCGCCGCGGCGAAGCTTGGGTCGGCGTCCTCCATGACGTGTTTGGCGAGCTCCGACAGATCGCTGCGCAAGTGGAGCAACCGGCCGGGGGCGATGTGGTCGGTGGAGACATCGTCGCCGAAGGTCCAGGCAGTGCCGCGCAGAACGCCCATCAACTCTCGACGATCGTGATCCGCGCCATCGCAACACCCGGTTCGCGCGCCCCCTGCGGGTCGCGTTCGGGGATCGCGAGTACCACATCCATGCCCTTGGTGACCCGGCCGAACACGGTGTGGTGATCGTCCAGGTGCGGCGTGGCGACATGCGTGATGAAGAACTGCGAACCGTTCGTGCCGGGACCGGCATTGGCCATCGACAGCACGCCGGGTCCGTTGTGGCGCAACGTGAAGTTGAACTCGTCGGCGAACGTGTAGCCCGGGCCGCCGCGGCCGCTGCCCGTGGGGTCGCCGCCCTGGGCCATGAAGCCCTTGATCACCCGGTGGAAGGTGACTCCATCGTAGAAACCGTCGCGCGCGAGGAAGACGAAGTTGTTGACGGTCGTCGGTGCGAGAGCGGCGTGGAGCTCGAGCTCGATTTGGCCGAGATCGGTGACGATCGTCGCGGTGTAGTTCTTGGTCGGGTCGATGACCATCTCCGGCGGCTTGTCGTAGGTCTTGGCCACGGATGCCTCCTGCCTTGCGTTGCCGGCCGCCTCAGGGCGCCGGCAACAGCTGCCTTGGATCGACGATCTCGCCGGCGACGGCGCTGGCGGCGGCCGTCGCCGGCGACGCGAGATAGATGAAGGCCGCGGGATTGCCCATGCGGCCCTTGAAGTTGCGGTTGGCGGTGCTCACGCACACTTCACCGTCGGCGAGGATCCCCTGGTGAACGCCAAAACACGAGCCACATCCGGGGTTGGTCACGGTGGCGCCGGCGTCGATGAAGACCTCGAGGAGGCCCTCGCGCGCGGCCGCGCGAGCGATGGCTTGGGACGCCGGAGTGACGATCAGGCGGGTGTGAGGGGCGCGGCGGCGGCCCTCGAGGATCGCTGCCGCCGCGCGCAGGTCCTCAAGCCGTCCGTTGGTACAGGTGCCGATTGAGACCTGATCGACCCTCGTGCCGGCCTTGTCGGCGGCAGCGAAGATGTTGTCAACGGTGTGCGGCGCGGCGACCATCGGCACGATCGCGCCGGTGTCGAACGCGATGGTGCGCTCGTAGGCCGCGCCGGCGTCGGCCGCAAGCGGCCGCCAGTCGCTCTCGCGGCCCATCTCGCGGAGGAATCCTTTGGTGACCTCGTCGCTGGCGAACAGGCCGGCCTTGGCGCCGGCTTCGACCGCCATATTAGCGAGCGTCAAGCGCTCGTGCACCAGCAGCGCCGCGACGGCGCTGCCGCCGAACTCGAGCGCCTTGTACGTCGCGCCGTCGGCGCCGAGGAGACCGATGAGCGTGAGCATCAGATCCTTGGCGGACACGCCCGGCGCGAACGCGCCGGTGACCTCGACACGGAATGTCTCGGGCACGCGCAGCCAGGTCTTGCCGCTCGTCATGCCGACGGCGACGTCTGTAGAGCCCATACCGGTGGCGAACGCGCCGAGACCGCCGGCGGTGCACGTGTGCGAATCGGCGCCGATGATCAGATCGCCGGGCTTGGCGTAGCTCTCGGCAACGCGCTGATGGCACACGCCCATCTCGATGTCGGAGAGCGTGGCGCCCGACTCGCGACAGAACGCGCGGATCGTAGCTTGCGCGTTCGCGAGCTCGGAGCGCGGCGCCGGCGCCGTGTGGTCGATGAAGAACACCACGACCGGCGCCGCGACGCCGCCACCGAGCTCGCGGATCTGCTGGATCGCGAGCGGTCCGGTGCCGTCCTGAGCGATCGCCACGTCGACGTCGGCGACGACGATCTGCCCCGGCACCACCGCGTCGACCCGCGCGTGGGCGGCGATAATCTTCTCGGCAAGGGTGACCGGCATGTGCGACCTGCGACCGGCTCTCAGGACTCGGCGGCGGTGATCGCGCCGGGCGCCCCGACCCTCTCGCCAAGGTGCGCCAGGTAGTCCTGGTATATATACATGAGCTCCTTGTCGAAGAGCGCCCGCTTGAGCTCGACGGCGGTCTTGCGCACCATCGCCAAGATCGCCGCGCAGTCCTCCTGGCTCAGTTCGAGACCGAACTCCTGGAACTTGCGGTAGATCGCGCGTGATCCGGAGTGTTTGCCGACGACGATCTGCCGCTCGAGGCCGACGTCCTCGGGGGCGAAGGCCTCGTAGTTCAGTGGGTTCTTGATGACGCCGTCGGCGTGGATGCCCGACTCGTGCGCGAAGACGTTGGTGCCGACGATGCTCTTCCATGCGGGGATCGTGCGCGCCGAGGCGGCGGCGACGTACTCCGAGAGCTCGCGGAAGCGCGACGTGTCCAGGCCGACCTCGAGCTTGCCGATGTACTTGAGCGCCATCACGACCTCTTCGAGGGCGGCGTTGCCGGCGCGCTCGCCGAGACCGTTGACGGTGGTGTTCACATAGGTCGCCCCCGCCTTGATGCCGGCGAGCGCGTTGGCCGTCGCCATGCCGAAGTCGTCGTGTGTGTGCATCTCGATGTCGATACCGATGTTCTTCTTCAGGAACGTGATGACGTTGAAGGTGTCGAACGGGTCGAGGATGCCGAGCGTGTCGCAGAAGCGCAGGCGGTCGGCGCCTTCTTCTTTGGCGGCGAGGCCGAAACGCACGAGGAACTCAAGGTCGGCACGCGAGGCGTCCTCGCCGTTTACCGACACGTACAGCCCTTTGCCCTTGGCGAAGCCGACGCACTCTTTGATCTGGTCGAGCACCCATTGGCGCGACTTCTGCAGCTTGTGCTCGATGTGGATGTCGCTCGCCGACATCGAGATCGCCACGGCGTCGACACCGCAGTCGATCGAATGCTCGATGTCGGCCTTGACGGCGCGATTCCAGGCGAGGATCGACGAGTCGAGGCCGAGGTCGACGATCTCCTTGATCGTCTGCTTCTCGTCGCCGCCCATCGCCGGGATGCCGACCTCGATCTGGTGCACGCCGACCTCGTCGAGCAGCTTGGCGATGCGCATCTTCTCGTGATTGGAGAAGACCACGCCCGCGGTCTGCTCGCCATCGCGCAGCGTCGTGTCATCGATACGAATCGACGGCACATCTCGTTTGGCATCCTTGATGACGAAACTCGAGAGGTCGCTGACCATGCTCATCCAGGGTTACGGAGCGCCACGGGGGTCGGGATCGTCACCTATTGTCCCACAGGCTCGAAGAACTTGGCAAGGACGCGGGCGCCGGGCACTGACGGTCGCCTACTTGCCAAGCGCCTTGCGGACAAGGTCATTGGCGAGCTTGGGGTTGGCGCGCCCTTGTGTCGCTTTCATCACGAGTCCGACGAAGTAGCCGAGCAACTGCTCCTTGCCCGCGCGGAACTGGTCGGCCTGGGCAGGATTGTCGGCGACGACCCGGGCGACGACGGCGTCGAGCGCGCCTTCGTCGGAGATCTGCCCGAGACCATGCGTCTCGACGATCTCCTGCGGCTCGGCGCGCTCTTCGGCCATGAGGGCGAAGACCTGTTTGGCGGCGCTGCCTGAGATGACGCCGTCGACGACCAGCCCGACCAGCGCCGCCAGGCGCGCCGGGGTGACGTGCCCGTGCCCCGGCTCGAGGCCGGCGGCGTTGATGTGCGCCAGGTACTCGCCCATCGTCCAGTTGGCGGTCAGCTTGGGGTCGGCGCCGCTCGCCGCCGCTTCGTAGAAGCGCGCCAGCGGGCCTTGCGCACCGAGCACGAAGGCGTCGTAGCGCGAGAGACCGTAGTCGCGGACGAAGCGCTCGATGCGCGCCGCCGGCAGCTCCGGCTGAGCGGCGCGTATCTCCTCCACGAAGGCCGGGTCCATCACCAACGGCACGAGGTCGGGTTCGGGGAAGTAGCGGTAGTCATGCGCTTCTTCCTTCGACCGCAACGAGCTCGTCGTGCCTGTCTCCGGGTCGAAATGCAGCGTCTCCTGGTCGATCGTGCCGCCGGCCTCGAGGATCGCGGTCTGCCGCGGGATCTCCGACTCGAGCGCCTGCTGCAGGAAGCGGAAGCTGTTCATGTTCTTGAGCTCGGTCCGCACCCCGAGCGTGGTGCTGCCGGCGGGACGCACGCTGATGTTGGCATCCCAGCGGATCTGCCCCTCCTCCATGATGCACTGGCTGACGCCGAGCTCGACGAGGAGGTTGCGCATCTGGTTGAGGAACTCCCGCGCCGCCTCCGGCGAAGCGATGTCGGGCTCGGTGACGATCTCGATCAACGGCGTGCCGCCGCGGTTGAAGTCGACGAGCGAGTAGTCAGAGCCGGCGATGCGTCCCGACTCGCCGCTGTGCACGAGCTTGGCGGCATCCTCCTCCATGTGCACGCGATTGATGCGGCAGCTCAGTCTCTCGTCGCCGACCCAGTAGTCAAAGGCGCCGTCGACGGCCAGCGGCTCGTCGTACTGTGAAATCTGGTATGCCTTTGGCAAGTCGGGATAGAAGTAGTTCTTGCGATGGAACACGTTGCGCGGCCTGACCGTGCAGCCGAGGGCGAGCGCGATGCGCACCGCATACTCGACGGCGCGCTGATTGACCACGGGTAGCGCGCCGGGATGGGCAAGGCAGACCGGGCAAGTGTGCAGGTTGGGCGGGTCGCCGAACGAGACCGTACAGGCGCAGAACATCTTCGTCTGCGTGGCGAGCTCGACGTGGACCTCGAGGCCGATGACCGGTTCCCAGCCGCTCACGACGGCGCCTCCTCACTCGCTGCGCGGAACGTCGGCGCGGTGTCGAACCCGATCGCGCGTTCAAGCGCGTGCGCAGCGCGCAGGATGAGGTTCTCCGAGAATGCCGGACCCATGAACTGGAAGCCGACGGGCAAGCCGTCGGCAAGGCCGCAGGGGATCGAGATCGCCGGCAGGCCGGCGAGATTGACGGGGATCGTGCAGATGTCGCTCATGTACATCGCCAACGGATCGGCCGTGCGCGAGCCGATCGGGAACGCCACGGTCGGCGACGTCGGCGAGATGAGCAGGTCGAACTGGTCGAAGGCCGAGGCGAAGTCGCGGCGCACGAGGGTGCGCACCTTCTGCGCCTGGCCGTAGTACGCGTCGTAGTAGCCGGAGGAGAGCGCGTACGTGCCGATCATGATGCGCCGCTTGACTTCGGCGCCGAAGCCCTCGCCGCGCGTGCGCTCGTACATCTCGATCAGATCGTCGGCACCGGCGGCGCGGTAGCCGTAGCGCACGCCATCGAAGCGCGCCAGGTTGGCGCTCGCCTCGGCCGGTGCGATGATGTAGTAGGCGGGCAATGCGTATTCGGTGTGTGGCAAGGTCGTCTCGGCGCACCGTCCCCCGAGCTTCTCGATGAGCGCGACCGTCGCTTCGAACCGGTCGCGCACCCCCTGCTCTACACCGCTGCCGAGATACTCGCGTGGGATGCCGAGGCGCAGGCCCTCGAGCGACTCGGCGGTCGGCACCTGCACCGGCGCTGGCAGCTCGACGCTGGTCGAATCGCGGGGGTCACGGCCGACGATGTGCTGCAGCAGCAGCGCACAGTCGGCGACCGAGCGCGCCAGTGGTCCGATCTGGTCGAGCGAGCTGGCGAAGGCGATCAGACCGTAGCGTGAGACAGTTCCGTACGTGGGCTTCATGCCGACGATGCCGCACAGCGCCGCCGGTTGACGGATCGAACCGCCGGTGTCGGAGCCGAGCGCCCACAGAGCCTCGCCGGCGGCGACCGCGGCGGCGGAGCCGCCGCTCGAGCCGCCGGGCACCGTGCCGAGATCCCACGGGTTGTGGGTGACGGCGACGCTCGAGTTCTCCGTCGACGATCCCATCGCGAACTCGTCGAGGTTGGTCTTGCCGAGCATCACGACGTGATCGTCGAAGAGTTTGCGGACGGCGGTGGCCGTGTAGATCGGTTGGTACCCAGCGAGGATTTTCGAGGCGCAGGTCGTGACCGTGCCTTCGGTCACCATGTTGTCCTTGATCGCCGTCGGCAGCCCGGCGAGAGCGCCGCGCTGGGCGCCCATCTCGCTGTCAATCTTGGTCGCGTACTTCGCCGCGTCGTCGTCGGCAACGAGGATGTAGGCGTGCACGTCGCCCTCGACACGCTCGATCTGGTCGAGGTAGACCTTGGTGAGCTCCGCCGCCGAGACCTCGCCCTCGATCAGCAGGCGGCGAGCCTCAAGCGCGGTCAGTCGCAGTGGGTCGAGCGCGCTCATGCTCAGCTCATCTTGGGGACCTGGAACGAATCCTCGCCGACCGCCGGGGCGTTCTTGAGCGCCTCGTCGCGCGGCACGCTGGGTCGTGGCTTGTCGGCGCGCGTGACATTGACGATGTCGAGGACGTGAGCCGTGGGCTCGACATCGCTGATGTCGAGCTCGGCGATCTTGTCGATGTGAGCGAGGATCTTGGCCAGCTCGGCAGTCATGCGACCGGCCTCCGCATCGTCGAGATGCAGACGCGCGAGCTTGGCCACGTAACGGACGTCGTTCTCGCCGATCATCGCATGCTCCTTGAGCGCCGGACCCCGAGAGCGGGGGCCGATATCCTACCACAGCCTCAGCGGACCGGCCCAGGACGACGCCAGGAACGAGGCGGGCCCCGCCGGCTGCGCCGGCGGGGCCCGCCTGCCACTCGATCCGGGTGCCTTACGCGATCGGCGTCACCTTGGACGCCTGCAAGCCCTTGTCACCCTGGGTAATCTCGAACTCCACGCGCTGGCCTTGGGCAAGCGTCCTGTAGCCGTCGATTGCGATTTCGGAGAAGTGGACGAAGAGATCGTCGCCGTCCTCCCTCTCGATGAAACCGTACCCCTTCTCGTTACTGAACCACTTCACGGTCCCCTGCGCCAAGACCCAGCCCTCCTACTACACCAAATGAATCACGACCGCTGGTGCGGCCACTCGGCGCCCCCAAAAAGACGGCACCGTACTAACCCGGCGAGGGTACATCACTTGCCAACGGCTGTAAACACCCCCTCAGGCAATCCTAGTAGGCGATCGGCCGAACCGGGGAGGACGGTCGGTGGCCAGCTTCGCTTGCGAGCGCGCAACGGCCCCCATATACTGCCGTCAGGGGATGGCTCCCGGCGCACGCCGCCGTCGCCCGCTACGACAACGCCATGACGAGCGGTCCGACACAGGCCCCTGTGTCCTTGCACCGCACGGTCGACCGGCGCGAGTCCCGTCAACTCGCACGAACCAGGAGAAGCGCCCCATGAACGAGAGCCTCCGCAGCGAAGCCCTGAAGACGTCCGGCCACGCCCTCGACCTCATCCAGCAGGCAACGCTGAGCGCTGGAGAGCAAGACGAGGTGGTCGCCGATTGCGTCGAGAACTTCGCCAAGTACGTGAACCCGGGCATCCTCGAGTGGCGCAAGTCGGTCTCGACCGACTACGCGGCGGTCGAATGGCGCGACGAGGGCTCGTGCTTCTACGACATCCACGGCAACGAGTTCATCGACTGTCTGGGCGGCTTTGGCATCTACATGCTGGGCCACCGTCACGCCACCGTCGTCAAAGCGGTAATCGGCCAGCTCCAGCACCAGGCGCTGCACTCCCAGGAGTTGCTCGACCCGTTGCGCGGCTATCTTGCCAAGCTCGTCGCCCTCGTCACGCCGGGCGACTTGCAGTACTCGTTTCTGGTGAACTCGGGAACCGAAGCCACCGAGGGCGCCCTCAAGTTCGCCAAGCTCTACGCTCACCAGCACAAGGGCGCCAACTGCAAGGGCATCATCTCCACGACAAAGGCCTTCCACGGCAAGTCGATGGGCAGCCTCTCGGTGAGCGGCAAGTCCGAGTTCCGCATCCCCTTCGAACCGCTNNGGAGCTCAAGATCTGCGACATGATCGGCGCCGGCATCGCCGCTTTCATCGCCGAGCCCGTGCAGGGCGAAGCGGGCGCGATCGTCCCGGCCGACGACTACTTCCCCAAAGTGCGCGAGATCTGCGACAAGTGGGGCATCCTGTTCATCGCCGATGAGGTGCAGACCGGCATGGGCCGCACAGGCAAGCTGTGGGGCATCGAGAACTGGGGCGTGGCGCCGGACATCATGGGCATGGGCAAGGCGTTCGGCGGCGGCGTGATCCCGGCCGGCAACATCGTCCTTTCGGAGCGGGTCTACGAAGTGATGTTCGAGAACCCGTACCTGCACACGACCACGTTCGGCGGCAACCCCGTCGCCACGGCCGCGGCGATCGCCGCCCTGCACGTCACGATCGATGAGGACATCCCCGGCCAGGCGGCCGAGAAGGGCGCCTACCTCAAGGGCAAGGTGCACGACCTGGCCGCCAAGTATCCGGACCTGTACGACGACGTGCGCGGCCTCGGTCTGCTGATCGGCATGGAGTTCAAGAGCGCCGAGATCGGCTATGCGGTCACGACCGGCCTGTTCAAGGAGCGCGTGCTCGTCGGCGGCACGCTCAACAACGCCAAGGCGTTCCGTCTCGAGCCGCCGGCGGTGATCACGTACGATCAGCTGGACACGGTCGTCGCGCGACTCGACGAGGTGCTCGGCACAGTCCGCAAGCAGTTCGCCTAGGCCGCGGCGTGCAGTGAGCCGCCGCGAGCGGGGCGCCGCGCCAAAGAGGCCGCGGCGCCCCGCTCGTTTGTACATCCCGTCCACTGGATTCGCTGCCACCCCTGCCGCTCCGCGCACGGACGCGTGTTGCCCCCCTCGCTCGACACCCCTATAGTTCGGTGAGCGACGCGGTCTTTGCCATCGAGTAGGAGAGGGAGTTCATGAACGAGAAGGTCCGAAAGCAGGCGCTCGCCAAGTCGCAGAAGGCGCTCGACCTCATTGCGCAGAGCAGCCTCTCCAAAGCTGAGCAGGACCAGGTCGTCAAGGAGACCGTCGCCAACTTCAATACCTACGTCAACCCGTCGATCCTCGAGATTCGTAAGTCCTGCGCCAACGAGAACTCGGACTACCAGTCGGTCGAGTGGGATGACTCCGACGACACGTTCAAGGACGTCCACGGGCGCGAGTTCATCGACTGCCTGGGCGGGTTCGGCATCTTCACCCTCGGTCACCGCAACCCGACCGTCATCAAGGCCGTCACCGACCAGCTCAAGCGCCAGGCGCTGCATTCGCAGGAGATCCTCGACCCGCTGCGTGGCTATCTCAGCGAGCTGCTGGCGATCCTCTCGCCGGGTGACATGAAGTGGTCGTTCCTGGTCAACTCGGGTACCGAGGCGGTCGAAGGCTCCCTCAAGTTTGCCAAGCTCTACCAGTTCACCAAGAAGGCCAACCACAACAAGGGTGTCATCTCCACGCTGCGCGCCTTCCACGGCAAGTCGATGGGCAGCCTCAGCGTGAGCGGCAAGGACAACTTTCGCGAGGCGTTCTACCCGCACGTGCCGGGCGCCCGGTTCATCCCGTACGGCGATGCCGACGCGCTCGACAAAGAACTCAAGATCTGCGACATGATCGGCTTCGACATCGCCGCCTTCATCGCCGAGCCCGTGCAGGGCGAGGCCGGCGCGATCGTCCCGCCGGACGACTACTTCCCCAAGGTGCGTGAGATCTGCGACAAGTGGGGCGTCGTCATGATCGTCGACGAAGTGCAGACGGGCATGGGCCGCACGGGCGAGCTGTGGGGCATCGACAACTGGGGCGTGGTGCCCGACATCATGGCGCTCGCCAAGTCGTTCGGCGGCGGCGTCATGCCGGCCGGCGCGATCATCCTCCGGCCCGAGCTCTACGAGCCGATGTTCGAGGACCCGTGGTTGCACACCTCGACCTTCGGCGGCAATCCTCTGGCCTGCGCCGCCGCGATCGCCGCTCTCCACGCGACGCTTGCCGAGGACATCCCCGGTCAGGCCAAGGAGAAGGGCAAGTACCTCAAAGCCAAGCTCGAGGCGTATGCCGCCGAGTATCCCGACCTCATCCACGAGGTGCGCGGCCTCGGTCTGCTGATCGGTCTCGAGTTCATCGGCAACGACATGGGCTTCGCCATCGGCATGGACCTCTTCGACCGCGGCGTGGTCGTCAGCGGCACGATGAACAACGCCAAGACGATCCGCTTCGAGCCGCCGGCCAACATCACGTACGCGCATCTCGACTACGTCGTCGCCTCCCTGGGCGAGGCGCTCGCCGACGTGCGCGTCCGCGTGAAGACGGGCGAGCTGCAGTAGCAGACGAGCCGCGCACGCGCGGCGCGAGATTGAGAACGGGCGGGGTGCCTCACGGCGCCCCGCCCGTTCTCAATCTGCCACCGGCCAACCGACGCCGCTTCAGCGGCTCACCAGTCGGAGAAGCCGGTGTTGTACCAGATCTTGCTCGTGCCCTTCTTGGCGCGTTTGTTCCAGCTCTTGGTCTTCGGCTCAGCCTCGATCCGCGCCAGCAGCTGATCGCAGCGCTGCTTGATGTGCGCCTTCTGGTCGACGGTCAGCGCGTCGACCGTGTCGACGTGCTCCTTGACGCGGCCGAAGTTAGTCGTCGCCGTGTACCAGAAGCCCCAGTCGTCGGCGAAGCGTTTGGCGATGTAGCTCTGATTGATCTTGTGCCTGTCGTCGTCGCCGATCTCAGCCGTGGTCAACAGATACTCGATGTCTTTGAGATCCTTGTCGTTGATCTCCCAGATCTGCAGCTTCTGCAGCATGATGTCGGCCAGGGTGACGCAGTAGTCGTCGAGCTCGAGCCGGTCTTTGTAGCTGACCTCGTGGCAGTAGTCGAGCTTGTCGAAGAAGACGTCGATCATCGGCACGGGGCCACCGAAGTAGATGTGCCGGGTCTTGCCCGACGCCATCAGCGTGTTCAGGTCGCACTCGTAGCCGATGCTCTCCATGAAGCCCTTCATCTTGCCGCCGCTCTTGCCGTAGGCGGCACAATCGATGTCGGTGAAGTAGCGGTCGCCGAGGCGCTCGAGCCGCGCGTAGAGCTCGACCTGCTCCGGGAAGTAGTAGTGCAGCGCCAGCGGGCCCATGACGCGCATGACGATGCCCTGCTTCTGCGCCGCTTCGACGATGCGCCGTCCCTCACTGAGGAACGCCTCCGGGCTTGGGTATCTGTCCAGCGGGATGTCCTTGGGCAGGATAAACTCAGCCATCGGCTCCCGTCACCTCCTTCCGAGATCGCGTCGACGGAACGTGCCGATCGCTGGGCACGGCATCATCCGGATGTGAAGACGTAGTCCTTGACCTTCTTCTTGTCGAGCATCACGATGACGCCCTTCAGGATGCCTTCGGAGTACTCACTGCCGGGGTTGATGATCAGCGTTCGACCGATCTTCTGAGCGCCGCGCGACTCGTGGATGTGGCCGTGCAAGCCGAGCAGCGGCTGGTACTTTTCGATCACGTGCTTGGCGCCGATGCTGCCGGCGTGGATCTTCTCCTCGGCCGCCATGACCAGGTTGTCGTCGAGCTTCGGGCAGAGGTCGAGAGAGTAGCCGTGCGGCGGCACGTGGAAGTTGAAGATCGCCTTCTCATAGTCTGTGATCTGCGCGCAGAGCTCGTCGAGGTGCTTCTCGAGCGCTTCCTCCGACTCCTCTCGCGGCGTGTCCCATGGCGTCGGGTTCGAGCGCGAGCAGGAGACCATCTCGTGCCCGTCGATATCGATCACGAGGTTGTCGCAGGGCCGCGCGAACTTCATGCAGGAGATCATGTCATCGATCTCCCAGTAGTCGTCGTTACCCGGGCAGATATAGAGCTGGTGGTTCTTGCCCGTAAGGCGCTCGTCGGCGAGGTCGAGCCACTCCTGGATGCGCTGGAAGGCAAGGTGGTGGAAGAGCTTGTCGATCGACTTGGGGTCGGCCTTCATCGCCTCGTATTCGTCGCGAGTCTGGTGGATCCAGTAGTACCCGAGGTTCTCGACCGTCTTCTTGATCTCGGCGAGCTCCTCCTGGGTCCCGATCTCGACGTGGTTGCCCACCAGCGTCGACTCCCAGCCGCTGCCCTTCTCGACCAACGGCACGAGCACCTTGCCGAGCAGGTCGCCGTTGAGGATCGCCACGTCGATGCCGTAGATCGGCAACGCGTTGAGAAACTTGCGGTAGCAGACGTTGGACCCGTGGATGTCGGTCACGTAGAACAGCTTGATCATGCAATCACTCCAGATCGGGCGACGGGGCGGGGGCGCTTGCGCCCCCGCCCCGTCGCGTCATGCTCACTCAGGCGGTAGCTCGCCGTAGGTGAGCGCGACGTCGACACCCACGGACTTGCTCCGCTGCTTCCAGAAGTAGTACCAGGCCACGCCGACCACCCACACTCCGACGAAGAGAATGATCGATGACGTCGTGAAGGTCGCGGTGGCCGCGTTGTGGACGATGAAGTAGTAGAGGATGATGCCGAGGTAGACGAGATCGACGAGCGCGCCCCAGACCACCACGGGCAGACCGAGGAATCTCCAGCCCTTGTAGGGTGAAGAGTCCCACACGCCCTTGGCCCGCTTCGAGTAGGGGAACCACAGTG
The DNA here is from genome assembly GCA_003132585.1 of Actinomycetota bacterium. Taxonomy (GTDB): domain Bacteria; phylum Actinomycetota; class Thermoleophilia; order UBA2241; family UBA2241; genus PALSA-647. The sequence continues at coordinate 13,782 of PKYG01000036.1, forward strand.
CAGCGATCGCCGTCGGGATGAACACCGAGGTCACCTGCATGCCCGTGACGACGATGTTCTGCATCTGATTGGTCAACCAGCCGAAGTAGAGGACGAGCAGCAGCTCGCCGAGGCCAAGGCAGAGGATGTGGTTCTTGACCGGCGAGGCGAACCGCGGGTTCACATCTGTGAACCACTTGGGGCCCATGCGGTCCATGCCCCACGCAAAGAGGATGCGCGGGAAGGCCAGGTACGAGAGCGCCAGCCACCACAGGGTGAACGCGACGTACGAAAGGCCCATCAGCGCCGCCCCGAGTTTCGCCCAGAACCCGGAGGTACCGATCGTATAGACCGCGAGGTCGATGAAGTTCGACCCGTGCGGCATGTTTGCTGCCGCGTCGATTGGCCCGTTGTTGTCGTTCCACGCCGCCGCGCTCAGGAACTGGTACCCCACCGTCTTGTAGAGGACGATGGCGATCCAGAGCATGAAGACGAACGGGACGATGATCGAGAAGAGGTTGGCCCAGATGATCGTCTTGTCGGGCCGCTTCACCTCGCCGGCGATGAACGAGATCGAGTATGCATAGGCGAACAGCCACGACATCGCCACCATCACGCCCAGCGTGGGACCCCAGCTCCAATGGGCCGGGATGCCTGCTCCACCGGCCGCTTCGCCGACCTTCTGGATGAATCCGTGATAGTCGGGAGCGCCGCTGGCAGCGGCGGCGGCGTTCCACTTGTT
>PKYG01000096.1:0-11313 GCA_003132585.1 Actinomycetota bacterium
GTCGGCGAGTCTATTCGCGACATCGCCGGCCCTCTCGGCCAGCCCACCGATATCGAGATATGGGGCAACGTCGTCTGCGTCGGCGGCGGCGCCGGCACCGCCGTGCTCTTTCCCCTCGCCAAAGCGCTGGCCAAGGCGGGCAACAAGCTGACAACGATCATCGGCGGCCGCAGCGAACCCTACGTCGTGCTGCGCGCCGAACTCGCCGAGTTCTCGCACGAAGTGCTGTGCACCACCGAAGACGGATCGCTTGGCGAGAAGGGCTTCGTGACGCAGCCGCTCAAACGCATCCTCGAGGGCGAGAACGGAGAGCGGCCGCAGGCCGTGTACGCCATCGGACCGGTGCCCATGATGAAAGCGGTCTCGGAGCTCACGCGCAAGTACGGGGTGCGCACGATCGTCTCGCTCAACCCGCTGATGGTCGACGGCACNNCTTGTCGACTTCGACGAGCTCGCGGACCGGCAGAGCGCCTACCACGAGCTCGACGCGCACGGCTGCCGCATCGTCCCCAAGCTCAAGCAGGCCGAGCTCGGCCACAAGGTGCTCAGCGCCAAGGAGCGCATGGCGATCGAGCGCGTGAAGATGCTTGAACAGGACGCCCAGGAGCGCAGCCGCAACTTCACCGAGGTCAACCTTGGCCTCACGCCGGAGCTCGCGATCCTCGAGGCGCAGCGCTGCATCCAGTGCAAGAACCGTCCGTGCGTGAGCGGTTGCCCCGTCGAGGTGCGCATCCCCGACTTCCTCGAGTGCATCGCCGCCGACGACTTCGCCGGTGCGGCGCGCATCCTGCTTACCGACAATGCCCTACCGGCGACCACCGGCCGCGTGTGTCCGCAGGAGACCCAGTGCGAGGGCGTCTGCGTGCGCGGCAAGAAGGGTCAGCCCGTGGCGATCGGCTGGCTCGAACGCTTCGTCGCCGATTGGGCCGCGGAGAACATGGAGTTTGAAGTGCCAGCGGTCCGGTCGAGCGGCAAGAAGGTGGCCGTCGTCGGCGCCGGCCCCGGCGGCCTCACCGTTGCCGGCGAGCTGGCACGCATGGGCCATGCGGTGCACGTGTTCGAAGCGCTGCACGACACCGGCGGCGTGCTCCGCTACGGCATTCCGGAGTTCCGTCTTCCCAAGCGGATCGTCGACAACGAAGTCGAGAATCTGTGCAAGCTCGGCGTCGAAGTCGAGTGCGACGTGATCATCGGACGGACGCTGACGATCCAGGACCTGATGAAGGACTTCGACGCGGTCTTCGTCGCCAACGGCGCCGGACTGCCGATGTTCCTCAACATCCCCGGCGAGAACCTCAAGGGGGTCTACTCGGCCAACGAGTACCTCACGCGCGTGAACCTGATGGGCGCCTATATGTATTACGAGGGTGTCACGCCGATCGCCCGCGGTGAACGCGTCGTCGTGTTCGGCGGCGGCAACGTCGCCATGGACGCGGTGCGCACGGCGAAGCGCCTGGGCGCCGCCCAGGCGATCTGCGCCTACCGGCGCACGGGCGCCGAAATGCCGGCCCGTGTCGAGGAGATCCACCACGCCGAGGAGGAGGGCATCGAGTTCCACTTCCTCGTAGCGCCGCTCGAGCTGCTCGAGGATGAGCAGGGTTGGGTCCGCGCAGTGAGGCTGCAGAAGATGGAGCTCGGCGAGCCCGACGAGTCGGGGCGCCGCCGGCCGATGGCCGTGCCCGGCAGCGAGTTCGAAATGGAGTGCGATGTCGCCGTCGTCGCCCTCGGCACGACCGCCAACCCGCTGCTCACCAATGCCACTCCGGCGATCGAGCTCAATAAATGGGGCAACATCGTCGTCGACGCCGAGCACACAACGTCCATGCCCGGGGTCTTCGCCGGTGGCGACATCGTCCGCGGCGGCGCCACGGTGATCCTCGCGATGGGCGACGGCAAAGAGGCGGCGCGGTCGATCGACGACTACCTAGAGGCGAAGTCACCGACGGGCTAGGTCAGCACGAAAGTCGCGCGCGCAACGACCGTGATCTCGGTCTCGTCAAGATCGACCGGGCGTCGCCGCAACATGGGCTGAGGACGGCGAAGGGGGCTGCTTGCGGAGCCCCCTTCGCCGTCCCACGATCCTCGCGTTTCGGTCCTAGGCGTCCATCCCCTCGACGTTCACCAGATACCTGTCGCCGACCTTGAGGAGTTCGAAGTCCTCCTGGTACTGCGACTCATTGAACGTCTTCGTGTCGATGAGTCGCACGAACTCCAGATACGTATCGCCGCTCTTGCTCACGTCGGTCATCTGCGCAAAGGTCACCTGGCCACTCTTGTCGCGTAGGTAATCCTGAGGATGCGCGTCGATCTCGGCTTGCATCGCCGGCGTCGACAGGCTCTTCATCTTCTTCAGATCGCCGGCGTACTGCGCCTCCACGAACTGCATCACGACGCTCTGCACGGCGTAGTTCACGTCGGCCGACAGCGGGTTCTTCGATGTCTGGATGACGCTAACGAGCTTGCTGCGTATGTCCTTGATCTCGATCTTGAGCTTGTCGATCTGGCCCTGCATCTGATGGTTCTGCAGCTGTGCCTGCTTACTCGTCGTTTCAAGGTCGCCGAGGCGACTGCCGACGGGCAGAGGCAGTTGCCTGGCCAGCGCCGGCACCGAGGCGACCACCACGGCGCCGATCAAACAGAGTGCCAGCACAGCGGCAGCCGCCGCCCAGCCGCGCGCGCGCCAGAATCCTTCTCTCTGCGGGCGTTCGTGCCTTGCTCCCGGTTGCTTCACCTGCATGATCCCCTCCTCGAAATCGCGAATCGGCCGATAGGCATCGGTCAATCCCTTCAGCCGCTGCGCCAGCCGACTCATCTGCGCGTGGCGCAGGGAGCACTCTCCGCAGTCTCGGAGGTGCTCTGCCACCTGCATGGCGGCGTCATCGTCGAGCTCGCCGTTCACGTACGGCTCGAGCTCTCGGCGGATGTCGTCGCAGTTCATTCGGCCACCTCCTTCTGAATCGTCCCTGCGAGGCGGGCATTGAGCTTCTCAAGGGCGCGGTTGAGACGCGACTTCACGGTCCCGGCCGGACAGTCCATGATCGCTGCGATCTCGTCGACCTTGAGGTCGTGGAAGTAGCGCAGGGCGACCACCCAGCGGTGCTCCTCGTCGAGGCTCCGCAGCGCCGCCATCAGGTCGAGGCTCTCCTCGCTGCCGATGAACACGTGAGCCGCACGTTCGGGCACCTCCTCGACGGGCACCGTGCGCCGCCCCCGGCCCAGCATCTGGTAGCAGATGTTGACCAGGATGCGCGCCAGCCACGGCCGGAACTTGGCCGGCTCGCGCAGCGTCTGCAGCTTCGAATATGCCTCGAGAAACGCCTCCTGCACGGCGTCCGACGCCTCCCAGCTCGAACGGAGGAGGGAGAGCGCCGTGCAGTAGAGGGAGCGCTCATGGGCCTTGATCAACGCGGCGAACGCGCTGTCGTCGCCGGCGCGCGCCCTGGCGACGAGGAATCGGTCGTCCACGTGGCCTCCTCCCGTCTAAGTACTCTGCCGTCCCAAAGATAACGTGGCGGGTCGAAACGTTCCCTACGGCGAGGAGTCGGCGTCCACATGGATCTCCCAAGCGGTGTTGCCGGCGCCCTCCGCACGGGCGATGTCGATGATGAGAGTTGGGAGCGCGTTACCCGGCCGGGTAGATGAATGCGATCTGCCAATCGCCGGAAGCATTCTGCTGCATGCCGAAGAAACGCGGGAACCCTCCCCCGCCGGCGATGAACAGGTGCTTGGGGGCGTTGATCTCGACATCGAGCAGGAGATAGCCGGGGTGGTCCGCGGCGATCGCTCGCCGCGGATCGATGACCGCGACGCTGCGCACGGAGAAAGCGGCGAATCGTGCGTCATAGAGACTCTTCCGGCTGATGCCGCTACCGTCGACGAACAGGTCACCGGTGAGCTTGAACTGATGCCGGTTGAGCAAGTCACACAATCGGTCAAGTGTCGTTCGCGCGCCGTCGGGCACTGTCGGCGGCGCCTGGGTCGACCAGTACCAGTTCATCCGATGTTCCATCACGCGTAGCATCCATCTCGGTGCGCCGCCGGACCGGGCCAGGTCGACGCCGGCCTCGTTGAGATGGGTGTGGTACTCCACCTTCCAATGTCCGGCCCCTCCGACCAGCGTGAGCACGTGACCGTAGACGCCCGCGCCGCTACCGCCGGGCACGGTATGCGTGATCTGTCCGTCGGATCCGCGGTACACGTAGAACTCCTGCACGGGATTGAGCACGACCCGCGCACGCAGGCCCGACGGGCTGATGACGAGTGACTGGATGCGCGCCAGCGAACCCACGGCCAGCAGGGTCTCGCCGGCGGCAGCGGCGAGGCGACGATGCCCGAGGGCGACGTAGCGCTCCTGGGCGACAACGTGCGTGCCCGAAAGGAAGAACCCCGCGAGAGATGCGCGCGCCCGGGCGCCGGTTGCTCCCGGCAGCTCGGCCTGAGCGCGCGCGTCGAAGTACTTCGCGACGAACGTGTCGATGCCGGTTTGTTGAGCGAGCTCATCCGCCGCGGACGGCGGTTGCAGCGTAGCGATCTTCGACTGGGCTTCAAGTTCGGCTCGGGCTTGCCCGTCGTCGACGAGCGACGTGACCAGGGCGGTCTGCAGTTGACGGTTGTCCGAGCGCAGCTGCTTGACCTCGGTGGACAGCCGCTGCAGTCGGTTGCCGAAAGGCAGTGGGATCTGCTGGGCGACCGCCGGGATCGAGGCCACCGTGACGGCTCCGACAAGGAACACGAGCAGCGCCGCGGCGGCAGTCTGCCAGGCGCGTGCGGGGATCAAGCGGCGGGGCGCGCGCCGCTTCGCCGGCGCGCCGCTCCCGCTCCACATCTCGATGGGGCGATAGACTTCGCCGGTCTCGCGCAGTTCGTGCAGGAACAGCTTGAGGTCTTCGTAGTCCGCGGCGCAGGCGGAGCACGTCAGCAGGTGTTCGGCAACCTCTTCTGCGTGACTCTGGTCGAGGTCGCCGGTGATGTACATCTCGAGTTGCTCGCGGATCGCGTCGCAGTTCATTGCCATACCTCCGAATGGTCCTGCGCGCCGATGCGATAGCGAAGCTTCGCGACGGCACGGTTGATGCGGGACTTGACCGTTCCGGCCGGACACCCGAGGATCTCCGCGATCTCGTCGACCTTGAGATCGCGGAAGAACCGCAGGGCCACGACCGTGCGATCGACGTCGTCGAGATCGCGCACGGCGTTCATGATGTCGAGGTTGATGTCGCGACCGACGAAATCGAACGCGCAACTCTCCGGCAGCTCTTCCATCGGGATCGGATGGCGCTTGCGACGGATGTCGCGACACTTGTTGCAGAGGATGCGCGCCGTCCACGCCTTGAACTTGGCCGGATCCTTGAGCGCATCGATCTTGCGGTACGCCTCGAGAAAGGCATCCTGCACAGCATCGGCGGCGTCCCAGCTCGAGCGCAACATCGCCAGAGCGGTGCTGTAGAGGGCCCGTTCGTGGCGACTGACCAGAACCGAGAAAGCGTGGCGACTGCCGCGCTTGGCCTGTTCCACGAGCACCCAATCTTCCACGTTCGTCGCCTCCCGGTAGAGTACCCGTAGGACGGCGGGCCGGCGGCCGAACGTTGCAGCGTCGACGCACAGCCGCTCGACAATCCTACCGGAAGCGCGTGACGGCAGGAGGGGCGTTCCCGCCTCTGCTAGAATCGCCGCAATCTCGGAGAGGCCAATGCGCAGAATCGTGCTCGGCGACAACCTGGAGGTCCTGGGAACACTGCCGTCGCGGATGGCGCGGTTGATCTATATCGATCCGCCGTTCAACACCGGCCAGACGCGCAAGCGCGTCACGTTGCGCACCGTGCGGGACACTGACGGAGACCGCCGAGGATTCCAGGGAGAGCGCTACCGGACGATCCGCACGGGAACGTCGTCGTACGCCGACGACCGGCAAGACTACCTCGCGTTCCTCGAGCCGCGGCTGATGGAGGCGAGAAGGATCCTGACCGATGACGGGTCGTTCTTCTTCCACATCGACTATCGCGAGGCGCACTACTGCAAGCTGCTCCTGGATGGAATCTTCGGCCGGAGCAGCTTCATCAACGAGATCGTCTGGGCGTACGATTACGGCGGCCGCCCGAAGCGCCGCTGGCCCGCCAAACATGACACCATCTTCTGGTATGCGGTCGATCCGCAGAACTACGTCTTCAACTACGCGGCGATCGACCGCATCCCGTACATGGCTCCCGGTCTTGTCGGCGCGGAGAAGGCGGCCCGCGGCAAGACGCCCACCGACGTCTGGTGGAGCACGATCGTTAGCCCGACGGGCAAGGAGAAGACGGGGTACCCCACGCAGAAGCCGGTGAAGATCCTCGAGCGGGTGGTGACAGTCCATTCACAGCCGGGGGACCTCGTTGTGGACTTCTTCGCCGGCAGCGGCACGACAGGCGAGGCGGCCGCCAGGAATGGCCGGCGCTATCTCCTCATCGACAGTAACCCCGAGGCGGTTCGCGTGATGGCGCGCCGGCTGGCTTTCGATGCTCCCGAGGTGATCGGCCTCGATGCGGGTCCGCCGCCGGCCTGACTCCGTAGAGCGCAGCCCGCGAACACGGCGGGGGCCGGCTGCTAGTCAGCAGCCGGCCCCCGCCGTCAACGGTTGTCGTCCGAATCAGTCGGCGACGATCGCGTCGTTAGGGCAACTCTCCACGCACGTTCCGCAGTCGTCGCAGAGCTCGGGGTCGATGACGTAGATGTCGTCACCTTCCGAGATGGCGTCGTTCGGGCACTCGTCAAGACATGCCGCGCACACGAGACAGTCCTCAGTAATCCGGTGGGCCATAAGCTACTCGTCACCTCCTGTCGGCGCGGTCATCTCGACGTCCGCGCTTGATCGTTCGTGCATTAATCATCAACGGGCGTCTCGCCGGAGTCAAGAATCCGGACAGTTACCATCCGAGAAACGTCATGCTTCTTCATATAGAAGCTCAGTGAAGGCGAGAGCGGCGGCGCCGACGATGCCGGCATCCGCACCGAACCGGGCCGGCACGATACGCACCTCGTCACGTTGCGGCCTTAGAGCGCGCGTGGCGACGACGCTGCGTGCCGGGTCGAGCAGCAAATCGCCGGCGGCAGCGGCGCCCCCGCCGATCACGACGAGCTGCGGATTGAAGATGTTGACGAGATTGGCGATGCCGACACCGAGCAGCGAGCCGACGCGTTCGAAGACCATGAGTGCGTCGGGATCGCCGACCTGCGCGAGCCGCGTGAGCAGTCTGCCGTCAACGGCTTCACCGTCGGCGAGGGCGCGGCCGAGGGCCGAGGCTGGCTTTGCCTGAGCCTCGGCGAGAGCAGCCGCGCCGATCGCGTTGCCCGACACGAAGACCTCGAGGCAACCCGCTGCCGGGCAGCTGCCCTGGCATCGCGGTCCCTGCACGTCGATCACCATGTGGCCTAGCTCGGCGGCGGCGCCGCTGCAGCCGCGATACGGCTTGCCGCGGCAGATGATGCCGCCGCCGATCCCCGTACCGAGCGTCAGCATGAGCATCTCGCTGGCGTCTTTGCCCGCCCCCCACAGATGCTCACCGATGCATGCTGCCGTGGCATCGTTGTCGACAACGACCGGCAGCGTGTAGCGCCGCGCGAGCAGATCGCGCAACGGTACGTTGCACAACGGCAGGTTCGTCGAGTCGACGAGGCGGCCGTCGGCGAAGTCGACCATCGAGGCGATGCCAACGCCGATCGCGGCGAGCTGCGACGCCTTGGCGACCATCTCATCGAGACGGTCGTACAGGTCGCTGAGACAGCCGTCACGTGACGTCGTCACGGTCGGCGAGACCTTCTGGTAGAGCACCTTCGGGGAGTCGTCGACGAGACCGACGGCGAGCTTGGTGCCGCCCATGTCGACGGCCAGGACTGTGCGCGATCGGGTCATTCCAGCGGGAACCCTATCACGGTGTAAAATACATAAAGACAGGAATCACCTTCCTCAGGGCGTACACGGTAGGAACACGCAGCGCCCCACCAAGTCCCCGCGATCGACCAGCCTCGGGTGCTGCCTGACGACATGACCAGACCAGAAGACGACAAGCCGTACAAGGTCTACCGCGCCGGCCGCGTGCCGCGCCGGCGCGCCGGCGATGTGATGCTGGTCGAGCCCGCCGCGCCGTCGAAGAAGCGCCCGGCCATCGGCGCGCCGGCGAACGGCAAGGGCCGCCGGCGGCAGACCGCCGCCGAGACCGATCGCGGCGCCGGCAACGGCGCGCGCACTGTGTACCAGAGCGGCGCGGAGAAGGACGCGGCCGGCGCCGAGGCGCCGCGCCGCAGGCGCCGCTTCCGCTGGTGGTACATCCCGCTCGCACTGTTCATCATCCTGCTCGCGTTCATCGTCGGTGCCGGCGTTTGGGCCTACCCCAAGTACCGGGTGTTCGACAAGGCCGTGAAGAAGTCGAACAAGCTCGTAACCTCAGCGACAAGGGCGGCGCTCACCCCCGACAAGGGCAGCATCCTCTTCAACCCGACGACGATCCTGATACTCGGCGTCGACCAGCGCCCCGGCGATGTCGGCCGCTCCGACACGATCATGCTCATGCGCTTCGACCCCAAGACGCACACGATCACCCAGCTCTCGATCCCACGCGACATGCGCGTCGACATCCCGGGCTACGGGTTCAACAAGATCAACGCCGCGTACTCGGCGCGCGTGATGAGCGGTGGCGGCCCGTCTCCCGACCTGACGATCAAAACGGTCGAGCAGTTCACCGGGGTCCCGATCAACCACATTATGCTGGTCGACTTTACCGGCCTCTATCGCATGGTCAACGCGGTCGGCGGGATCGATGTCTACGTCCCCAAGACGGTGTGGATCGTGAACTCCGCCGGGCACACGATCACCTACGCGAAGGGTTGGCGACACTTCAACGGTATCGACGCGCTGCACTACGCGCGTATCCGCAAGGTCGACAACGACTTCTTCCGCATGGCCCGTCAACAATCGGTGGTCCAGGCCCTCGAGAAGAAGATCGTACAGCCGGGGAACTTCACCCGGCTGCCCGAGATCGGCCGCAAGTTCATGTCCGGCGTCGCCACAGATCTGACGACGCGGCAGATCATCGAGCTAGCCTATCTGAAGTGGCGCACACCGGCCGGCGACAACGTGAAGATGGTGATGGCGGGCACGCCGACCTACATCTACGGCATCGACTACGTCATCTCCGACAAGGCGAAGAACCTGGCGATGGTCCACACCTTCCTCGGCGAGTAGGCCGAGCCAAGCCGGTGCGAGCGGCGCCGGTGCACTCCCGCAGCGCCGCCGCTCAATACGCGACGGCGACGAGCGCCAGGCCGCGCGCCGGCGCGGTCTGCCCCATCCGCCGTCGCTCTCCCGACTCCAGCGACGCGGCCAACTGTTCGACGGTCATCCGCCCTTGGGCGACGTCGACCATCGACCCGGCGGCGACGCGCACCATATTGTGCAGAAAGCTGTCGGCGGTGATCTCGAAGACCCATTCCTCGCCCGCGTCCGGATTGGCGGCCGGCGCCCGCGGCGCCGACCGCCAATCCGCCGCCGTGACCTCGCGCACGCAACTGCGATAGAAGTGCGCCGACGGCGTGAGAGCAGCAAAGTCGTGGCTCCCGACGAGCATTCGAGCTACCGGCTGCAGCACGCTCGTATCGACGGCGCCGCGCGGGCTCCACACGTAGAGGCGCGCGTGCACGGGACGGACGGGCGACACCCACAGCCGGTACCGATAAGTGCGTGCCGCGGCTTCGCGGGCGACGAAGTTGTCGGCAGCACGAGTCACCGCGGTCACAGCGATGTCCGACGCTAGGAGAGCATTGAGCGACAGCCGCAGACGCACCGGCACGACATGGGCGCTCGTCGCGAACGAAGCCACTTGCGCGAGCGCGTGCACGCCTGCATCCGTGCGACCGGCAACGCTCAGCCGCACGCGCTCGCGCAGAGCGGTCGCCAAGGCGCGTTCCAGCTCGTCCTCGACTGTGCGCTGGCCCGGCTGGCGCGCCCACCCCTTGAACGCCGTTCCGTCATAGACGAGGTCGAGTCGATAGACAGCGCGCCGCTCGCCGCCGACCGCGGCGCGGCGCTTGAGCGAATCGCGTGCCCTCGCCGTCCCCATCCCCACGTTCACACCAGCGACGCGGCGACGATCGTCGCGACGACCGCACCGAGCACGACGAAGTCGGAGGGGCGGGCGACCAGCGGATGGAGGCGCGTTCGCCGGATGCCGGGCTGGTAGCAGCGCGCCTCCATGGCCAACGCCAGATCGTCGGCGCGACGAAAGCTCACGACGAAGAGCGGCACGAGCACGGGAACGAGAGCACGCGCGCGGCGCAACGGCCCGCCGCGCGCGAACTCCGCTCCGCGCGCCCTCTGGGCGCGCATGATCTTCTCGATCTCGACGAGCAGTGTCGGGATGAAGCGCAAGGCGATCGTCACCATCAGCGCAAGCTCGTCGCTGGGAACGCGCAGGCGACGCAGCGGACGCCCTAGCCAGGCCAGCGCATCGGTCAGCGAGATCGGCGACGTGGTCAGCGTCAGTAGCGAGCCGAAGAGGACGAGCACGACAAGACGCAGACTCAGGTACGTGGCAAGTTCGATGCCGCGCTTCGTCAAGTGGATCGGTCCGAGCGAGTAGAACGCCTCCCCGCGCGCGAGCAGCGCCTGGGCAACGAACGTAAGGACGACCAGCCAGAGAATGGGCTTGAGACCCCGCCAGAACCACAGCGGCGGCACACGACTGACGACGAACGCGACCAGTGCCGCCGCCCCGTAGATGCTCAGCGCCGCGAACGAATCACGCGTGAAGAGCGCGACGGCGAGCACGACCACAGCGACGAACTTGGCGCGTGGATCGACGCGGTGCAGCGGCGAGTTGGCCGGGTAATACTGGCCGATCGAGGTCCTCATCGCAGCGCCTCCGTGGCCATGGCGACCGTCCGCGGCGCGTCCGCCAGGGGCCGCCCGAGGCGCCGCCACAGTTCCACGAAGAAGGGTGTGCGCAACCGGTGGGCGGCGAGCAGCTCGGCGCCGTCGCCGGCGAAGTCCCAATCGCCGGCGGCGACGAGCTCGCCGCCGACCAGCAGGAGACGCTCGTCGCAGAGCGACCAGGCCTGATCGACGTCGTGCGTCGCCAACATGAGCCCCATGCCACTCTCGACCAGCCGACGTACGACGGCGGCAAGGTCGCGGCGAGCTCCTGGGTCGAGACTCACGAACGGTTCGTCCAGGAGCAGCATCTTCGGTCGCATGGCGAGCACCCCGGCCAGCGCCAGGCGGCGCTGCTCGCCGCCCGAGAGCGAGTACGGGTGGCGCTCGCCGAACTCGCTGCCGGTCAGGCC
>PKYG01000096.1:11350-23888 GCA_003132585.1 Actinomycetota bacterium
CGCCGGCGTCGGGCTCGAGCAGCCCGCGCAGGACCATCAGCAACGTCGACTTGCCCGAGCCGGAGGGTCCGAGCAAGGCCACGGTGCTGCCCGACTCGGCAACGAGGTCGACGCCCTTGATGGCAGGCACGGGGCGTCCGCCTTCGTCGTACGCAAAAGTGACGTTGCGGCACTCGATCCTCATGCCTCACCGCCGTCCCCGGCCGGCGCCGGTGAGTCCGCCGCGGTGTGCGCCTCCCACGGTCCATGTGCCGGATCGTCGGCGCTGCTCGGATGCTCCGACACCCCGCCGAGCGTGAGTTGGGTGCCGCCGGAGCCGACAAGCTCGTCGAGCAACTCATCGATGGTGAGCGGCGTCCGCACGAAGCGGCGACCGCTCTGCATCAGCGCCAGCCCCACCTCGCCCGCCGCCGGCAAGCCGAGCGACAGGTCGGCGATCAGCTGGGGACGCGCGAAGAGCTCGGCCGGTGGACCGTCGAAGACGGCCGAGCCGCGCTCCAGCGCCACGACCCGGTCGGCGCCCAGCACCTCGTCCATCTCCTGTGTGACGAGCACGATCGTGAGGCCGTTCTCGCGCTCACGCGCCACTGCCCCCAGCACTTCGACCTGCCCCGCGGGGTCGAGCATCGCCGTCGGCTCGTCGAGAACGAGCGCCCGACGTGGTATCGCGAGCACTCCGGCCAGCGCCGTGCGCTGCTTCTGCCCACCCGACAGCAAGTGGGGCTCGCGATGGCGAAGGTCCTCGAGGTCGAACCGAGCGAGCATCTCGTCGACGCGCGTCGCGATCTCGGACGCCGGCAGACCGAGGTTCTCGAGGCCGAAGGCGATGTCTTCTTCGACGTTCTCCGCTACGAGCTGGTTCTCGGGATTCTGAAAGAGCACGCCCACGTCGCGGCGCACCGCGAGGCGGCCCGGCTCGGTGAGCAGATCGTGGCCGCACACCGCGGCGCGGTGGCCCCCCGAGGCCACCGCGAGCCCACCGAGGATACGGGCGAGCGTCGACTTGCCCGAGCCGTTAGGCCCGACGACGGCGACGAACTCACCTTCGGCGACGCTCAGGTCGAGACCGGCCAGCGCGTCGGCGGCGGTGCCCGGGTAGCGATAGTGCAGGCCGGAGATGTCGATCAGAGCGTTCACAGCGAGCACAGCTTACCGGAAACGGTAAGGGGGCGGGCGCCTCTGCGGGTGCCCGCCCCCTTACGCAAGAGGCCTCTACGACCTGTGAAGCTAGACGAGCTCCAGGTACACCATCTCGCTGGCGTCGCCAAGACGTGGACCCAACTTGACGATGCGCGTGTAGCCGCCGTGGCGCTCCCCGTAGCGCGGTGCCACGTCGTTGAAGAGCTTGTAGACGATCTTCTTGTTGCGGAGCATCGCAATCGCTTGTCGACGGGCAGCCAGGTCGCCGCGCTTGCCGAGCGTGATCGCCTGCTCGACTAGCGGCCGCACCTCTTTGGCGCGCGCCTCTCCCGTCTTGATCTTTTCGTGCTCGAGCAGAGCGCAGGCGAGCCCGCACAGCAGCGCCTTGCGCTGATCGGGCGCCATGTTGAACTTCCGACCGGAGTTCTGGTGGCGCATCTACTCCTCACCCCGCAGCGTGAGCCCGCGACCCGTGATCTTCTCCTTGACCTCGTCGATGCTCTTCTTGCCGAAGTTCGGGATGTTGAGCAGTTCGGCCTCGGTCTTGGAAATCAGGTCGCCGACCGTCTGGATACCCTCGCGCTTGAGGCAGTTGTACGAGCGCACGCCGAGCTCGAGCTCCTCGATCAGCATGTCGTTCATGCCGCCGCCGGCCACAGGCTGTGCGGCGGCGTCGAGCTCGTACTCCTCGCTGCTGCGTGTGCGCTCCGGGTCGGTGAAGATCGTCAGCCGGTCGACGAGGAGCTCGGCGGCCTGGCGCAGCGCCTCTTCGGGCATGAGGGCGCCATTGGTGGTGACGTCGAGGATGAGCTTGTCGTAGTCGGTGCGCTGGCCGACGCGGGCGCTCTCTACGTGGTAGGCGACGCGCTTGATCGGGCTGAACATGGAGTCGATCGGAATCACGCCGATCGTCGTCTCGGGCGTCTTGTTGCCCTCGGCGGACACATAGCCGGTGCCCCGGCGGATGGTCAATGTCATCTCTATGCCGCCGCCGTCCCCGAGCGTGGCAATATGGTGGTCGGCGTTGAGGATCTCGAGCTCGGCAGGCATGTCGATGTCGGCCGCGACGACCTTACCGGGCTTATCCTTGACGAGCCGAACCTGCACTTCGCCGATCTCGCCGTGCAGACGGCACACCAGATCCTTGAGATTGAGGATGATGTCGGTGACGTCCTCCTTGACACCGGGAATGGTCGAGAACTCATGCGCCACCCCCTCGATCTTGACCGAGCTGACGGCAGCGCCTTCGAGCGATGAGAGGAGCACCCGTCGCAAGGCATTGCCGAAAGTGTGCCCGAAACCGCGGTCGAGGGGTTCGACCTCGAAGCGTGCCCGGTTGTTGGCGAGCTGCTCGCGCGTGATGTTGGGCATCTGAAACTGTAGCAACGGGCCTCCTGTAAGGTCTTCGCCGCTTGCGTGATGGAAGCGGGCTACTTCGAGTAAAGCTCGACGATGAGCTGCTCCTGCACCGGCGCGTCGATCTCTTCGCGCTCCGGAAACCGCAGGATCTTGCCCGTCAGGTTGTCGTGGTCGGCCAACAGCCAGGGCGCAACGGACGACGTGAGGTCGGTCGACGAACGCACCGCCTCGGCCGCCTTGCTCCCCGGCTTGAGCGCCACTACGTCGTCCGGACGGACCTGGTACGACGGGATGTCGACCTTTTTGCCGTTGACCCGGAAGTGAGCGTGACACACGAGCTGCCTGGCCTGACGCCGCGAGGCGCCGAAGCCGAGACGATAGACGACGTTGTCGAGCCGCAGTTCGAGCAGGCGGAGAAGGTTCTCGCCGGTGATGCCTGACTTGCGCGTCGCCTCGACGTAGTACTCGTGGAACTGCTTCTCGAGTACTTGATAGTAGCGCCGCGCCTTCTGCTTTTCGCGCAGCTGAAGCAGATACTCGGACTGCTTGATGCGGCCGCGGCCGTGCTCGCCCGGCGGATACGAACGCCGTTCGACCGAGCACTTGTCGGTGAGGCAGCGCTCGCCCTTGAGGAAGAGCTTCACGCCCTCCCGGCGGCACTGCTTGCACTGAGGTGATGTGTCTTTTGCCACGTGAACCTCTCTAGACCCGGCGGCGCTTGCGCGGACGACAGCCGTTGTGCGGCACCGGCGTCACGTCTTTGACACTGAGGACCTCGAGCCCCGCGGCCTGCAGCGAGCGGACGGCGGTCTCGCGGCCCGAACCCGGACCGCGAACGAAGACCTCGACCTTCTGAAGGCCATGTTCCATGCCCTTCTTGGCGCACGAGTCCGCGGTCACCTGAGCCGCGAATGGCGTGCTCTTGCGGGAGCCCTTGAAGCCGACCGAGCCGGCGCTCTCCCACGCGATCACGTTGCCTTCCTTGTCCGTGAGCGTGACCAGCGTGTTGTTGAACGAGGTCTTGATGTGCGCCTGCCCGATCGCAATGTTCTTGCGGACCTTGCGGCGCTGGCGTCCTTTGGCTCTCTGCGGCTTCGCCACTCTTGTTCTCTCCTCTGGTTCCTCTTACGACTTCTTGCGCCGCGCGCCCACGGTCTTCTTGGGGCCCTTGCGCGTGCGCGCATTCGTCTTGGTCCGTTGCCCGTCGACTGGCATGCCGCGCCGGTGACGAATGCCGCGATAGCAGCCGATGTCCATCAATCGCTTGACGTTCTGCGTGCGCTCGCGACGCAGATCGCCCTCGACCGTGACTTCGCGGTCGATGGTCTCGCGCAAGCGTACGATCTCTTCTTCAGTGAGGTCACGGACCTTGGTGTCCGGGTTGATGCTGAGCTGCGAAAGGATCTGATTCGAGGTCGACCGGCCGACACCGTAGATGTAGGTGAGGCCGATCTCGATCCGCTTCTGAGTTGGGATGTTGACGCCCGCGATACGTGCCATGAACCTACCCCTGCCTTTGTCGATGCCGCGGGTTGGTGCAGATCACCTGGACCGTGCCGTGACGGCGGATGACCTTGCATTTCTCGCAAATCGGCTTGACTGACGCTCTGACCTTCATGGTGTCCTCACTCGGCGCGCGACCGACGGTTTGCGGAGTCGCGCGCCCATGTGCCCGGCGATCCCGTCGTGGTCGCTACTTGAACCGGTACGTGATCCGCCCGCGCTGCAGGTCATAAGGCGACAGCTCGACCTTGACCCGATCGCCCGGGAGGATCCGGATGTAGTTCATGCGCATCTTGCCCGAGATGTGGGCGAGCACTTCGTGCTTGTTGTCGAGCAGCACCCGGAACATCGTGTTGGGCAGGGCCTCGACGACTTCGCCTTCGATCTCGATGGCTTCTTCTTTTTGCGCCATACTCCCTATCATTATCAAACGCGGCCAGATATGATACCACACGGGTCCAGCCCCGTCGACGCAAGCAC
The DNA here is from genome assembly GCA_003132585.1 of Actinomycetota bacterium. GTDB lineage: Bacteria > Actinomycetota > Thermoleophilia > UBA2241 > UBA2241 > PALSA-647. Next base: position 15,833 of record PKYG01000096.1, read on the forward strand.
GCGTGGCGTGGAATGAACCCTACATCACCCCGCGCCGTGCCGCCACGTTCTCATTTGTCCGCCGCGTAAGCACCTGCGGCCCCGTGGTGGCGATTGCAACGGTATGTTCGAAATGGGCCGACAGCGAACCGTCCACCGTGAAGATCGCCCAACCGTCGGCGGCGATGTATACATCGAATCCGCCGACGTTGACCATCGGTTCGATCGCGAACACCATCCCCTCCTCGAGGACCGGGCCGCGTCCGGGTTCTCCATAGTTGGGGATCTGCGGATCCTCGTGCATCGTCTTGCCGACACCGTGCCCGACCAGCGACCGGACGACGCTGAACCCGGCCGCCTCGACAACGGCCTGGACGGCGTGCGACACGTCTCCGAGCCGACTACCGACCCTGCACTGCTCGATCGCCGCTTCGAGCGACGCCCTTGTGGCCTCCAGCAGGTGCTCCGTCCGATCGTCGACGTCGCCGACGGCCACGGTCAACGCCGAGTCGGCCACGTATCCATCGAGCGTGACGCCGACGTCGAGGCTTACGACATCGCCCTCGACGATCGTGTACTTGCCAGGAATTCCGTGCACGACCATGTCGTTCGGCGAGGCGCAGATCGAGGCGGGAAAACCACGGTAGCCCAAGAACGTCGGCACGCCGCCGTGACTGCGAATGTACTCCTCGGCTCTATCATCGAGCGCCTTGGTCGTGACACCAGGAGCAACGGCATCGGCGAGCATCTCGAGGCAACCGGCAAGCACGCGTCCGGCGGCGGCGATCTTGGCGACCTCTTTCTTGGACTTGCGGACGATCACGTCGACGTGCCGCCCGCCAGCACGCGCCGCAGGTCGGCGAAGACGTCGTCGGGCATACGCCCGCCGCCGGAGACTGCCTTGAGGACCCCGCGCTCGCTGTAGTAGCCCACCAGCGGCTCCGTTTGCCGGCGATAGACCTGCAGACGGTTACGGACCGTCTCCTCGTTGTCATCGGCACGCTGGTAGAGCTCGCCGCCGCAGACGTTGCAGGCGCCCTCCTGCCGGGGAGGGTCGAACACCGTATGGTAGCCCTTGCCACAGCCACGGCACAGGCGTCGCCCGGAGAGCCTCTGCACGAGTTCCTCCTCGGGCACGTCGATGAGAACGACGTCGGTCAGCGCGCGCCCCGCGTCAGTGAGCATCGCGTCGAGGGCGCGCGCCTGCTCCAATGTGCGCGGGAAGCCATCGACCAGGAAGCCACGCCGCGCATCGTCGTCGGCCAGCCTCTCGCGGATGATGCCGACGACGACTTCGTCGGGGACCAGCTCGCCAGCCTCCATATAGCGCTTGGCCTCAAGGCCGAGCGGCGTGCCCGCCGCGAGCGCGGCGCGCAACATGTCGCCGGTGGAGATGTGAGGCAGTCCGAACGCAGGGCCGACGCGCTCGGCTTGCGTGCCCTTGCCGGAGCCTGGGGCACCGAGCAGGACGACGTTGAGCTGGTCGCCGGTCACCGCGCGCTGCCTACTTGAGGAAGCCCTCGTAGTGGCGCATGAGCAACTGTGCCTCCATCTGGCGCATCGTGTCGAGCGCCACGCCGACGACGATCAGCAGCGACGTGCCACCGAAGTAGAACGGCACGCTCATCGACTGGATCAGGATCCAAGGCAGCACCGCCACCGCTGCGAGGAAGAGCGCGCCCACAAAAGTGAGCCGCGTGAGGATCCGGTCGAGGAACTCGGCCGTGGGCCGGCCCGGACGCACGCCGGGAACGAACCCGCCATACTTCTTGAGGTTGTCGGCCTGGTCGATCGGGTTGAAGGTCACGGCCGTGTAGAAATACGTGAAGATCACGATCAGCACGGCCTCGCCGGCGATGTACCAGACCGAGCTTGGCCCGAAGGTCGTGGCGAACCACTTGGCAGGGCCGACCCGAAGGAACTGGGCAAAGGTCGGCGGTATGAGCATGATCGACGAGGCGAAGATGACCGGGATGACGCCGGCCATGTTCACCTTGAGAGGAATGTACGTACTGGCCCCACCGAGCATGCGGCGACCGACCACCCGTTTTGCGTACTGCACCGGGACGCGACGCTCGCCGGTGGTGATCCAGATGACGGCGACAACAACGGCGATGGCGATGATCGCGATGCCGATCTGGACGCCGATGTTGAGCGTGAACATCTTGATCAAGCCGTCAGGCAGCCGCGAGATAATGCTGATGAAGATCAGGATCGACATACCGTTGCCGATGCCGCGGGCCGTGATGAGCTCGCCGAACCACATCACTGCGGCCGAGCCCGTGGTGAGCGTGATCACGATCAGGAACGCGTGCATGAAGTCGATGCGGGGCAGCGCGCCTTCGCTCTTGAAGAGGAACACGTAGCCGACGGACTGGACCAGAGACAGCACGATCGTGAGCCAGCGCGTGTACTTGGTGATCTCCTTCTGTCCCTGCTCGCCCTCTTTCTGCAGCTGCTCGAGCTTGGGGATAACGACCGTGAGCAGTTGCATGATGATCGATGCGGTGATGTACGGCATGATGCCGAGCGCGAACACGGCGATCTTGCCGAGCGCGCCGCCCGAGAACAGGTTGAGGAACCCCATCACGCCCTGAGCGCCGCTGTTGATGAAGTCTTGGACTTTCTGCGCGTCGACACCCGGCACCGGCACGTAGCATCCGAAGCGATAGACCGCGAGGATGCCGGCGGTGAACAGCAGCTTGGTGCGCAGCTCCGGGATCTTCCAGGCGTTAACCAGCGATTGCCAGAGCTTGTTGTTCACCGGTCAGCTCCTCCCGCGCAACCTAGAGAAGCTCTGCTTTGCCGCCGGCGGCCTCGATCTTCTGCACAGCCGAGGCGGAGAACGCGTGCATCCGGACCGTGAGAGCCACACCGATGTCGCCGCCGCCAAGAACCTTGATCGGCGTGCGCGTGTTCTTGACGATGCCTTTTTCGACCAACGCTTCGGGCGTCACCTCACTGCCGGCAACGAACGCCGCCGCCAACCGCGCCACGTTGACCGGCACCGCGTAGGTGCGGAACGGCCCGATTGGCATACTCTTCTTCATGTGCGGCCCGCGCAGCTTGCCGAGCCGCATGTAGATCGGCATCTGGCCGCCTTCGTAGCCGGGCCGCACACCGCCGCCCGAACGCGCGTTGTAGCCCTTGTGACCCTTGCCGGCAGTCTTGCCCTGGCCGCTACCCTTGCCGCGGCCGAGCCGCTTGGTGTTGGCAGTCGAACCCGGGTTGGGCTTCAGGTTGTGCAGTCCCAGTTCGCTCATGTCACGACTTCTTCGTTACCGGGCGCACCTCGACGAGGTACGCGACCTTGCGGATCATGCCGCGCACGACCGGGTTGTCCTCCTGGACGACCGTGTGGCGGATGCGTTTGAGGCCGAGAGCGCGTAGTGTGCCGCGATGGTCCGGCGGCCTGCCGATCGCGCTCTTGACCTGCGTTATCGCGAGGTGCGTGTTCACGGAGCTGACGCCTCCTCGGCGGCGGGCGCGACTGCCTCGGCCTTCTTGTCGAGGCCCAGCACCTGGGCGATGCTGATCCCGCGCAGCCTTGCGACTTGATCAGGGGTCTTCAACGACTTGAGGCCGGCGACGGTGCCGCGCACCAGGTTGATTGGGTTCGTCGTGCCCAGTGACTTGGTGAGGATGTCGCGTACGCCGCCGAGCTCCAGAACTGCACGCACGCCGCCGGCAGCGATCACGCCGGTGCCTTCGGAGGCGGGCTTCATGAACACACGCGCGGCCCCATAGCGGCCAATCACCTGGTGGGTGATGGTCGTCTTGTAGCGCGGCACCGTGAACATGTTCTTCTTGGCGTCTTCGATAGCCTTCTGGATCGCCAGTGGCACTTCGCGCGCCTTGCCGTAGCCGGCGCCGACGCGACCGTTCTCGTCACCAACGACGACGAGAGCGGTGAACGAGAATCGCCGGCCGCCCTTGACGACCTTGGCGACACGGTTGATATCGACGACCCGCTCTTTGAGCTCTGTCGCTTCGCTTGAGAATCTTCTGGCCACGGGCTTCCTTATCTCCTCACTAGAAAAGTAGGCCGCCCTCGCGGGCGCCCTCGGCGAGAGCCTTGACGCGACCGTGATACAGGTAGCCCGAGCGGTCGTAGACGACCCGCTCGATCTTGGCGGCCTTCGCCCGCTCGGCGAGCACCAAACCGACCTTCTTCGCTACCGCGGTCTTGTCGAGGCCCTTGGCGTCGACTTCACCGGAGCGCGCCGTGACGAGCGTCGTTCCGGTTCTGTCATCGATAATCTGCGCGTAGATGGCCTTGTTCGAACGGAACACGGAGATCCGCGGCCGGTCGGCCGTGCCGGTCAGCTTGCCGCGGATACGTTTCTGGCGCTTGGCGCGCGCCTCTCTGATCGTCGCTGTGCTCATCGTCTGTGTGTTCCTCTTCCCTGGCCCGGGCCCTACGCCCGCTTGCCGACCTTGCGCTGGACGAACTCGCCCGCATACCGGATACCCTTGCCCTTGTACGGCTCGGGCGGCCGGATCGAGCGCACCTTGGCCGCCACCTGACCGACGACCTGCTTGTCGATGCCCCTGACGAGCACGACCTGTGGCTGCGGCGTTTCGAACTGCACGTTTTCGGGCGGTTCGATAAGCACAGGGTGGCTGAAGCCGACCAGGAGCTCGAGATTGTCACCCTTGACCGAGGCGCGATAGCCCACGCCGACGATCTCGAGCCGCTTCTCGAATCCTGCCGTGACGCCCTGGACCATGTTCGCGATCAGCGTGCGCGTGAGACCNNCTGCTCCACGAGCATCTCGCGGGGCACGAGCTGGCTGAGCTCGCCTTTGGGACCCTTGACCGTGACCTGGGCGTTGTCGTACGTAAACTCGACTCCGGCCGGTACTGAGATTGGTGCTTTTCCGATGCGCGACATTCGTCTTCCTTACCAGATGAAACAGATGACTTCGCCGCCGAGCCCGAGGCGCTGCGCCTCGGCGCTCGTGATCAGGCCGCGAGAGGTCGAGATGATCGCCGTGCCGAGCCCGCCGAGGACCTTCGGCAACGTCTCCTTGCGGGCGTAGATGCGCCGGCCGGGCTTCGAGACCCGTTTGATGCCGCTGATCACCCGCTCCCTGTTCTTGCCGTACTTCAAATCGATGATGATGACGTCGCCGTGCTCGCCCCGCTTGACCTCGAACTTGCCGATGTAGCCCTGCTCGGCGATCAGCCGGGTGATCTCGAGCTTCATTCTCGACGTCGGGATCTCGACCTGGCTGTGGCGCGCCGAACTCGCGTTGCGGATGCGCGTCAACATGTCGGCGATGGGGTCGGTCATTGACACTGTTCCTCGCCTCCTTACCAGCTCGACTTGGTCAGACCGGGGATGACGCCCTCATGCGCCAGCTCGCGCAAACAGATGCGACACAGGCCGAACTGCCGGTAGTAGCCACGTGGACGGCCACACCTGGTGCAGCGGTGATACTCGCGCGTCTTGTAACGCGGCTTGCGACTGGCCTTCACCACAAGGGATGTCTTTGCCATGCTTCAGATGCTCCTAGTTCGTCTGAAAGGGCATGCCCAGCTTTGCAAGCAGGGCGCGGCCCTCCTCATCGGTCTCCGCCGACGTGGTAATCACGATGTTCAGGCCCCGGAACTGGCTGACCGAGTCGAAGTCGATCTCGGGGAAGATCGTCTGCTCCTTGACGCCCAAGGCGAAATTGCCGCGGCCGTCGAACTGCTTCGGTGAGATGCCGCGGAAGTCGCGGATGCGCGGCAAGGCGATCGAGACGAGACGGTCGATCATCTCGTACATGCGGTCGCCGCGCAGCGTTACCATGGCACCGATCGCCATGCCCTCGCGCAGCTTGAAACCGGCGATCGACTTGCGCGCCCGCCGGATCGCCGCCTTTTGGCCCGAAATGATCGCCAGCTCCTCGGCGGCGTCGTCGAGCAGTTTGGCGTTCGTCTTGGCCTCGCCGACGCCCATGTTGAGGGTCACTTTGATCACGCGCGGGACTTCCATCACGCTGCGGTATCCGAACACCTGCATGAGCTCCGGGACGACCTCTTTGAAGTACTTCTCTTTCAACCTTGCCATGCTCAACGACCTATACCTTGTCGATGTCTTTGCCGCAGTTGGCCCGACGGCAGATGCGGACCTTGTCGCCATCGCCGAGAAGGCGATAACCCACGCGCGTCGGCTGACCGCACGCCGGACACATCAACATCACATTGGAGATGTCGATCGGCGACTCGCGCTCGATCACTCCACCCTGCGGGTTCTTCTTCGGGTTCGGCTTCGTGTGTTTGCGGATGAGATTGAGGCGCTCGATGACGAGTCGCCGCTTCTCCGCATCGATGCGCAGGACCTTACCGCTCTTGCCGGCCTCTTTTCCGCTGACGACCATCACCTGATCGCCTTTATGGATCTTCGTCTTTACTACTGTCATCGCTGTTCAGCTTCCTTGCCGGGCCGGGCTCTCAGAGCACTTCCGGCGCGAGGGACACAATCTTCATAAAGTTCTTGTCGCGCAGCTCGCGCGCCACCGGACCGAAGATGCGCGTGCCTCGCGGGTTGTTCTGGTTGTCGATCAGCACGGCCGCGTTCTCGTCGAACGCGATATACGTGCCATCCTTGCGTCCGAACTCCTTCTTCGTGCGCACGACGACTGCACGCACGACTTCGCCCTTCTTGACGCTGCCGCCCGGCGTCGCCGCCTTGACCGTTCCGACGATCACGTCGCCGACGGTCGCGTAGCGACGCCGCGAACCGCCGCGGATGCGGATGCAGAGGATCTCGCGCGCGCCCGTGTTGTCGGCCACCCGTAGTCTCGACTCAACCTGGATCATGTGCTTCCTCTACCCGCTCCCTGTTTCCTACTTGGCCTTCTCGAGGATCTCGAGCAGGCGCCAGCGCTTCGAGGCGCTCAGCGGCCGCGTCTCAACAACGCGCACCAGATCGCCCACGCCGGCCGAGTTTTGCTCGTCGTGGACGTGCAACTTGCTCGACCGGCGAACGACCTTGCCATAGCGGTCGTGCTTTCGGACGGCGTCGATACGGATCACGATGGTCTTGTCCATCGCGTCGCTGACGACGACGCCGCGCCGCTCCTTGCGGCCGGGGATGCCTGCCGGTACCCGCCGCTCGGCTTTTGCCTTCGCCCGCGCCGCCGAGACCTTCTTGACCGGCTTGGCGGCAGCGGCCTCGGCTGCTGTGGCCTTCTTGACGGTCTTCTTGGCCACCGGCTTCTTGGCCGCCGGCTTCTTGGCGACGGTCTTCTTGGCGGCCGTCGCCTTCTTCGCCGGAGCGCTTTTCTTGACCGGCGCCTTCTTGGCGGCGGCCTTTTCCGTTTCGGTCTTCTTCGTCGCCATCAGTCCTCGCCGCCGACCGCGGTCTGCTCGCTCTCTCGCTGACTAACGGTAGTCAGCAGGCGAGCGATCTCGCGCCGGGTCATGTTCAATTTATGGGGATTGTCGAGCTGCCCGGTCGCGTGCTGGAAGCGCAGGTTGAAGAGCTCCTTGCGCGTGTCGCGAAGGCGCACGGCCAGTTCCTCGTCGGAGAGCTCGCGCAGCAGCTTAGCCTTCAAAGAGACCGCCCTCCCGTGTCACGAATTTGCACTTGATCGGCAGCTTGTGTTGAGCCAGCCGCATCGCCTCGCGGGCCACGGGCTCACTGACGCCGGCGAGCTCGAACATGACCTTGCCCGGTTTGACGACCGCGACCCACGACTCCGGTGAACCCTTGCCGCCGCCCATACGCGTCTCGGCAGCTTTGCGGGTGACCGGCTTGTGCGGGAAGATGTTGATCCACACCTTGCCGCCACGCTTGATGTAGCGCGTCATCGCGACACGGGCAGCCTCGATCTGCCGGTTGGTCACCCAACCCGGCTCGAGCGCCGTGAGGCCGAACTCGCCGAACTCGATGGAGGTGCCGCCCTTGGCAGCCCCGGACATCCGGCCGCGCTGTTGTTTTCTGTGCTTGACTCGCTTGGGCATCAACATGCTGTCGCCTCTCGCTCCCTCTTAGCTGCCCTGGCGCGGCTGCCCGCCCTGGCGTGGCGGCCGGCGATCGCGCCTGGCACCGTCGCGCCGCTCCTCGCGCTCTTCGCGCTGCTGG
>PKYG01000096.1:23914-25695 GCA_003132585.1 Actinomycetota bacterium
CTGTAGTGCTCGGAGCGCGCCATCTCGGCGCCGCCGAGACGGCCGCCGCAGCGCACGCGCATGCCCGCCGCTCCCGAGCGCATCGCGCTCGTGAGCGCGCGTTTCATCGCGCGCCGGAAGCTCACGCGGTTCTCGAGCTGCTCGGCGATCGATTGGGCGACGAGCACCGCGTCGAGTTCGGGGCGCTTGACCTCGATGATGTTGACCTGCACGTTCTTGCGGGTCATCGTGTGCAGCTCTTTGCGCAAGGCGTCGACTTCAGAGCCGCTCTTGCCGATCACGATGCCGGGCCGGGCAGTGTGGATGTCGACGGTCACGTTGTTCAGGTCTTTGCGGATGATGATGCGCGAGAGGCCGGCATGCGAAAGCTTGCGCATGATGTACGTGCGGATGCGCTCATCCTCGGCCAGGAAGTCCTTGAAATTCTTCTCCGTATACCAGTGCGACTTCCAGTCGTGGATGATCCCGACCCGGAAACCGCCCGGATGCACCTTCTGGCCCACTAGGAACGGCCCTCCCTTTGCTCAACCGCGATGGTGATGTGGCTCGAGCGTTTGCGGATGCGGTTCACACGGCCCATGGCGCGGAACTGCCACCGCTTGAGCGTCGGACCCTCGTCCACGAACGCCTCTTTGACGTAGAGGTCGGCGGCGTCGAGGCTGTTGTTGTTCTCGGCATTGGCGACGGCCGAGTTCAGCACCTTGGCGACCACCTTGGCCGCGCCGCGATTGATGAACACGAGGGTCACGCGCGCATCGGTGACCGACTTGCCACGGATCAGATCGACGACTTCGCGTGCCTTGCGCGGTGCGACTCGTACGTACTTTGCCTGTGCTCTGACTGACATGTGACCTACCTTCGGGCGGCGCGGTCGCCCTTGACGTGACCGCGGAACGTTCTCGTGAGGGCGAACTCGCCCAGTTTGTGGCCGACCATCGCCTCGCTGATGAACACCGGGACGTGCTTACGCCCATCGTGCACGGCGATCGTGTGGCCGACCATCTCAGGAAAGACAGTGGAGGCTCGCGACCACGTCTTGAGCATCTTCTTCTCGCCGGCGGCGTTCATTTCGATGACGCGCTTCAACAAGCGCTCATCGACGAACGGACCCTTCTTGGCTGACCTGCTCAACTAGGTCTCCTCCTGCCTTACGAATGCTTGCCGCGTTTGCGGCCGCGGATGATGAACTTGTCTGAGCTCTTCTTCTTCCGGCGCGTGCGATACCCAAGCGTCGGCACGCCCCAGGGGGTGACAGGGTGACGACCGGCGGTCGTCTTGCCCTCTCCGCCGCCGTGCGGGTGGTCGACCGGGTTCATGGCAGTGCCGCGCACGGTCGGACGGATGCCAAACCAGCGCGTGCGACCGGCCTTGCCGCCGGAGATGTTGGCGTGGTCGGCATTTCCGAGCTCGCCCACGGTAGCGCGGCAGGCGAGCCGGATGCGACGCAGCTCGCCGGAGGGCAGGCGAACGACGCCGTATCCCTTCTCCTTGGCCTGGAGCTGCGCGCTCGTGCCGGCGCTGCGCACGAGCTGGCCGCCGCGGCCCTCGTACAGCTCGACGTTGTGGATCGTCGTGCCGGTCGGAATATTCTCGAGGGGCAGCGCGTTGCCCGGCTTGATGTCCGCCGCCGGACCGGACTCGACCGTGTCGCCGACCTTGAGGGTCTGCGGCGCAAGGATGTAGCGCTTCTCGCCGTCGGCGTAGTGCAACAAAGCGATGCGCGCCGAGCGGTTGGGGTCGTATTCGATCTGCGCGACTTTCGCCGGCACAGCGTCTTTGTC
>PKYG01000096.1:25717-41948 GCA_003132585.1 Actinomycetota bacterium
GAGTGACGTCCTCGTATGCGTCGGTCGTCATGAACCGGCGACCGGGAGACGTAGGCTTGTATTTCTTGATCGCCACTTACCTGCCCTCGAAGAATTCGATCTTGTCGGTCGGAGCCAGCTGCACGACCGCCTTCTTCCAGGCGGCTGTGCGGCCACGACTGACGCCGCGCCGCTTCGGCTTGGGCTTGACGTTGGCGGTTGACACGCTGATCACCGTCACGTTGAACAGCTGCTCGATCGCCTGGGCGATCATCGTCTTGTGCGCCTGCGGGTGAACCTCGAACGTGTACCGGTGATGGTCGATCTGCGCATAGCTCTTCTCGGAGATGACCGGGCGGATGACGATTCTCTCTGCTTCGACCATTGCCTACGCCTGATTCAGGGCGTTGAACGCCTTCTCGGTAAGGACGAGCGAGCGGGCGCGCAGGATCTGCTCCGTCGAGAGCGCGCCCACTTCGGTGGTCTCGGCGTAGAAGAGGTTGCGGACCGACTTGCTGACGACTGGCTCCCCGCTGGTAACGACGAGCACCGGAGCGGCGATATCGAGACCGACCAGAAGCTCGTTGAGCCTGGCTGTGCTCGGCGTCTCGAGCTCGAAGCCCTTGGCGACAAACACGTTGCCGGCGGCGGCCCGGTCGGAGAGCGCCATCGCCAGCGCCTTGCGCGCCATCTTACGATTGATCTTGATCTCGTAGCTGCGCGGCTTGGGACCGAACGCCGTGCCCCCGCCTGTGCGCGTCGGCGACTTGGCGGAGCCCGCACGGGCGCGACCAGTGCCCTTCTGACGGTAGAGCTTGGCGGTCGAGCCGGAGATCTCGCCGCGCGTCTTGGTGGACGCGGTGCCGCGTCGCCTCTTCGCTTGATCGGCGCGCACGGCGAGATGCAGCGTGTTGATCACAGGGGTGACTCCGAAGAGCGCCTCACTTAGGGCGATGCTCTCGGTAGCGTTGCCGGCCGCGTCGATGACCGTCGCCTTACCAGGAGTCGTGACGGCCGGGTGCTTGACGATGGGCTTCCGTGCGGTCTTGGTCGCTGGCCTTGCCGCCATCTTCTTCGCCACCGGCTTCGCGACAGCCTTTTTCGCCGCGGGCTTTGCGGCCACCCGCTTCGCTGGGGGCTTGGTCGCTGCCTCCGTCCCAGCCTTCGCCGCGGGCTTGGCGGCCGCCGGCTTGGCTGCTGCGGCCTTCGCCGCCGGCCGGGTGGTCGCGGTCTTCTTCGCCGCGGGCTTCGCAGCGGCGGGCTTGGCCGCCGGCTTAGGTGCGGCGGGCGCCTTAGCGGCCGACTTCTTGGTGGCGGGCTTGGCGACCGTCTTGGCGACCGGCTTCTTCGCCTTCGGCGCCGCGGTCGCCTCAGCGGCCTGCGCGTCGGTCTCGGCAGTGTGCTTGTCGTCGGCCACCACTACCTGCCCTTGACGATCACGACGGAGTTCTTGGCGCCGGGGACGGAGCCCTTGACCAGCAGGAGGTTGTTCTCCGGGTCGCGACGCACGATCTTGAGACCGAGTTGCGTGACACGCTCGCTCCCCATATGGCCCGACATGCGCATGCCTTTGAAGACGCGGCTAGGATACGCGCTGGCGCCGATCGAACCCGGTTGGCGGACGTTGTGCGAACCGTGGGTCTCGGGACCGCGGGCGAAATTGTGACGCTTGACAGTGCCCTGGAAGCCTTTGCCCTTGGACACGCCAACGACGCTCACCTGCTGCCCGTCTTCGAACGCCTCCACCGTGACCATGTCGCCGACCTTGAGGTCGCCCGCACCGCGGATCTCAGCGAGATGGCGCTTGCCGTGCTTCAGCCCGGCCTTGGTGAGGTGGCCGAGCTCCGCCTTCGTGAGATGCTTGTCGCGGCAGTCTTCGAATGCGAGCTGGACGGCCTCGTAGCCATCGCTCTCGACGGTGCGCACCAGCGTGACCGGGCAAGGCCCGGCCTCGATGACGGTGACGGCGACCACGTTGCCGTCCTCGTCGAACAACTGGGTCATGCCGATCTTCTTGCCGATGATGCCCGTCATCGCCCTACAGCTTGATCTCGATGTGGACGCCGGCGGGAAGATCGAGACGCATGAGCGAGTCGACGGTCTTCGGTGTCGGCTGGTGGATGTCGATGAGGCGCTTGTGGGTGCGCGTCTCGAAGTGCTCGCGTGAATCCTTGTCCTTGAACGGGCTCTTGATCACGCAGTACACGTTCCTCTCGGTGGGCAACGGCACGGGCCCGGAGATGGTCGCGCCGGTGCGTTGCGCCGTTTCCACGATGGACTGCGCGCTGCGCTCGATCAGCTCGTGATCGTAAGACTTCAACCTTATGCGGATCTTCTGTTGAGTCACTCTACCCTTCTTGCTCCTGTTCACGTGGCCGGGCGTGTCGCGCCGCCTGGCGTGCCCGACACGCCCGGCCCGTACTGTACTCTGTCAGTTAAGCGATGATCTGCGAGACTGCGCCGGCGCCCACCGTGCGACCGCCTTCGCGGATGGCAAAACGGAGGCCTTCCTCCATCGCGATCGGCGTGATGAGCTTGGCTTCCATCTCCGTGTTGTCGCCCGGCATGACCATCTCCACGCCCTCGGGGAGCGTGATGATGCCGGTCACGTCGGTGGTGCGGAAGTAGAACTGCGGCCGATAGCCGTTGAAGAACGGGGTGTGACGGCCGCCTTCGTCCTTCGACAGGACGTAAATCTGAGCCTTGAACTGCGTGTGGCCGGTGATGCTGCCCGGTTTGGCGCAGACCATGCCGCGCTCGACCTCCTCGCGCTTGGTGCCGCGCAGGAGAATGCCGATGTTGTCGCCGGCACGACCTTCGTCGAGCAGCTTGCGGAACATCTCGACGCCCGTGACCACCGTCTTGATCGGCTTGTCGCGCATGCCGATGATCTCGACCTCTTCGCTCACCTTGACGATGCCACGGTCGACGCGCCCGGTGGCGACCGTCCCGCGGCCGGTGATCGTGAATACGTCTTCGACCGGCATGAGGAACGGCTTGTCGACGTCGCGAACGGGCTCGGGCAGATACGTATCCAGCGCCTCGGTGAGCTCGAGGATCGACTTGCACCATTCGCAGTCGTCCTTGCCGCAACCACACTCGAGTGCCTTGAGCGCCGAACCCTTGATGACGGGGACCTCCTCGCCCGGGAACTCGTACTCGGTGAGAAGCTCGCGGACCTCCATCTCGACCAGCTCGAGGAGCTCGGGGTCGTCGACGAGGTCGATCTTGTTCATGTAGACGATGATGTATGGCACGTTCACCTGGTGAGCGAGCAGGATGTGCTCGCGCGTCTGGGGCATGGGGCCGTCGTCGGCACCGACGACGAGGATCGCCGCGTCCATCTGGGCGGCGCCGGTGATCATGTTCTTGATGTAGTCGGCGTGCCCTGGGCAATCGACGTGCGCATAGTGGCGCTTTTCGGTCTCGTACTCGACGTGGGCAGTGGCGATGGTGATGCCGCGCTCGCGCTCTTCGGGCGCTTTGTCGATCTGGTCGAAGGCCACAAACTCGGTCTTGCCGCCGCGATTGTGGAGCACAAGCGTGATGGCAGCAGTTAGGGTCGTCTTGCCGTGGTCGACGTGCCCGATAGTGCCCACATTCATATGTGGCTTGCTGCGGTCAAACTTCTGCTTTGCCATCTACTGCTCCTTTTCCTGGCACCCGAAGGTTGAAATCTCGTCAAGGAACGGCACAACCTCTGGTTGCACCAAAGGCGTGCAGTATACATGAAGCTGGCGGGCAAGGGCAAACGATTGCACACTCATCTCAGGTGCCTCGGACCTTGGCGACGACCTCCGCCGAGATAGACGACGGCACCTCGGCGTAGTGCTTGAACTGCATGGTGTAAGTCGCGCGGCCCTGCGTGGCCGAACGGAGGTCGGTCGCGTAACCGAACATGGTCGAGAGCGGGACCGTCGCCGTGATGACCTGGGACGTGCCGCGCGGCTCCATGCCGGCGATGTGCCCGCGCCGCGAGTTGAGGTCGCCCATCACGTCGCCCATGAACTCGGCCGGTGTGACGACCTCGACCGCCATCACCGGCTCGAGCAGCACGGGGTGCGCCTTCTGGGCACCCGCCTTGAAGCCGAGCGAACCCGCGATCTTGAAGGCGAGATCGGACGAGTCGACCTCGTGGTAGCTGCCGTCGACGAGCGTGACCTTGATGTCGACCATCGGGTAGCCGGCGAGCACGCCCGTGTTCATCGCTTCCTGGACACCCTGATCGATTGCGGGGATGTACTCACGGGGGATCGTGCCGCCGACGATCTTGTTCTCGAACACGTACCCGTCGCCCGGCGCATTTGGCGCGAGCGACAGGAGTACCTGGCCGTACTGGCCGTGGCCGCCGGTTTGGCGGACGAAGCGGCCCTCGGCCTTGTCAACGGTCTTGCGGATCGTCTCGCGATAGGCGACCTGCGGCCGCCCGACGTTGGCGTCGACCTTGAACTCCCGCAGTAGGCGGTCGACGATGATTTCGAGATGCAGCTCGCCCATGCCGGCGATGATCGTCTGGCCGGTCTCCTCATCGGAGTGTACGCGGAACGTCGGGTCCTCTTCGGCAAGACGCTGCAGCGACGTCGACAGCTTCTCTTCGTCGGCCTTCGTCTTGGGCTCGATCGCGACGAAGATGACCGGCTCCGGAAAGACCATCGATTCGAGGATGATCGGCTTGTCGGGCGCGCACAGGGTGTCGCCGGTGCCCGTGTACTTGAGCCCGACGGCGGCGGCGAGCTCGCCCGCACCGATGTCCTCGCGATCTTCACGATGATTGGCGTGCATCTGCAGGACACGGCTGATGCGTTCGCGCTTGTCCTTCGACGAGTTGAGCACGTAGGACCCCGCCTTGAGGACGCCGGAGTAGACGCGGAAGTAGGTCAGCTTGCCGACGTGGGGATCGACCGCGACCTTGAACGCCAGCGCCGCGAACGGCGCTTCGTCCGAAGTCTCGCGGCTCGCTTCGCTGCCGTTCGGCAACACGCCGACGACCGGCGGCACGTCGAGCGGTGAAGGCAGATAGTCGACGACCGCATCGAGCAGCGGCTGGACGCCTTTGTTCTTGAAGCTCGAACCGCAGAGCACCGGCGTGATCGCAATGTCGAGGGTGGCGCTGCGAATGACCTCGCGAAGGTGCTCCGCAGTGATCTCGCCACCGTCAAGGTAGGTCTCCATGAGATGGTCGTCGTGATCGGCGACCGCCTCGATCAGCTTCATCCTGTACTGCTCGGCGAGCTCGCGGAGGTCGTCCGGGATCGCCACCGTCTCCCAACTCGTGCCGAGCTCGTCGAGGTAGACGATCGCGTTCATCTCTACGAGGTCGATGATGCCGCGGAATTCGGACTCTCGGCCGATCGGCAGCTGGAGGGCGACCGGATTGGCGCCGAGCCGGTCGACCATCATCTCGAGGCCGCGGAAGAAGTCGGCGCCGATGCGATCCATCTTGTTGATGTAGCCGATCCGTGGGATGCCGTACTTGTCGGCCTGTCGCCAGACGGTCTCGGACTGAGGCTCGACGCCGCCAACGGAGCAGAACAAGGCGATCGCGCCGTCCAGGACGCGCAGGCTTCGCTCTACCTCGACGGTGAAATCCACGTGGCCGGGTGTGTCGATGATGTTGATGCGCGTGTCACGCCAGTGGCAGGTGGTCGCCGCCGAGGTGATCGTGATGCCACGCTCCTGCTCCTGCGCCATCCAGTCCATCACGGCCGCGCCTTCGTGGACCTCGCCCATCTTGTGAGTGCGCCCCGTGTAGTACAGGATGCGCTCCGTGGTCGTGGTCTTGCCGGCATCGATGTGCGCCATGATGCCGATGTTGCGTGTGCTCTCGAGCGGGAACTGTCGCATGCGTTTTCTTCTATCCAAAATGAAGCCCCCGAAACACGACGGGGGCTCCGATTGACAGCGGGTGTGGACGATTACCAGCGGTAGTGCGCGAAGGCCTTGTTGGCCTGGGCCATGCGGAAGATGTCGTCCTTCTTCTTGAAAGCGCCGCCCTGGCCGGCGAGTGCGTCGAGGATCTCTCCGGCCAGACGCTCGGACATCACCTTCTCGCGACGATCGCGAGCGAAGCTGACGAGCCAGCGGATGGCGAGCGTGCGGGCGCGCCTGCCGGGAACCTCGACAGGCACCTGGTAGGTGGCGCCACCGACCCGGCGACTGCGCACCTCGAGATGCGGCGTGAGCGCCTGCACGGCCTCCTGCAGCACCTCGACGGGGTCGCGCCCGGACTTGGCGCGCACCTGCTCGAGCGCGTTGTAGACGATGCCCTCGGCAACGGACTTCTTGCCGTCGAGCAGGACCTTGTTGATCACCTGGGTGACGAGCTTGCTGCCGTACGTCGGGTCAGGAAGGATCTCTCTGCGAGTGACGATTCCTCTACGTGGCATGGCCTACCTCGAGCTCTGCGCAGACTTGGCGCCGTACTTGGAGCGTGCCTTTTTGCGATCGGCGACGCCGGAGGCGTCGAGCGCCGCGCGGACGACCTTGTAGCGCACGCCCGGCAAGTCCTTGACGCGACCGCCGCGGATGAGCACGACGGAGTGCTCCTGCAGGTTGTGGCCGATGCCGGGGATGTACGTGGTGACTTCCATGCCGTTCGTAAGCCGCACACGAGCGACCTTGCGCAGGGCGGAGTTCGGCTTCTTCGGCGTCGTCGTGTACACGCGCGTGCACACACCGCGCTTCTGCGGGGCGCCCCTCAGCGCCGGCGTGGTGGTACGCTTGACGACGCGCTCACGCCCTTTGCGGACGAGTTGATTGATCGTTGTCATCTACCCTCACTGGTTGTCAGCCCGTTGAACAGCAGTCGCATAGTTTAGCAATCTGCGGGAGCGGCCGCAAGGCGAGCCCCGCGGCCGCTCCCGCCTGTTTCTTTCGTCGCCCGGACGCCCACGCCGTCAGAACTCGAGTGCGTCGTATGCCTCTTGCTCGGCGGCGGCTTTGCCGGCCGGGAAGATCTCGACGGCGCGGTACCGCTTGAGGCCGGTCGCCGCCGGGATGAGCTTACCGATGATCACGTTCTCCTTGAGACCAAGCAGATGGTCGACCTTGCCTTCGATGGCGGCGTCGGTGAGTACCTTCGTCGTCTCCTGGAAGGAGGCCGCCGAGAGCCAGCTCTCGGTGGCCAGCGACGCCTTGGTGATGCCGAGGATGACTTGCTCGGCCTCGGCCGGCTGACCACCCTCGGTGACGACCCGCTCGTTCTCGACCTTGAAAGCGCCACGGTCGACGAGTTGCCCCGGCAGGAACAACGTGTCGCCCTGGGTGAGCACGCGGACCTTCTTCATCATCTGCCGCACGATGAGCTCGATGTGCTTATCGTTAATCTCGACACCCTGCGAGCGGTAGACCTCCTGCACCTCGTTGACGAGGTAGCGTTCGGTGCGCGTGTTGTCTCCGAAGCGAAGCAGATCGGCCGGATACAGGGAACCCGGTGTGAGCGGATCGCCCTGTTCGATCCAGTCGCCATCCTCGACCAGCACCCGCGTGCGCCGCGGGAACGCGTATTCCTTGGACGCGCCGTCCTCCGGGAAGATCGTCAGCTTGGGACCGCGATCCGTCTCTTCGCGCTGGACACGGCCCGCCGACTCCGCGATGCGCGCCACGCCCTTCGGCTTACGCGCCTCGAACAGCTCCACGACACGCGGCAAGCCGTGCGTGATGTCGGCCCCGGCGACGCCGCCGGTGTGGAACGTGCGCATCGTCAGCTGCGTGCCCGGCTCGCCGATCGACTGGGCGGCGATGTGCCCCACCGCGTCGCCGATCTCCGCCTCAGTGTTGTGCGCGAGACTGATGCCGTAGCAGTGCTGGCAAACGCCGAACTCGCAGTCGCACTTGAGCACGCTGCGGACGGGCACCATCGGGTCGGTCTCCGAGCTGCGCTGGAGCACGTCGAGGATGCCGTCGCGGACGTCTTCGTTGATCAACGTGTCGCGGTCGTAGACCACCTCTCCGGTGCCGTCGTCGACGACGGCAGCACCGAGGTGACGGCCGAGCGGGTTCTCGTTCGGTTCATGGGTCCACACGGCGATACTGCCGGCGGACTTGCTCTTCGGCAGCTTGACGACGACCTTGGCGTTGGGCAGGTCGGCGAAGACCTCCTTGAGCAGGCCGACCTGCGCAGACCCGATCTTGGCACCCTTCTTCAGTACGACGCGCTCGCTGCGCGGCCGGCAGACGTCTTCGGCAAGCGTCGAGCCCTCTAGGTCCGGGTTCTCGTCGCGACGTCGCGACCATGGCGACATCGGGATCCACTCCTTGGTCCCGCAATCGATCTCGCGGATGGTCACGTCCTGACATACATCGACAAGGCGCCGTGTGAGGTAGCCGGAGTCAGCCGTACGCAGTGCCGTGTCGGCAAGACCCTTACGGGCGCCGTGCGTGGAGGTGAAGAACTCGAGCACGGTGAGGCCCTCGATGAAGCTGGACTTCACCGGCTGCTCCATAATCTCGCCCTTAGGGTTGCTCATCTGGCCACGCCAACCGGCGAGCTGGCGAATCTGCTTGATGTCGCCGCGGGCGCCCGACGTGGCCATCATGTAGATCGGGTTGAGCGGCTTGAAGTTGGCCTTCGTGGCGGCCGTGATCTGCACGTCGGCCTCGCGCCAGATCTCCTCGATCTTGTCGCGCCGCTCCTCCTCGGTGAGGAACCCACGGTTGTACTGGTTCTGGACCTCCTCGACCATCTTCTCGTGCTCGGCGAGGATCTCGGCCTTGCGCTTCTCGGGAATGACGACGTCGTTCTTGGAGACCGTCACCCCGGCCCGCGTGGCGTACTTGAACCCGACGTCCTTGAACACGTCGAGCAAGCGCGCCACCTTGTTGGCGCCGTAGCGTGCCACGAGCTGGTTGATGAACGCCGCCAGTGCCTTCTTGGTGATCGTCTGGTTGAGGAAGACGTACTCGCCCTCGGCGTAGTCGTCGCCAAGGATGTCGCGCAGACCGCCCTCGATCTGCTGGTTGAACAGAGCGCGGCCGACGGTCGTGACGATACGCTCGCCCGTGGGCACGCGCAGCACGATCACGCGTCGCGTGAACTCAGCGATACCCGCTTCGCGCTTGACGGGGACCTGGCGCTGGTCGAGCACACGTTGCTCGTACGCGCGGAGGACCTCTTCGTAGTGGGCGAAGACCTGGGGCTTCTCCTTGAGATCCTTCGGATCGACACTGCCGAGGTCCTCGTTCTCGTGGTACGTGAGGTAGTACGCGCCGATGACCATGTCCTGGCTGGGCACGGCGATCGGCTTGCCGTGCGCAGGCGAGAGAATGTTGTTGGTTGAAAGCATCAGAATGCGCGCCTCGGCCTGCGCCTCCCAGCTGAGCGGGAGATGGACGGCCATCTGGTCGCCATCGAAGTCGGCGTTGAAGGCGGCGCAGACCAGTGGATGGATCTGAATCGCCTTGCCCTCCACGAGCAGCGGTTCGAACGCCTGGATGCCGAGCCGGTGCAGGGTCGGGGCGCGGTTGAGCATCACAGGATGCTCGGTGATGACCTCTTCGAGGATGTCCCAGACCTCGGGCACCATCGATTCGACCATCTTCTTAGCCGCCTTGATGTTCTGCACGAGCTTGCGCGACACAAGGCGGCTCATGATGAACGGCTTGAACAGCTCAAGCGCCATCATCTTGGGCAGGCCGCACTGGTGCATCTTGAGGTGCGGGCCGGCGACAATGACCGATCGGCCCGAGTAGTCGACGCGCTTGCCGAGCAGGTTCTGACGGAAACGTCCCTGCTTGCCCTTGAGCATGTCGGAAAGGCTCTTGAGAGGACGGTTGCCCGGGCCCGTGACGGCGCGGCCGCGTCGGCCGTTGTCGAAGAGTGCGTCGACGGCCTCCTGCAGCATCCGCTTCTCGTTGTTGACGATGATGTCCGGCGCCTGCAGGTCGAGCAGTCGCTTGAGCCGGTTGTTGCGGTTGATCACACGGCGGTAGAGGTCGTTCAGGTCGCTCGTCGCGAAGCGGCCGCCGTCGAGCTGGACCATCGGCCGCAGCTCCGGCGGGATGACCGGGATCACGTCGAGGACCATCCAGTCGGGCCGGTTGCCGCTGCGCAGGAACGCCGAAGTGACCTTGAGCCGCTTGACGGCACGCGCCTGGCGCTGACCCTTGGCGGAATGGATGGTCTCCTTGAGCTCGTTCGTCTCGGCCTCGAGATCGACCTGCTTGAGCAATTCGCGCACGGCCTCGGCGCCGGTGCCGCCCTTGAAGTACACGCCGAAGCTCTCCGGTTCGTAGCCGGGATCACGACCGAACATGCGCTCCATCTGCAGATAGAGATTCTCGTCGCCGACTACGGTGCGCGGCGCGATCGACTTGAACTGCTCCCAAGCGCGCTCGACCAGCCCCTTGGCATGCTCTACGGCCTTGTTGCCGCGATCGACATAGTCGTCGGCGAGCTTGTCGACTTTGGTACGCTGGAGCTTGATCTCGTCGGGGCCGAGCTGCTCGACGTTGACGGCGATGCGGCGATAGGTCTCGAAGATGTCGAAGTAGTTGAAGAGGCCGAACTCGTCGTCGGGCTCCTCGCCCGTATGGAAGTCGTCCGCCGTGCGGGCTCCATCGAAGATCTCGGCGAGCTCTTCGTGCATCGCGCGGATGGCGCGCACGCGGTCCTCCGCGTACGCCTCGTAGCGCCCCTTGAGCTCCCGGATACGTTCGTCGAGCAACGCCATGTCCTTGTCGCGCTTCTCGGTGTCGACGGAGATGATCACGTAGCTGCCGCCGAAGTAGAGCACCTTCTCGAGCTCTTTGGGGGCGATGTCGAGCAGATAGCCCATTCGCGACGGCACGCCTTTGAAGAACCAGATGTGGGAGACGGGCGCCGCGAGCTTGATGTGGCCCATGCGCTCGCGGCGCACTTTCGCCCGCGTCACTTCGACACCGCAGCGCTCGCAGATGATGCCTTTGTAGCGCACGCGCTTGTACTTGCCGCAGTAGCACTCCCAGTCCTTGGTGGGACCGAAGATGCGCTCGCAGAACAAGCCGTCGCGCTCGGGCTTGAGCGTGCGGTAGTTGATCGTCTCGGGTTTGGTGACCTCGCCCTTCGACCACGCCTCGATCTGCTTAGGTGAGGCGAGGCCGATACGGATGGAGTCGAAGTTATTGATGTCAATCAACGCAAGCTCCCTTTCGCCTCGCCGGCGTTACTCATCGTCATGTTCGACCTCCTCGGGCTCCATCACGGTGTCGTCGAGATGGATCGGGAAATCGCCGATTTCGAGTTCGTCGATGGCGCCGTCACTAGGGATCACCAGGTCCTCGTCGTCACCGGGTTCTCCCTCCTCAATCAGGTCGATCGTCTCGCCTTCGACGCCCGTGACCGCGTGGGCGCCGACGAGATCGCTAAGGCCGGGCACTTCGGCGTCCTCAGGATCTCCCTCGAAGCTCTCGCCCTGCTGACGCGAACGCAGGCTCGCCGACAGGTCGATGCCGAGCTCCTCGGCAGCGCGCAACAGGTCGTCGTCTTCGTCGCGGACCTCGAGGATGCTGCCCTCCTCGCTCTGGACGGACACGTCCAGGCCGAGGCTCTGGATCTCCTTCATGAGGACCTTGAACGACTCCGGGATGTTGGGCTTGGAGATGTTCTCGCCCTTGACGATCGCCTCGTAGGCCTTGACGCGGCCGACGGTGTCGTCGGACTTGATGGTGAGCATCTCCTGGAGCGCGTAGGCAGCTCCGTACGCCTCCAGCGCCCACACCTCCATCTCGCCGAAGCGCTGGCCGCCGAACTGCGCCTTGCCGCCCAGCGGCTGCTGGGTGACCAGCGAGTACGGGCCGGTGCTGCGCGCGTGGATCTTGTCGTCCACGAGGTGGAGGAGCTTGAGCATGTACATGTAGCCGATCGTCACTTTGTTGTCGAAGCGCTCGCCGGTGCGGCCGTCGTAAAGCCACACCTTGCCGGAGCAGCGGCGACCGGCCGGTTCTTTATTGTTGACCTTGAACTTGACGGGGCTGTCGGGGTCGTCGGCCTGGGATGCGATCAGGAGATTGTCGATCTCTTCAAGGGTGGCGCCGTCGAACACCGGTGAAGCCACCCTCACCGGACCGTTGACCTTCTCGCCGGTCGCCTGCCAACCGCGATGCGCTGCCCAGCCAAGGTGGCATTCGAGCACCTGGCCGATGTTCATGCGGCTCGGAACACCGAGCGGGTTGAGGATGATGTCGACCGGTGTGCCGTCCTCGAGGCACGGCATGTCTTCTTCGGGCACGATCTTGGAGATGACGCCCTTGTTGCCGTGCCGGCCGGCGAGCTTGTCGCCCTCGGCGATCTTGCGCTTCTTCGCGACGTAGACGCGTACGAGTTCGTTGACGCTCGGCGGGAGCTCGTCGTTGCTCTCGCGGCTGAAGATCTTGACGTCGATGACCTTGCCGCCCTCGCCGTGCGGCACCTTGAGGCTGGTGTCGCGGACCTCGCGCGCCTTCTCCTTGAAGATCGCGCGGATGAGCTTCTCTTCGGCAGTGAGTTCGGTCTCGCCCTTGGGCGTGACTTTGCCGACAAGCAGGTCGCCGGAATTGACCTCAGCGCCGATGCGCACGATGCCGCGCTCGTCGAGGTCCTTGAGTGACTCCTCGGAACGGTTCGGGATGTCGCGCGTGATCTCTTCGTCGCCGAGCTTGGTCGTGCGCGCGTCGACTTCGTACTCCTCGATGTGGATCGACGAGAGCACATCGTCCTTGACGATGCGCTCGGAGAGCACGATCGCATCCTCGAAGTTGTAGCCCTCCCAGCTCATGAAGGCGACCAACAGGTTCTTGCCGAGGGCGAGCTCGCCGAAGTCGGTCGAAGACCCGTCGGCGAGCACACTGCCCGACTCGACCTTGTCGCCGACAAACACGAGCGGCTTCTGGTGAATGATCGTGCCCTGATTGGAGCGCATGAACTTGACGAGGCCGTACTCGTCGCGATGACCGTGGCCGGCGTCGATGACGATGTGGTCGGCGTCGACCTCCACCACCTTGCCGGCACGCTCGGCGAGGATCACGTCGCCGGTGTCGACGGCGGCGCGGAACTCCATGCCCGTGCCGACATAGGGCGCCTCGGTGGTGAGCAACGGCACGGCCTGCCGCTGCATGTTCGAACCCATCAACGCACGGTTGGCGTCGTCGTGTTCGAGGAACGGGATGAGCGCCGTCGCCACAGAAACGATCTGCGTGGGATTGACGTCCATGAAGTCGATCTTGTCGGGGGTCACCTCGACGACATCGGCGCCGCCCCGGGTGCGCGCCAGTACGTGTTCGGAGAGGAACTTCCCGGTCTTGGAATCGAACGGCGCGTTCGCCTGGGCGATCGTCACGTGACGCTCGTCGTGTGTCTTGGCGTCGATCACCTTCGCCTCTTCTTCCGAAGCGTCCAGGTAGACGATCTCGTCGGTGACCTTGCCCTTGACGACCTTGCGGTACGGCGAACGGATGAAGCCGAACTCGTCGACGGTCGCGAACGACGCCAGCGAGCCGATGAGACCGATGTTCGGGCCTTCGGGAGTCTCGATGGGACACATGCGACCGTAATGGGTGGGGTGGACGTCGCGCACTTCGATCGGCGCACGCTCGCGCGTCAGACCGCCGGAACCGAGCGCGCTCAGCCGGCGCCTGTGAGTGAGTCCCGAGAGCGAGTTGGTCTGGTCCATGAACTGCGAGAGCTGCGAAGAGCCGAAGAACTCCTTGAGGGCGGCGACCACGGGGCGGATGTTGACAAGGGTCGCCGGAACGATCGAATCGGCGTCCTCGGTGGTGAGTCTCTCTTTAATCACGCGCTCCATGCGCGCGAGGCCGACACGGAATGCATCCTGAACGAGTTCGCCGACGGTACGCAGGCGGCGGTTGCCGAAATGCTCGTACTCGTCGATCTCGCTGGCGATCGCCTCGCGGCGGGTCACCAGCAGCGACGCCGCCTCGGCCGCGTAGTCCTTGGCGTCCTCGGGCACGCCGAGCTTGGGTGGCAATGAGATCAGCCGGCGGATGAGCTCGACGATGTCTTCGTTGACGAGCACGCGCACGTCGGCGCTGGGCAGCTTGTCGGCGGGCAGATAGCCGTGCAGACGCGAGTTGAGCTTGTGTCGACCGACGCGCGAGAGATCGTACCGCTTGGGGTCGAAGAACAGCCCGCGCAGCATCGAGGTCGCCGCATCGAGAGTCGGCGGCTCGCCGGGACGCTGCTTGCGGAAGAGCTCGATCAACGCCTCTTCCTGGGAGCTCGTTGTGTCGCGATCGATGGTGTTCTTGATGTAGACGGAGCCGTCGAAGACGGCGAGCAGCTCTTCGCTGCCGCCATAGCCCATCGCCCGCAGCAGCACGGTGACCGGGAACTTGCGCTTGCGGTCGATGCGAACGTTGACGGCGCCCTTCTTGTCGATCTCGAGTTCGAGCCACGAGCCGCGCTGCGGCATGAGGTTGGCGATGAACATCTGCTTCTCGCGCTCGGCTTGCTTGGGCTCCATGATGTAAGCGCCGGGCGAACGCACCAGCTGGGTGACGACGACGCGCTCCGTGCCGTGGATGATGAACGTGCCGCGATCGGTCATCATGGGGAAGTCGCCCATGAACACCGACTGCTCCCTGATCTCGCCGGTCTCCTCGTTGATGAAGCGCACGATCATCGTCAGCGGCGACGAGAAGGTCATGTCCTTGTTGCGGCACTCGTCGATCGGCTTGGTGGGGGGGCCAAAAGTGTACTCGCCGAACTCGACGAGCAGCTTCTCCGAGTAGTCGCGGATCGGCGAGATGTCGCGGATGGTCTCCTTGAGGCCGTTGCTCAAGAACCACTCCCACGAGGCACGCTGGATGTCGATGAGGTTCGGAACGGGTAGGGGCTGATCGAGCTTGGCAAAGGACGTACGCACGCGAGGGCTCTTGGGCTCGTTCACGCGGAGACTCCTCTAGGTAGAGCAGGGCAGGGAAAAAGCAGACGCTTGCCAGTGAGAATATGGCGTGGTCGCGGGTAGCGCACGGCCAATAATATTACCAGACTGGATACGGCCGTGCAAGAGTCTCCGTTCAAAAGGGATGGGCGCGCCGGTCCAGCGGGCCGGGCCGCCCATCGGCGCGACTGTGGCCCCCGGGCAGCGCTCGACAAGCCGCCGATCGCGGAGCGGCTATTTGATCTCGACGGTCGCGCCGGCCTCTTCGAGCTGCTTCTTGGCGTCCTCGGCCTCGTCCTTGTTGACGCCCTCCTTAACGGCGTTCGGCGCACCGTCGACAACGTCCTTGGCCTCTTTGAGACCGAGGCTCGTGAGTGAGCGGACGACCTTGATCACCTGGATCTTCTTGTCGCCGACCGCGGCGAGGACCACGTCGAACGACGTCTTCTCCTCCTCCGCTTCGGCCTCGCCACCGACGCCGCCGGCGACCGGCGCCGCGGCGACCGCGACCGGAGCCGCGGCGCTCACGCCAAACTCCTCCTCGAGCGCCTTGACGAGCTCGGAGAGGTCGAGCACAGTCATCTTCTTGATGACTTCGATCATGTCGTCTTTGCTGAGTGTCTTGTCTGCCATTTCAGTTCACCTCGCGGTTCAGCTTGAAAGCTCTGTATGTACTCTGCGCGGCCGCGCGTGGCTCACGCCTCGCCGGCGACCGCCTTCTGCTCGGCCACTTGACCGAGTGCGCGGACGAATCCGCCGATCGTGCCCTGCAACACCGTGACGAGACCGGTCATCGGCGCCGCCATGGTGCCGACGACCTGCGCGATCAGCACATCGCGCGACGGCAAGCTGGCAAGCGCCTTGATGCTAGCCGCATCGACGACCGTTTGCTG
Source organism: Actinomycetota bacterium (assembly GCA_003132585.1). Taxonomy (GTDB): domain Bacteria; phylum Actinomycetota; class Thermoleophilia; order UBA2241; family UBA2241; genus PALSA-647. The sequence goes on from PKYG01000096.1 coordinate 41,445, forward strand.
CAGCAGCCCACCGCGCACGATAAGTTGCTGGTGCGTCCTTGCGTAGTCGGCGAGGGCCTTGGCGGCGCCGGCGGCGTCTTCGCCGACGACTGTCACCGCCGTCGGGCCGATGAGCAGCGGCTGCAGTTGCTCCCGCCCGGCGCGCTCCGCGGCGATACGCGCGAGCGTGTTCTTGAGCACCGTGAAGGTGGCGCCACGCTCGCGTAGCTTGCCGCGCAGCTCCGAGAGCTCAGCGACCGACAGGCCACGGTAGTCGCTGACGAACAGCGAGTCCGCGTCTGTGAGCAGCTGCGTCATCTCGTCGATGAGCGTCTGTTTCTCATTCCTTAGCATCCCGACCTCTCAGTCGCATGAAAAAACCCGCTCCCAAGACGGGCAGCGGGCGACGGATGTCGATTCTCGCTTCTCGCCTCGGGCAGGTGGACCATCGCAGGTCCCTTATGCTCCCCCAGCGGGAGCGCCGGCCTTCTTCGGCCGCGACACGCTCAGCGTCGCGCAACGCAG
>PKYG01000034.1 GCA_003132585.1 Actinomycetota bacterium
TCGACCACGTCGTCAACAAGAAGGCCGAGATCGTGCGCGTCTACCTGCCCCCCGACGCCAATTGCCTGCTCTCGGTGGCCAATCACTGCCTGCGTAGCCGCCAGTACGTGAACGTGATCGTTGCCGGCAAGGCGCCCATGCTGCAATGGCTCACCCTGGAGGAGGCGGTAGCGCACTGCACGCGCGGCATCGGCATTTGGGAGTTTGCATCTAACGACCAGGGCGGCGAGCCGGACGTCGTCATGGCGTGCTGCGGCGACGTTCCCACGCTCGAGACCATGGCCGCGGTCGGACTCGTCCGCGAGCACCTGCCCGAGCTCAAGGTGCGCATGATCAACGTCGTCGACCTCATGCGCCTTGAGCCCCAGAGCGAACACCCCCACGGCCTCTCCGAGGCCGAGTTCGACGCCCTCTTCACCATCGACCGGCCCGTGGTCTTCGCCTACCACGGCTACCCCTGGCTGATCCACCGTCTTACTTACCGGCGTACCAACCACGCCAACATCCACGTGCGCGGCTACAAGGAAGAGGGCACCACCACGACCCCCTTCGACATGGTCATGCTCAACGACCTCGACCGCTTCCACCTGGTCATGGACGTGATCGATCGTGTGCCCGGTCTTGTCTCGCGGGCCGGCCACGTCCGCCAGCTCATGGCCGACCGTCGCCTGGCCGCGCGCGCCTACACGCGCGAGCACGGCGAAGACGCGCCCGAGATCCGCGACTGGACCTGGACGTGCTGATGCGAGTCCTGGTCGTCAACGCCGGCTCGAGTAGCTTGAAACTGCGCTTGCTCGACGCCACTGACCAGGTGGTGGCCGCCCACGACCTGCCCGCGCCTCGCGGACTCGCCGATGCGGCCACCCTGACGGACGTGCTCGGTGGGCTTGGCCAAGTCGACGCCGTCGGCCACCGCATCGTGCACGGTGGCACCGAGTTCATCGCGCCCGTGATCGTCGACGAGGGTGTCGTAGGCAAGCTGCGCGCCCTCATCGACCTGGCGCCACTCCACCAACCGAAGTCTTTGGCCGCCCTCGATGCCGTCGGCCGGGTGCTCCCCGGCCTCCCTGCGGTGGCCTGCTTCGATACGGCCTTCCACGCCCAGATGCCGGCCGCCGCGGCGACCTATGCGCTGCCTCCCGAATGGCGGACGCGCTGGCCCCTGCGCCGGTTCGGCTTTCACGGCCTCTCGCACGCCTACGCTTCGCGCCGGGCGGCAGAGCTGCTGGGTCGCTCCCGCAAGGGCTTTCGCGTCGTCACCTGCCATCTCGGGGCCGGAGCCTCGCTCGCCGCCGTCATGGACGGGCACTCCGTGGACACGACGATGGGCTTCACGCCGCTCGAGGGCCTCGTCATGGCGACGCGCTCTGGCAGCATCGATCCGGGCCTCGTCTTATGGCTCGAGGAGCACGTCGGCATGCCGCCCGCTGAGCTGGCCGCCACGCTCGAACATCGCTCCGGACTGCTCGGACTGGCCGGCACGCCCGAGATGCCCTCGATCCTTGCGGCAGAAGAGGAGGGCCAGGCGGAGGCGCAGCTTGCAGTCGCCGTCTACCTGCATCGGCTGCGGGCCGGCGTCGCGGCGATGGCCGCGGCCATGGACGGCTTGGACGCCTTGGTGTTCACGGGCGGAGTCGGCGAAAACGCTGCCAGCATCAGACAACGGAGCGCTGACGGCCTTGAGTTCCTCGGCGTGAAGGTGGACCCGGCGCGCAACGAGGATGCAGGAGACCGGGAGATTGGCACCCGCAATGCCCGCGTGCGCACGCTCGTCATCGCGGCCCGTGAAGACTTGGAGATCGCACGTCAGGTGCGGGAGGTACTTGGCCGACCACGGGCCGGCCGCTGAAGGTTACCCGGTCAGGCAGGCCGCCGCACATCACACCCAGTCCTATAACGGGCGAGAAGCGGCTGCGCCGAGTGCCTCCCGCCGACGAATTGCCGACATGGAGCGCACCGAACAGGTTGCTCGTCGGCAAGCATTCCGTGCTTTCGGTGCGCCCTCTCTCGTTGCTCGTGCCGTACCCCCGAGCAAAGCTGCTGTTGCACAGTAGACGCGCGTCCAGAGGAGGACCCCATGCGAGGTCACGTAAGAAAGCGCGGCGAGCCCGGCAGCTGGGAGTACATCGTCGATGTCGGCCCGGCGGCGGCTCAGCGTTGCACCGCCTGCAACAAGCGCCTCTGGATCGAGCGCCGCCCCAAGCAGAGCTGCCCCCGCTGCGGCGGCACGCTCACAGAGACCGAGGAGCGCCGGCGCGAGATCAAGGGAGGCTTCGCCACGCGCAAAGAGTGCGTCGCGGCGATGAACAAGATCCTCGTCGCGGTCGAGCAGCACGCCTACGCGGCACCGACCAAGGCTTCGGTCAGAGACTATCTCGTCAAGGAGTGGTTGCCGGCGGTGAAGGCGACGATCCGCCCCTCGACTTACAACTCCTACGTCCAGCACGTCGAGTGTCACATCGTGCCGCACATCGGCAGCGTGAAGCTGCAGAAGCTCTCCGGCAGTCAGGTCAACGCCCTCTATGCGAAGCTCGCCGAAAGCGGCGCCAAGAACGGCAAGAAGGGCATCTCGGCGATGACCATCCACCACGTCCACGCCTGTTTGCACAAGGCGTGCAAGGACGCGGTCAGGTGGGGTCACATCTCAAGGAATCCGCTCGACGCCGCCGATCCGCCGCGCGCCAAGGGCGACGGCAGCAAAGAGATGAAGACCTGGACGAAGGAACAGCTGAAGGCGTTTCTCGACTCAGTCAAGGACGACCGCCTCGCTCCCCTCTGGCACACGATCGCGATGACCGGCATGCGACGCGGCGAGGCGCTCGGATTGAGATGGTCAGACGTCGACCTCGAGAACTCAAGGCTGTCGGTGCGCCGCGCCCTTATCCCCACCAACCGCGAGGTCGTGGTCTCAGAGCCGAAGACGGTCAAGGGACGCCGTGTCATCGCCCTCGACCCCGGCACGGTCGAGGTCTTGAAGGGTCAGGCGGCCCGTCAGCTTGACGAACAGAAAGAGTGGGATGCAGCCTGGGTCGACTCCGCTTACGTCTTCACGACCGAGAACGGCGCCGCGCTCGACCCCGAGAGCGTGACGCGCTACTTCCGTCAGGTAGTGGGAAAGTCGATGTTGCCGCCGATCCGCCTGCACGACCTCCGCCACACGCACGCCACCCTGGCGTTGCAGGCCGGCATCCACCCCAAGGTCGTCTCCGACCGCCTCGGCCACGCGACCATCTCGATCACGCTCGACACTTACTCACACGCGATCCCGGCGATGCAGGAGTCGGCGGCGGCGCTGATCGCCGATCTCGTGTTCGCCGGCACCTGAGACGCGCAGCCTCAGCTCCGTGTCCTCGCCTCAGGCGGAGCGGCGCTGGCGCCAGAGGAAGACGCCGATACTGACGAGGACGAGCAGCAGCCCCACGGCTAGCCAGGGGCGTGGGTCGAGATAAGTCTCAGCGCCGCTGGCCGTCGCGGTGTGCCAGGTGACAACGCCCGGCCCCTTGCGCTGCACATATGCGACGTAGAGACACAGGAGGCCGATCCCGCAGAGCAGACCCCAGGCCGAGTGGTCGAGGCGATGTCGCACGGCGAGCAACACGACGGCGGCGGCGGCGAACGGGAAGACGAGGAGGCCATAGGCCGGGAGGTCGACGAGCGAGAAGGCGAGCGCCACACCGACCGCAAGCCAGACCGCAAACCAGCCAACAGCGCTGCGCGCTCCGCTCCTCGTGGCCGGCGTCTCGACGCTCTCTGTCTCCTTTTTCCTCACTGTGCTGCTCCCAGCAGGAGTCTACCCCGCCCTACGGACCGCGATGTCGCGCACGCTCGACACCTACCCGCATGCCATCCCGGCGATGCAGGAAGAGGCGGCGGCGCTGATCGCGGGGTTGGTGTTCGCGGAACCGTAGGCGGCGGGGTCGTCGCAAACTCGCTGCTGCTCAGGACCCGGCTTCCTTGGCCTGCCCCGCCCGCCGCCGGCTCGCGACGACGACCCAGACGAGCAGTGCCCCGCCGACAGCCGTTTCGACGTACCAGTAGGGCACCGGCCCCGGCGCAGAGCCGAGGACCAGCCGCCAAGCCCAGGGCTCGAGGATGAAGGGCAGTGCCAAAGCGAGGCCCTCCAGCAGCGCCCGTGAGCGGCCCCATGCGTCGCCGAACTGGCCGTAGACAAGACCGGCCAGCGCCCCGACCAGCAGCCAAGAAGCGACGAAGGCGAATGACGCCGGCCCCCAGGCGCCGCCGGGGCCGAAGAAGCCGACCATGCTCGCCGTGCAGGTCACCATGCCGCCGGCGAGCGCCCAGCGTCGCGAGCGCTGGGCCCAGCCAACGAAGAAGGGCAGCACCAGCCAGGGGCTTGCCAGATTGCCGGCCCAGAAGACCGCCGGCGTGCTCGGCATGGGGATCCGCGAGTCGAGGACACCGAAGGCCCAGCCGGCCAGGATGAACGCGATGAGGAGGAGCAGACGCCTACGCATCGCGGTCCAGCATATACGCCGCACGAAGATGCCCAGACGCACCCGTTATCCCGGCGCTGCAAGAAGAGGCAACGGCACTGATCGCGGGGTTAGTCTTCGCGACGAGCTCGTGAGGCAGCGGGCAGCGCGCACTGCGCTTGTCGGCGCACCTCGCCGGTGCGTAGTATCGTCGCAACAGTTCCAGCGTCGGAGGTGAGGTGCGACCGTGAACAAGCAGAGAGTCTCATGGGGCGCGTCCGGGAAAGGGAGGTCGTTCGCGGCCATCGGCACGC
>PKYG01000122.1 GCA_003132585.1 Actinomycetota bacterium
GACGCCGGCGAGCGCATCGTCGCCGTGCTGCGCGACTCCGTCGGTGGCTGACGGCGGTCGGCGGAGCCTCGCTTGAGCGGAACGAGGGCATGAGCACCCCCTTCCTTGCCATCGAAGCCACGGGCAGCAACCGCGAGATCGGCCGCGCCATCGGCGAGGCGGCGCGCGTGATCTGGGATCTCGAGGCGATGAGCGCCGACGTCTGCGTCCGCACGCCGTGCGCCAACGCGCGCCGCCGCTTCGCGCTCGGATGATAGAATCTAGGACTCCCGCACGGGCCACCAACCATGGAGTCGCCACAGTGAAGATCGCGATCATCGGAATGGGCTACGTGGGTCTGCCGCTGGCGATGGTGTTTGCCGAGGCCGGCGTCGAGGTCGTCGGCGTGGAGGCGGCGCCCGAACGCTGCGACCAGATCAACGCCGGCGCGAGCTACATCGGCGACGTCGACAGCGCGGCGCTGAAGAGGATGGTCGCCGCCAAGCGCCTCGCGGCGACGACCGACTACGCCGCGACCGAGACATGCGACGCGGTGATCATCTGCCTGCCGACGCCGCTCAACGCCAACCGCGAGCCCGATCTCACGCTGGTCAAGGAGGCGACGGCCAAGCTGGCCGGGCACCTGCGCCGCGGCCAGCTCGTCACCCTAGAGAGCACCACGTATCCGGGCACGACGCGTGAGGAGCTCGCGCCGCTGCTCGAACAGGGCTCCGGGCTCACGGCCGGCGTCGACTTCTTCCTCGCCTTCTCACCGGAGCGGGTCGATCCCGGCCGCACCGACTTCACCACGAAGACGACCCCCAAGGTACTCGGCGGGCTGACGCCCGCCTGCACGGCCAAGGCGGTCGAGATCTACAGTCGGGCGCTCGACCACGTGGTACCGGTCTCCACGCCCGAAGTCGCCGAGATGACCAAGCTGCTCGAGAACATCTTCCGCAGCGTCAATATAGCCCTCGTCAACGAGCTGGCGATGCTCTGCGATCGCATGAAGATCGACATGTGGGAGGTCATCGACGCGGCCGCCACCAAGCCCTTTGGCTTCATGCGCTTCCAACCGGGTCCCGGCCTTGGCGGCCACTGCATCCCGATCGATCCCTTCTACCTCAGCTGGAAGGCACGCGAGTTCGACTTCTGGACGGAGTTCATCGAACTCGCCGGCAAGGTCAACGAGAACATGCCGTACTTCTGCGTGGAGAAGGTCCACCGCGCGCTCAACACGCGCCAGAAGAGTCTCAACGGCGCCAAGGTGTTGGTGCTCGGCGTGGCCTACAAGGCCGACATCGACGACCTGCGCGAATCGCCGGCGCTCAAGGTCATCCGCAACCTCGAAGGGCACGGCGCCATAGTCGCCTACCACGATCCATTTGTGCCCGAACTGCCGGCGTTCGGCCTCAAGTCGGTCGAGCTCAACGGTTTCGAAGTACTCGCCGGTTACGACGCCGTGCTGATCGTCACGGCGCACTCGTCGATCGATTACCGCGAGGTCGTGCGCCACGCGCAGCTCGTCGTTGACTTTCGCAACGCCACGGCCGGCATCGCCAACGACGGCAACGTCTGGAAACTCTAGGAGACAGTGTTGACTGACAAGATCCGTGTCGGTGTGGTCGGCTTCGGCTACTGGGGCCCCAACCTCGCGCGCAACTTCGACCGTTTGCCTGATGCCGAGCTCGCCTACGCCTGCGACCTCGACGCCGGCAATCTCGACAAGGCACGCGCGCAGTTCCCGAACACGACCGTGACCGAGAGCTTTGACGAGCTGCTCGCCGACACGAGCCTCGATGCGATCGTCGTGGCGACGTCCGTGCCGACCCACTACCGGCTCGGCAAGGCGGTGCTCGAGGCAGGCAAGCACGCGTTCGTGGAGAAGCCGCTGGCGCTCAAGGCGGCCGAGGCCGAGGACCTCGTTCGCACGGCCGCCGACAACCGGCGGCTGCTCATGGTCGGCCACCTTCTCGAGTACCACCCCGGCGTGCGTAAGGTCAAGGAACTGCTCGAAGCCGGCGAGCTCGGCAAGACGTTCTACATCTATGCCAACCGGCTCAACCTGGGCAAGGTGCGGGCCGACGAGAACGCTCTTTGGAGTCTCGGCCCGCACGACATCTCCGTGATCAACTACCTCACGGGCGAGGATCCGGAGGAGGTCTCGGCGCGCGGCGAATGCTACCTGCAGGACGGCGTCGAAGACGTCGTCTTCGGCTACATCAAGTACCCGTCGGGCATGATCGGCCACCTGCACGTGAGCTGGCTCGACCCGCACAAGTCGCGCAAGATCACGGTCGTCGGCTCCGACAAGATGGTCGTCTTCGACGACATGGAGACCGACCGCAAGGTGACCGTCTACGAAAAGGGCGCGACGACCACGCGCGCCAAGTTCGAGGACTACGGCGAGTTCGTCACACTGCGCTTCGGCGACATCCACATCCCGAAGATCAGCAGCGAAGAGCCGCTGAAGATCGAGTGCCAGCACTTCGTGCAGTGCATCCGCGAAGGCAAGCAGCCGCTGAGCGACGGACGCGACGGGCTCAACGTCGTGCGCGTGCTCGACGCGATGGAGCGCTCCCTCCGAAACGGTGGTCAGCCGGTGAAGACCGCCGACCTCGCCGGCGAAGCCGGCTGAGATGAGGAGACTGCACATGCGCCCATCCGAACGCGGCCACAACCTCCTGCTCGGTGAGCACGTCAAGATCGGCGAGGGCGTCACCTTCGGCGCCAACGTGGTCGTCTACGACGACACCGAGATCGGCCCCGGCTGCTTCATCCAGGACCACGCCGTGCTCGGCAAGGTACCGTCGCTCTCGCCGACGAGCACCGCCAAGCGCGGCGAGCTCCAGCCACTGCGGCT
>PKYG01000125.1:0-3266 GCA_003132585.1 Actinomycetota bacterium
AGATCGCTCGCCTTGGTCCAAACACACATCCCATCAGAGGACTCCTTCTGGTCGGCCGGCCGTGTTGCGGCCCCTGTCGCCGGATCTGGCGTCGGCGGGGGTCCGTCTCATCGTAGAAACGCGGCCAGCTTGTCGAGCTCCCCGCCGAGCTCGCCGGCCCCGAAGCAGAACTGCAGCTCGAGGAAGCGCGCCCTCAGGTCGCTCACCTGAGCGGTCACAGCGGCGTCGCGGAGGATGACGTCGGCCATCAGGCCGGCGAGCTCGCCGAAGTCGGGCTCGCACATGCCGAAGCGGGTCATCTCGGCGACGCCCAGGCGCAGGCCGCCGGCGGCGGTGAAGGCCTCTTCGTCGGGCAGCCCCTGGTAGTTGCAGAGCACGTTGTTGCGTTCGAGCCGCGCCGCCATCTCGTGCCCGCGACCGTAGCCGACCCTGACGATGACCTGGTGGGTCTCGGTGAAATCGATCGCCGGGTCGCCCTGCACCTCGAGTCCTGCGTCGGCGAGGGCCCTGGCGAAGGCCTTGGCGTTGGCGATGACCTGGGGCTGGTAGACGTCGCGGAAAGCGCGCATCTCGTAGGTGGCAAACAGCAGGCCGAGGAGCGTCCCCAGGTGGTGGTTGGAGACCGAGCCGGGGAACGCCCTCCGGCGCAGCGCCTCCCAGAGGTCGTAGCGCTCGTCGCCTTCGACGAACCGGCTGCCGACCACGCCGCGCTGCGTGCCGAAGAAGGTCTTGTGGGTCGAGCCGGTCACGAGGTCGGCACCCTCGGCGAACGGCTCCTGGAAGTGCGGCCCGACAAGACCGAGCACGTGGGCCATGTCGTAGAGGATGACGGCGTCGATGCCCTGCTCGGTGAGGAACTGCCTGACCTCGGCGACCGGCTCACGATGGAGCACCATGCTGCGGCCGAAGATGATGAGCTCGGGCCGGTGGAGGGCGATCAACTCCTGCGTCTCGGCCACGTCGATGAGGTAGGGGTTGTCGTCGCGCATGGGGAAGTTCACGAGCGCCGGCGCGTCGGTGCGCGGGTCGCGCGCGACGAAGTCGCGCAGCGCGCCCATCGGCTGGGCGCTCAGGTGACCGCCTTTCCCGATGTGGTTGTTCATCACCATGCGGATGCGCCGCGGCTCCGCCTTGGGGTCGGCGCGGTTCACGTAGTCGACGAGGGCGCTGAACACGGCCATGTTGGCCATCTGACCGCTGATCACCCGGGTCTCGGTCTCTACGCAGCCCAGATACTCGCTGAGCTCCGCTTCGAGGCGACGCTCGACCGCGGCGATGAACTCCGTGCCCTGGTAGTAGAAGACCTCGTCGTCGTAGAAGGCCTCAGACTGACGGTGTTCGGCGTAGCGAAACGACGGGTCCATGACCGAGGCCAGGCGGACGATCGGCGAGGCCGTCATCTCCGAAGGGATGAGGTTGATGCACTCGGTCTGTCGCCACGAGGTGTTGGCGAGGGTCTCGCTCAGCAGCAGTCGCGCCTTGCCGAGCACATCGCCCCGTGGCAGCTCGACCTCGGGCAGCTCGTGATCGTAGACGATCGGCCGCGCGAGCGGCGGAGCGTCGCTGCGCAGGTGGAAGGGGACGACGAGGCCCGGTGCCTGCGTCCCGCGGATGTCGACGGTCACGGCGTCGTTCTCGACGACATCGCAGTCGAGGTAGGCCAGGGCAATGGAGCGCCGGGCGCGTTGGTCGGTCTGGCGCGAGTCGAGTCCCTCGCCTTCGACGATCCAGTAGGGCACCGAGGTGCCGCTCGTCACGTAGCCCACGCGCCGCTCGCCCAGCAAGACCGGCGCGTGGGTACGCGCGACGCCGCGGCCCGTGACAGCGACCGGCTGCACCAGGCGTGGCAGGTCAGCTCTGAGAGAGTAGTCGCGCGCCACGACGAGCGCGAACGCGTCGTGCTGGCGGGCCAGGGCCGCGCGACCGATGAAGTCGCCCTTCAAGGGCGAGAAGCTCACGGCCAACTTGGCCAGCTGGATCGCGAAGAGCGGGATCTCGACGCCTTCGTCGTCGAGGCCGAGTTCGAAGCCGTAGAGCGGCAGGCCGGCTTCGAGGCGCAGCGTGTCGCGCGCGCCCAGGCCGGCCGGCGAAGCCCCGCCGGCCACTAGTGCCTCCCACAGCCGGGCGGCGGCCTCGGCGGCGACGAAGAGCTCGAAGCAGAGTGGCTCGCCGGTGTAGCCCGTGCGGCCCACGCGCACGGCCGCACCGGCCGCGGTGAGTACCGAGAGCTCGTTGCGCAGCGGCTCGGGCAGTCTCCCCCGCTCCACCGCGCCCGACAGGATGTCGCGCGACTCCGGCCCCTGCAGGGCGATCATCGCGATCTCACGGGTGGCGTCGTGGAGCTCGAGGTCGGCAAAGCGGCCCGCCTCGCGCCGGAAGTGATCCCAGTCCTTGAGGCGGTTCGACGCGTTGACGACGAGGAGGTACTCGTCATCGACGAAGCGGTACAGATAGGCGTCGTCGATCGCGCCGCCCGCTTCGTCTCCGAGGATGGTGTACTGCGCCTGGCAGGGCTCGAGCGCGGCGGCGTTGTTGGTGAGGACGTGCTGCAGGAAGGGCAACGCGTCCGCGCCGCGGATCAGGAACCGGCCCATGTGAGAGACGTCGAACAAGCCGGCGTGCTTGCGGGTGGCGACGTGCTCGCTGATGATGCCGCCGGGGTACTGGATGGGCATCTCCCAGCCGGCGAAGTCGACCATCCGGCCGCCGGCCGCCACGTGGCGGTCGTACAGGGCCGTGCGCATGAGCTCATCCATCCCGGTCACCCCGCTTTTCGGTTCATGGACGTCGCAGTCTTCACGCTAGGCCCGGCTCTGGTCGTCGGAGAGGTACGCCTTGAGGCGCGCGAGCCCCTCGACGATCTGCGGCGTGTCGATGCCCGAGTAGGCGAGGCGCACATACTGCTCGCGCTCGCCCGGCTGCCGGCGGCCGAAGTGCACGCGGGAGCACACCGAGACGCCGGTGTCGTGAAGCACCGCGCGCCGGAAGTCCTCGACGTCGGTGAGGCCCTTGCGCTGCATCGCGCCGGTGACGTTCGGGAACAGGTAGAAGGTCGCGTTCGGCGTGTAGCAGCGGACGCCGGGCATTTCGTTCAGAAGCCCGACCGCCGCGTCGCGCCGCTCCCGCAGGACCGCGACGATCTGCCTGGGTCCGCTCTGGTCGCCGGTCAGGCCCTCGAGGGCGCCGTACTGGATGAAGTGGTTCGGACACGACTCGTCGTTGACGTTGAGCTTGGCGATCACATCGACGATCTCGCGCGGCCCGAT
>PKYG01000125.1:3397-18434 GCA_003132585.1 Actinomycetota bacterium
AACCCGTCGTCGCCCTCGAGGTAGCCGTACGGCACGGCGACGCCGCCGTGAAACTCGATCTGCGACTCGTAGATCGGATAGCCCGGGTTCGGGTAGAGCACCTCGTCGCCGGGGTTCATCAGCGCCAGGATGAACTTGCCGATCACGGGCTTACCACCCGGCTCGATGGCGACGTTCTCGGCGGCGTACTCGACACCGTGCGAGGCGCTCACGTTGGCGGCCACCGCAGCCCGCAGTGGCGGGATGCCGGCGTTCGCACAGTAGCCGGTCTTGCCGTCCCTGATCGCCTTGAAGGACGCCTCGACGATGTTCTGCGGCGTCGGGATGTTCATGTCGCCGAGATGGAAGGGATACACGTGGTTGCCCTCGGCGGCGAAGGCGGCCGCCTCGGCCGACACCGCAAAGGCGGTCTCGGTGCCCAAACGGGCGATGCGTTTGGCGATCCTGGTTGCGGCTACAGCCTTCATCGTTCCTCCTTGCCCGCGTACTGACCAGACCCCATTCATCGGTCCACTCTCTATGATAGTCCCATGGCCATGTTCGGTGCAGGAGAGGGGGGGATTGAGGATAGAGGGCGTGGAAATGGCCGCAACTGTGACACGGGGTCAGCTCGCGGTCATCGTCTGACCCCTCGCCCGCACCCATACTCGGCGCGCCGCGCTTCGCCCGGCTCGCCCAACCCCCCGCCCCGGACGGAGCCTGCGGACGGGCCCCTGAGAGCGCCTCAAAGGCGCAGTCTCAGTGGCTAACCGTGATCTTGCGGATGGTGTCGTTCCCGGAGTCGGCGACGTAGAGATTGCCGGCAGTGTCGCAGGCGATGCCGCTGGGACCGTCGAAGCGCGCCGCGGCGCCGCTGCCATCGACGCTGCCTTGGGAGCCGGCCTTGCCGGCCAGGGTCGTGACCTTAGCCGTCGCACCGCACGCCGCCACAATGACCGAGAGGAGGCCGAGCATGACGATTCCCGCAATACCCGCACAGAGTCGCTTCTTCATCTGTCCCCCGTTCGGCGAACGTAGGGGCATGCTAGCACCTTCGTTGCACAGGCACGAGCGCTCAGGGAAGCCTCCGGCCCGCGCCGAATCGGCGCTCTGATCTGCGCGCGACCGGCCGAGACGTCATGGGCGCTCTCGCCAAGAGAGATACGCACTCCCGCGAGTGCCGCGCGGGCAAGGGAGATGCGGCGGGCGGCGCTTTCGCGCCGCCCGCCGCACTTGCATCGCGAAGCTGTGCTCCGCGCGCTACTGCACCGTGATCGTGACCGGCACCGACCCGAGATGGTCGCCGCCGGCGACTTCGACCCCGCTCGCGGCGGTGTAGAAGTCGATCATGCCTTCGATCACGTCGCCGGGCTGAGCGTCGGCGGGAACGTGGATCGAAGCGTGGATGGTGCCGCTACCGCCGCTCGGGGCGATCGTCAGCGGGGTGTCGAAGTCCGCCGACGACGCGAAGCCGTCGATCGGGTAGGGCGCCACGTAGTCGACCGTGAGCGTGTAGTCGGCGGTCGGCGCCGGCAGGGCCGGGTTGCCGTATCCCAGGGCGACCGTCCAGGTGCCCGCCATCGGGTTCGCGACGACGGCGAAGTTGCCCATGTCGGTGGTGGCGAGGCTGGTCGACTTGCTGGTTGCCGTCGGGTCGTACAGGCTCAGGTCGATCAGCGTGCTGGGATCGCTTGTCCACGTCGCCGAGCACGTCAGCAGTGAGACGTTCTGCGGCAGGTCGAACGAATACGCGGCGAGGTAGCTGTCCATGCCCGCCTCGAGCGTCCCGGTCGCCGGAGTCAGAGTGACATCCTCAGACTGCAGCATGCCGTTCCAGATCATCTGGCTCTCGGCATAAGCATCGAGGCTCGTCGGACCCGGGTTGTTGATCGTGAAGTCCTTGCCGACCGTCGCGTCGGGGGCCGCGGTCGCGGTCCAAGACTGCTGAGCGACGAGACCCGTGTTGAGCGTGATCGTGCCCGTATAGGGCTCGACGAACGAGTCGCCCGAGAAGCCGGGAGCCCACACGAGGATCTGCCACTTGCCGGCATCGGGAGAGTCCCAGACCACCTGCTCGGCGGTGTGCGTGAACGCCGACGGCGGCACGAGCCCGTACGGATAGTCGGGATATGCCACAAGGTCGCCGCCCTTGGCGTCGCGCACGTTGCCGCTGGGGTCGACCAGATACATGTTGACGAGGTTGCCCTGGTCGGGCCAGGTCAACGAGGCCGAGACGGAGTGTGTCCCGCTGGGCACGGCGAAGTCGTAGAAGTAGAACTCACCGCCGTTGTACTCGACCGTTGAGCCGGTGATGGTGCCGCTGAACCTGCCGCGGCCGTTGGCGATCTTGACCGGGACGCGGATCGACACGGGCACGGTGGTCTTGGTGGCGCCGTTGCTCACCACGAGCCCGCCGAAGGAGGTGCCGGCCGCGGTCGGCGCTTTGACGGTCGTCTTGATCTTCGCCGTCGCGCCGGGCATGAGCGTGACGCTCGACGTCGAGACGTTCACGGCCGACCACGTGGCCTTGTGGAAGAACTTCACCCGCAGATGCACGACCTGGGTCGGATCGGTGGGCGGCATGGAGCCGCGCGGGAAGATGTCGAACTCCCACGGCTGGCCAGCGCTCACCACGGGGCGCTGGCTGACGGGGCCGGTCAGCGAGACCTGGGTGAGGGCCAGATGGCCGTAGCCGCCGTAGGTCGGGGCGTACGTAAGGAAGTTCCCGTCCGAGTCGTAGAAGGCCGTGCGAATCGACACGTCGGGCCCGGACGGCCAGGTGACCTTGGCCTGCACGAACTGCGTACCGCTCGGGATGGTGATCATCTCGGCGTCGAAGTAGCCCTGCGCCTCGAGCAGCGTGATGTCCTTGGTGATCGTCTGGGCCTTGTTGACGACGAACGCGGTCGGCGTGAGGGAGACCTTCTCCTTGGCGTTGCCGGTGTTCTTGACGGAGATTGTCGTGGACGCGTTGGCGCCGCCGTTCAGGCGCGGCGACCAGCTCGTGGGGTTCTTCTTGTCGGCCGCGACCGAGACGAGCATGGATTTGCCCTGATGCACGACCTCCTTGACGGCCGCTGCAGCGTTAACCATGCCGCTGCTCTGGTCGAGGGCCGGGTAGCCGAGGTCTGTCGCGGTGCTGGCGAGCAGGTTCTTCCAGTACGACGGCGCGGGGAGCTTATAGCCGGGGTGGCTCAGCTTCCAGGCGCACTCGGCCAGGGCGAGGTCACCGGCGCAGACCGGTGCCGCCATGCTGGTGCCGCCGAACTCCTGGATGCCGGCGTTACCGTAGGCGTCACCGGCCATGGGGTCGAGGGCCCAGCCGTAGGCGCCGAAGGCCATGATGTCGGGCTTGTAGTCGCCCTGCGCGTTGGGCCCGCGGCTCGACCAGCCGATGACCTGGTCGCCCTTGTAGGCGCCCGGAGAGGCGAGGAACTGGATCTGCGAGAACTCGCGGTTGCCGGTGCTGGCGCCCACGGTGAGGGCGTCCTTCAAGTCGCTCGGCGAGCCCAGCGTGCCCTGTCCGGGGCCTTCGTTGAAGGCCGAGACGCAGTAGGTGATGCCGGACTGGATGGCCGCCTTGACCGCCATGGAGACAGGGTCGTTGCCGTCGGGCGGCAGCGCAAAACCGCCCCAGCTGTCGGAGATGATGTCAACCTTCTCGTCGACGAGCCACTGGATGCCGCGGATGAACTGCGAGTCGTAGCCGCCGTTGAGGTCGCCGACCTTGGCCATGAGTATCTTGGCTTTGGGCGCCATGCCGGAGTAGCGCATGGCTGTGCCGGTCTCGATGTTGTACACCGGCAGCCCCTGGGCGGCGACGAGGCTTGAGGTGCCGGTGCCATGGCCGTCGTTGTCCTGCAGGCCGCTGCCGGTGAAGTCGCGGTAGGCCTCGATCGCCGCCGCGAGGTCGGGATGGGTGGGGTCGGTGCCCGTGTCGGTCATGCCGACGCGGATGCCCTGCCCCATGACCGGCTGGCCCTTGATCTCGATGTTCCAGGCGTCCTGCGCGTGCGTGAGTTGCACGGCCTCGGACTCGAGTGGCGTCACATCGGCCGTTGCCGCCTTGCCGATGCGCGCGGCGCCCTCGGACCCGGTCGGGTCGTGGGGCGGCGCGATCTTGTGGTCCGTGTAGACGCCGGCCACGTTGGGGTCCTTGAGCAGAGCGTCGACGGTGCTCTGAGAGACCGTGGCCGCCACGGCCGGGATGAGATGGTACTGGTAGATGCCCGTCGAGTGGTGGGTCGTGAGCTTGCTCATCACCGCGCTCGAGCCGGCCTGGGACTTGAACACGACGATGACCTTCATCGTCGGCTTGTCGGTCGAGCCGGCGGCGCGGGCATAGATGACGCCGACGGCCAGTGATAGCACCAGCGCCAGCGCCACGACGAGAATGGAGATACGACGTTTCATGGACCCTCCCCTGTCGATGTGCTCTCTATAGCGCCCCGACCGCCAAAAGTCGGTCCCCCGGGCACCGGCCGCAGCGTGTCGGTCGACCGTCACGCTCCCAGATTCGCCGACCGCTGCCGCAGGAATGTGGTAAGAAGCAGCCTACACCCGCGCGCGGCGGATATGGCCACCGTTTCCGCCAAGGGCGGCCCTCCAGCGCTGGCGGCAGCATGTCGATCGGTCGTCACGTTGCCGGACCCGCCGAACGCGACGGCAGAAACGACTACCGGCGGCGCTCAGGTGGCTGTGGGGCCGATTCTGGCCAGGAGGCCATCCGCCGCGGCCAAGGCGGGCTTCGCGCCGAGGCCGGCGAAGATCTCGCGCGCCTCGGAAAGCGGGGGCGCTGCCTGCGGCGATCTGTGACCTGGCCCCATTCGTTAATCCACCTTCTCTGACAGTGCGAGAGCCGGTCGCTGTGTGAGGACGGCGGGTTGGTCCGACTGCTGGAGGTCTTGGACTCGTGTCCAGCCATCAGAAAGCCAAGACTTGCAGCGACTTCTGTCGCCTCGCCGACGCCGAGCCGACGTGTGCGGCTGCGAAGACCCAGCAGCTTCGCGAGGACGCCGACGCAAGCCGACGCCACCAGAGGTGGTACCGCGCTACAGAGCGTGCGTGAGCTGGTCGGCGCTTCTCGGTGCGAGAACCACAACCTCAAGGTGGACCGATCTCAGGGGTGTAGTCAATCGGCGCCGGCGTTGCTGTGGCGGCTGCGGGCGGCAACGCCCGCAGCCGCCACACGTCCTTCACGAGCAGGACCCAGAGCGAGAGGACGAGCCCCAGCCCCGCCGACAGCCACAGCGCGTCGGTGATGCCCATGAGCTGGGCGACCGGCCCGGCCAGCACCAGCCCGAGGGGCCAGAGGCCGCCGCTCGTCATCCAGTCCCAGCTGCTCACGCGCGCCATCGACTCGCCGGCGATCCGGCGCTGGAGGGCAGTGTCCCAGAGCGCGGCGAGCACGCCGATAGCGACACCGCGCAGCAACCAGACGGCAAGCAGCTCAGCGGGCGCGAGCCGAAGCGCGAGGGCGATCATGGGCGCGGAGGCCGTTGTGCCGCACAGGGCCACGGTCACCATCGGCCGTCGCGGCCGGTAGTAGAGCGCGATCAGGCCGCCGCCCAGCATGCCGAGGCTGAAGAGCCCCACCATGAGGCCCCAGAGCGCGGGGCTCTGGTGCCGGGCGATGAGCGCCAGCGGGCCGAGCACCTGCAGCGGCGCGATGGTCACGAACAAGACGAGCATGGCGCGCAGCATCATCACCCACAGCCAGGTCCGCGAGCGCACCTCGCGCCAGCCGTCGCGCAGCTCGGCGAAGAATGTCGCCGGTGCCTTGGTACGCAACAGCGCGGGCACGCGCAGGATGAGCAGGAAACCGGCGCTGACGAGAAAAGTGGCGGCGTCGAGGCCGAGGGTCCCGCCGGCGCCGATCAGGGCGACGAGGATGCCCGAGATCGCCGGCCCGACGAACCAGCCGAAACCGTCGGCCATGCCGCGCAGGGCGTTGGCCTCTTGAAGGCGGTCGGGCGGCACGATCTGTTGGATCAGCGCGACGTAGGCGGGGAAGAAGAACGCATCACCGCAGCCGTAGACGAAACCCAGCAGGGCCAGGCTCCAGACCTGGGCGCGGCCGCTGAGCAGCAGCGCGGCGATGACGGCCATGGTGACGAAGCGGACCAGGTCGGAGGCGATCATCACCCACTCGCGCCGCAGGCGGTCGGACCAGACGCCGCCGACCAGCGTGAACAGCACCAGGGGCAACGAGAAGGCGGCAAGCACGAGACCGACGTCAATTCCCGAGTGGTGCAGGTCGAGGACGCCGAAGGTGAGCGCTACCGGGAACAGGCCGTCGCCGAGCATCGAGACGGCCTCGCCGATGAACAGGTTGCGGAAGTTGCGCAGGCGCAGCACGTCGAGGCGAGTGGGCAGTCTCATGGCAAAAGTCTATCTGGATATTTAGGATCGATGAGAAGACGCTGAAAGGGGAATATGTCCCCCGTGGGGCCGCCGACGGAGCGGCCCGCACCCGAGCGAGGAGACGAATCTATGTTGCAGCTACTCACGTGCCCGCACTGCGCGGCCGGTTTCGCCACGCACGGCGAACTCCACGCGCACGGGTACGAGGTACATCGCGACCTGACGCCCAAGGAGCACGATCAGCTCCAGTGCGCCTACTGTGCCGGGGAGTTCAAGGAACGCACCATGCGCGACGAGCACGTGGCGGAGAACCGCAGACACGCAGCCGAGAGTCGCGATGCGCAGAAAGGGGCGGGCAGCTGATCGTCTGATCTGCTGCCGCGGCAATTGGGCGGGGGCACACGCGAAGACTCCCGGCAGTAACGCGAGGAGCCGACGCGAGGCGACGCCCCCAGAGGCCGCACAGCGGTACAGAGCGTGCGTGAGCTGGTCGGGGATTCTCGGTCCGAGAACGATAACCTCACGGTGGACCGATTTCAGGGGGTCAGGTCACCGCCAGCGGCTCAGCATGCGCAATTTTCCCGGCAGTGACCTCGACGCCGCCGTTCGCAGGTCTCAGACCGGGATCTGGTCCTTAACGATCGCACGCTCGTCGACGAGCTCTTTGATGGTGGCGTCGATCTTGGCCCGCGCGAAGTCGTTGATCGGCAGTCCTTGCACGATCTCGACTTTCGAGCCGTCGGAACGGGTCGGAAAGGAGCAAATGATGCCCTTCTCGATCCCGTAGGAGCCGTCGGCGGGAAGGGCGACGCTGTGCCAGTCGTCGGCGAGCGTGGGGTTGACGATGCTGCGGATGGTTTCGACGGCAGCATGGGCCGCGCTCTGCGCCGCGGACAGACCGCGGACCTTGATCATCGCGGCGCCGCGGTGCCGCACGGTCTTGAGGAAGTCTCCTTCCAGCCATGCACGATCGGTGATGACGTCGATCACCGGCTTGCCGGCGATCTTGGCGTTCAAGAAGTCCGGGAATGCCGTGATCGAGTGGTTGCCCCAGACGGCGAGGTTTGTCACGTCCGTCGAATGCACTCCGGCCTTGAGGGCGAGCTGCGCCTTGGCGCGGTTCTCGTCGAGACGGGTCATCGCGAACCAGCGGTCGGCGGGCACGTCCTTCGCATTGCTCATCGCGATGAGGCAATTGGTATTGCAGGGATTGCCGACAACGAGCGTCCGCACGTCGGAAGCCGCGTGATCCATGATCGCCTTGCCCTGAGGGGCGAAGACCTTGCCGTTGACACCGAGCAGGTCCTTGCGCAGCATCTTGTCCTTGCGAGGAGTACAGCCGCAGAGCACGACCCAGTTCGCAGCCTGGAAGCCGACGTCGAGATCATCGGTCATCGAAACCGATCTCATCAGCGGGAATGCGCAGTCGTAGAGTTCCATCACGACAGCTTCCAATGCTTTCATCCTCTGGGGGATCTCAATCAGCTGCAGCTCGACCGGCTGATCGGGGCCGAACATCAATCCCAGAGCGATTCGAGGAAGAAGTGAATATCCCACGTGGCCGGCCGCACCGGTCACTGCGATTCTGATGAGAGTTCTCATTGGCATGGGCAAGAACTGAACCGCCCCGGGTATTCTGGAGGCTCCAACTCTTGCATTGGCGCGATCTCCTTCGTTGCAGCTGCGAACGGCGAGCCTTGCGATACTGCTCAGGCAGGCAGCGGACCGACAAGGGGGCTCGTCTCCGGAGGCTCGCTCAGCTCGCCTCATCGCCTAGCCGAGGAGCTCGAACTCCTCCCATTCGGACTCCGGCACGGTCACGTCCCGGCGCGGCGCGTCGCTCATCCCACGGATGCTCACCACCACCGATGCCTGCACGCCGGAATGCCCCTCGACGATGTGCCCCTCCTCGCCCTTGTACCTGACGTGCTTTCCGAGCAGATCCTCAAGCTTCACGCGTTCTCCCTGAAAGAGAGACGTCCCCGGGCAGGGCGGCGGCTGCTCTGGCCGGGGCGCCGCTGAGCGAGCTGTTTCGCAGCGTATCACTTAGGCGCTCAGGAGCCCATCGCTCTTCCGCTTCATCTGCGAACTCGAGCGGGCCGGCGCCCGACGCGCGATCTAGGGCAGGCGCTGGGCGAGCTGTTTAAGCTGCTCCACCTGGTCTGCGCTCAAGGGGGCGGGCAGGCCGAGCAGGTGCGAGAGCACGGTCGCCGTCTCGCCGGCGCAGAGGCCCTCGATGAGGCTGTCTGTGACCGCGGCGATCACCTCCTGGCGAGGGATGGCCGGCCTGTAGAGGTAGGCGGTGTTGGTCTGGTCGCGGACGAGCAGCCCCTTGGTGGCGAGATTGCCCATCACGGTCATCACCGTCGTGTAGGCGATCCGCCGGCGCTGCAGCAGGGTCTCGTAGACGTCGCGCACCGTGGCCTTGTTGAGCTCCCAGACGATCGCCAGGATGTCGGCCTCAAGGTAGCCGAGCGAGGCAAACGTCATCCCCCGGCCACGCCTCATCCACGTCGGTTTGTTGTCGTGCATCGTCACACCAGCTCTCTCTCGACTGTGTAGGTAGCGCGCTCATTCTAGCTTGTGGCCTGCCCGGCTGCCCTGGCGCCGGCCGGAGCCACAGTGTCAACTATGTACCGGGACCGTACAACAGACCGTACAGTCGCAGATGTCGGCGCAAATGGTGACTTGCGGTGACCGGCAGGCGTCGTCGCGACGAGGGAGATGCCGATTAGCAGGGGGTTTTGTTGGAGGCGGCGATCGGAGTTGAACCGGTGATGAAGGTTTTGCAGTGGTGGCGGGCCGAAATGTCATCTCTGCCAGAAAACCTGCCAATGTGCAGGTCTCTTCTGACCAGCGGTCGGCATGGCACATGACGTTACGGCACTATTCCGAGGTCGGAACCTCGGGCTGCCGCCCAAGCACGTCACGAAAGGCCTCTGATGTCGGCGACTCGTCGGCGCGATGGCGGCGGCACAGCAGCTGGGCAGCTCAGCTTGCCTGCCTCAGGGCGCCTTCTCGAGACTCGATTCGGAGCGGTGCTTCCCGCGGTAGGAGGCTTGTGCCAGGGCTGAGCGCTCGCGGGCCGCATGGCGCTCGTGTTGGCGATCGGCAGCATCGTCCCGATAACGCCGCGGCTTCTTGGCGACGTCCTGACAGGTAGGCGAGCCGAAGCGCCGTCGCGCCCCCAGACGGTCGTCTTGAAGACCGCCTGAGTTCTCATGTCACTTGAACTTGACCGTGATCGGCATGTCGTACTGGTAGTAGGTCGTCGTGAAGCCCGTGTAGGTCAGGGTGACCTGCGCGTGCGGGTAGTACGTCGTGCCGGCCACCCAGCTGCCGCCGTTGAACCTGACGCGCAGGTTGAGCTGCAGCTTGGTGTTGACGGCGATGCCGGCCAGGCTGGTGTTGAACGCCTGCGAACCCCAGGTCGCGACGCCGTACGCGGTAATCGGCTGCTTTCCGGTGGTCGAGTCAGGCGTCACCGTAACGGTGATCGTGACGGTCGTCACCCCTGCGACAGGGTACGCCGGCACGGTCAGAACCTTGGCCAGCCGATAGAAGTTCGCGTTGTTGGTGTTCGGGACGTCGCCGAGGTTGGCGGCGATGGTGAAGTCCGCCCCCGTCGCCGCCGGCGTCGCCGTGCCGACCTGCACGGCGTAGCCGGTGTCGCCCTGCGGGTCGGTGCTCTGGGAGTACATGTGCATCCAGTTCCTCGCGGTGTCGGTCGAGACGCTGATCGACACGCTGCTCGAGTAGGTGAACGTGGCCGCCGAGACCGCCACCAGGGCGGCGCCGGCTGCGGTCACTGCGAGCACCGCGAGCAGGACCAGCCGGCGCCTCATGGCGGCACCCGCTGGTCGTCGGACACCTCGGGAGGCAGCGTGCGGAGCTGTCGCGACCGGTAACGCGCCCGCGGCTTAGGCTGCTGCGCCGCCGCGGGCTTCGTGCCGGCGAGCTCCTCGCCCGCCTCGCTCCAGACGTGCAGGAGGATGCTCCCTGCCACGATGATGGCGGGCACCAAGAGCAGGCACAGCTTGACGAGCGGGATCGCCAGGAGAGCGACCGCGTAGCCGAAGAGTGGCACCTGGAACACGTAGCGCGGCACGCGCGGCGTCGTCGGCACTGCCTTCCACGGGTCGGGGTTGGGGACGTTGTCGCCCTGGGTCTGGAAGACGGGACGGCCGTCCTGACCGGTCGTGACGCCGATGATGCGGTGCGTCACCGGTTCGCCGACGTCCGGCGGTTCGTAGGTGATGATGTCGCCGGCCTTGAGCTGCGCGACCGGGACCGGCCGCGAGTAGATGAGCGCCCCGCGGTCGATCGTGCCGGTCATCGAGCGGCCGGTGATGACGTACGTCTCGTAGCCCCCGAGCTTTGGGATGACAACCAGCAGCGTGGCGAAGACGAGACCGGCGGCCAGCGCGCTGTAGAACGCCAGGTTGCGCAGGAGCCGCATCACTGGGCGACCCCCCCGATCGTGAGCGTCATGGTGCAGGAGCCACCCTGGTAGGCCGGTGTGGCGGTGGCCGTCGGGAAGCTCACGGTGAACTGCAGGGTGTGCGGCGTGCCCACCGGGATCGTGCCGAGCGACACGGAGGCGAGCGCCGTGAAGGTGCCATTGTAGGGCGTCGTGCCGGCCGTCAGGTCCTGGACCCGCAGGTTCAGGACGCCCGCGACCGCCGGCGAGGCGGGGACGTTCGTGAGCGAAGATCTCACCAGCGTGTAGAGGCCGTTGCACGTGCCTGCCGCGGTGATCACCAGCGTCGCCGCCTGGGTCTGTCCAGGCCGCAGGTTGACGGCGTTGATGATGACCTGGCCCTCCTTGTTGTTGGTGAACGAGAACGTCGCCGCTCCGAGAGCATTGCCGGGGTTCGCGGTCCTGAAGTTGAACTTGGCGGTCGAGAACACGGTGCCGCCGGCCACCAGCCCCAGGAGGGCCAGCGTGCACAACGTCACCAGGGGTCGCCGCAGCGACCGTCCATGCCGTTCGCGGGTGCGAAGGCTCATCTCAGACCGTCCTCGTCGTCAGCGGTGTCGAGCGGATGGCGCCGGGGCACGCGTCGTCACGGCGGTGGGGCGGGGCTGGGGCGGCTCCGCCGCCCCAGCCCCGCCCCACCGCCCGTGTTGACGCACTGGGAGTGTTGTGACCCGGGCTCACGGGGCGCTTATTGCACCTCGGTCCAGGCGTAGCTGATCGAGAGACTCGACTGCTTGTAGACGTTGTCGCCATGCGTGTTATCGGCCGGCGTGCCGCCGTCGGGGAACGTCACCGTGAATGCGAACGTGTGCGCTCCGGCGACCGGCCAGGGGTTCGGGGTGAGGGTGAGGGCGGACCCGGTCGCGAAGTTCTTCGCCAGCCCGGAGTAGATCTGCGTGCCGTCCTGCTTGACCACCAGGGCGAGCACGTCGGACAGGTGGCCGCCGTTCGGGGCGGTGTCGGTCACGACCGTGCCCAAAAGGCTGAACGTGCCGTCAAGCGTGCCGTCGTTGGTGATCGTCACGCTGCCGTTGGCGGTGTCGCCCGGCTTCATGTTAGTGGCCGTCAGGATGGCCGCCGCGTCGGCGCTGTTGGTGTGGTGCAGGTTGCCGGCCGTGAAGACGTTGGCCGGGTTCGCCGTCTTGTAGTTGAAGATGGCGCCGGAGAACATCGCCACGCTGCCTGCCACCACCAGGATGGCAAGGGCGGCGAGGGCGGCGACCCTGTGGCGCCGTGCGATCAGGACCATGCGTTTCATTCTTTGACTCCTCCTAATTGGTTAGACACGTACGCCGGACCGTCTATCGGATGGGGCGCCCATTCCTTTAGTACTTGGCCGTCCCGGCAGTCGGGTCGCGGTGGGAAAACGACACCCGTTCTTCTCGGCTGAACCGCCGCCGCCCAAACCGGGTCTCGAACACCGTCGGCTACCTGTTTCCAGTATGCGCAGGTGGCAAAGCCCTAGACTGGGACATTCGTCTACATGGCGCGCGTTCTCGAGATGTCATGTCGTTGCCTCCGGACGCGTTGCCCCCGGACGGGGCTCACCCCGCGGAATAAGGGCAGCCCTCCCTATTCGTTTCGGGAAACCGGGAGCCGACTGTCATCTACGGGCGCAAAGAAGAGCTCCGGCCCGTGAAACGGGGGAGGCGGCGACACGATGAATGGTTCGAGCATGAGACTCACTGGACGTTCGCAGCGCGTGCTCGCGTCGGTTCTTGTAGTCGTACTCGCCGCAGCCGTCGTCGCCATCGCACTCCCCGCGTACTCGCAGGCATCCCCAGTACCATTCAGCGCTTTCGCTCACGGCAGCCTCAGCCAGGTCAACAGCACGGGCCACTCGGCCATCCTCGGCGCACGCGGCTTACTCCCCGGCCAGAGCACGAGCGGCAGTGTGGTCATCACCAACACAGGTGCCGCCGCCGTCTTCTACCTCAGCACGACCAACCTGATTGAGCGTGCGGGCGGCGGCGGGGGGCGGTTCTCAGAGAAGCTCGTCCTGACCGTGACCGACATCACCGATCACGCCCGGCCTCAGACGCTGTACCGCGGCATCATCGGCGACTCGACCCCGGTGCTCCTGGGCGTCTTTCAGCCCGGCGATGCGCACACATACAGGTTGACCATGAGTTTCCCCGAGGGCGGTTCCGCCGACAACGCGTTCCAGGGAGGGCAGCTCTCCGTGCAGTTCGACTGGACGGCGGTCGCCGAGTGACCGCTCGCCGGGCGGCCCCCTCCGCCACTGCCACGGCACGGGGCCGCAGGCCGTAACTTCGTCGCGACGACACAGACGAGGCCTCCCTCCGCCTGCACCCTCTGGCTCGGACGCCGTCTCGCCCTAGGCGGGCTCGAAGAGCACGCTGAGGTGGACCAATTTCAGGGGTGCAGGTCACCACGACGTGCACGTACCTACAACAACGACGTCCGCGCAGAGCAACTTCACCTTGCGGAGGCCGACGCGCTCCCGACAGGCTCGAGTCGAGCAGAGAAGTGCCGGAGAAACGGCGCTTGCTCGACGATGCGGTATGCGCGGAGCTCTTCCCTGTGCTCGTGCACCCTGGTCACCACTTCAATCACGTAGTCGATGTGGCTCTGCGTGTAGACACGTCTCGGGATCGCCAGGCGCACGAGTTCGCGAGCCGCCGGCTTCTCCTCACCGGTCTCGGCGTCTCGCGAGCCGAGCATCAGGCTGCCGATCTCCACGCCGCGAACCCCGCCGACGGTGTACAGCTCGACGGTCATCGAGACGCCGGGAAAGTCACTCGGGGCCAGATGCGGTGCGAAACGACGAGCGTCGAGGTAGATGGCGTGGCCGCCGGGCGGCCACATGATGGGCACGCCGGCGCGGCGCAGATGGTCGCCGAGATACCGCGTCGAGGTTATGCGGTAGTGCAAGTAATCCTCGTCGAGGCCCTCGTACATGCCCACCGCGATCGCCTCGAGGTCGCGGCCGGCGAGGCCCCCGTAGGTGGGAAAGCCCTCTGTGAGGATGAGCAGGTCTTTCTCTTGTCGAGCTACGGCACTGTCGCGTGTGGCAAGGAACCCGCCGATGTTGACGATGGCATCTTTCTTGGCGCTCATCGTGCACCCGTCGGCGAGGTCACACATCTCGCGCACGATCCGGGCTACCGACTTGTGAGCGTAGCCGGTCTCGCGCTGCTTGATGAGGTAGGCGTTCTCCGCAATGCGGCAGGCGTCCAGGTAGAACGGCACATCGTGTCGTCGGCAGACTTCGGCGACGGCCCGCGCGTTGGCCATGGACACCGGCTGACCGCCTCCGGAGTTGTTCGTCACCGTGAGCATCGCCAAGGGCACCCGCGCACGCCCGGGCTCGGCCAGAGTCTGCTCGAGGAGCCCGACGTCCATGTTGCCTTTGAAGGGGAAGTCCGAATCCGGGTCCGCGAGCTCCTCGCAGGGTAGGTCGAGGGCCTTGGCCCCGCGGAACTCGACGTTGGCGCGCGTCGTGTCGAAGTGGCTGTTGTTGGGCACGACGTCGCCTGCCTTGCACATCACCGAGAACAGGATGCGCTCCGCCGCGCGCCCCTGATGCGTCGGGATGACATGCTCGAAGCCCATCACGTCCCGCACGGCATCCTGAAAACGATAGAAGGAGGGGCTTCCGGCATAAGATTCGTCGCCGCGCATGATGCCCGCCCATTGCGCGCTGCTCATGGCCCCCGTACCGCTGTCGGTGAGCAGATCGATGATGACGTTCTCCGAGCGCAGGGCGAAGACGTTGAACCCGGCCTCCGAGATGAGGTCGGTCCGCTCTTCAGGCGTGCTCAGCCTGATTGGCTCTACTTCCTTGATCCGAAACGGCTCGATGATGGTCTTGAACACAGGCTCCTCCAAGATGTCGCCTCCCCGGTTGGCCCCCCATTGGCTCCCCGGCCCTGGCCCGCGGAGCGCCGCGGCCGCAGACGCACGGCCATCTCTCAGCGAGGCTAGCCGGCTACTTTGACCAGACCCCATTCATCGGTCCACCCCCTATGTTAGTCCCATGGCCATCTCCGGTGCAGGAGACGGGGGACCGTAGTCGGCCGGCGAGAAGCCCGGCCAAGCGATCGGGCAGTCCGCGTTGCAGTTCAAACTTGACTGATCATCCCGTTACGTCCGGTCGCCTCTCTATCCTCTGGTTGGCACGTGGTTTCCAGAGAGGAGTGGCGTCATGGGGCACCCGCTGACACTGGTGGATTTCCTGGAGATGTATCGCAC
>PKYG01000125.1:18527-18664 GCA_003132585.1 Actinomycetota bacterium
AAGCCGCCGTCGGCAGCCGAGCTATCGCGACAGTTGGGCGTGACGGGCAAGACCGCCTGGCTGATGCGGCGCAAGATCACGCACGCCATGCGACGCGGCGAGCATGAGCTGATGCTCCGCGGCATCATCGAGTTCGA
>PKYG01000007.1 GCA_003132585.1 Actinomycetota bacterium
ACGCCGGCCCTCGCGGCCAAGGGTGGCGGCGGCACAAAGCAAGTCAAGCATCACACGCCGCTCAAGGCCCACCACTGTAACCGGTAAGGTTCTGTGATCTGAGTCAGGGCTTCGCGATCGCATAGTATGAGCGCCGGATACGGATCGGCGCCGGCAAGGAGGGCGGCTCTGGAAGAGGAACCGCCCCCCTCCTTTTTGGGGGCGGCCCCGGGCCCGGGGCCGCCCCTTTCTCACATCGCGCTGTCGCGAGAGTCTGGACGCCGGAGCTAGCGCAGGACCCGGTTGGCGACGTCGAGCATGCGTCGCGGCAACTGCGCGAAGCTCTTCACCGGGAACACGTCGCCATGCCCGAGGTCGGCCATCTGCCGACAGAGACCGGGATTCATCTTGTAGTCCTCGGTAAGCAGCACGAAGAGCCGGTTGAAGCGGGCGGCCAGCGGCAGCGGGTCGCCGCCCGCAGTCGACACGCCGTCCGTAATCAACAGTCCCGCCTTGCGTGGGTTGCGGCCGCGAGCCAGCTCCTCGGCGCCGACGCGCAGCGCTGCCTCGATATTCGTGTAGCCGCGAACCGGCTGCTCGAGCATTCGCTCGACAATGAGCGCGGGCGGGTCCTCCTCTTCGAGATGACTGACCGCCCGCGCCTGGTCTTCGAAAACGACCACCGACAGGTCCCCAGGGTGCAACTTCAGCGCCAACACGGTAGCCGCCACGGCCGCCATCGCCATGTTCTCGCCCGACATCGAGAGCGACGTGTCGACCATCAGCACGACCTGCTGGCGGCGCTCCTGACGTCGCTGGACGACCCAGTCCTCGGGCTCCGGCGACTCCTTGGCGGCGATGTTCTCGAGTGTGCGTTCGAGATCGAGCTCGCCGGAGAACGGATCACGCAGTGGCTCGCGGACGCTTTCGGTGGCGCCACGGATGGGGCCGACGAGATCGGCGGCGCGGCGCAGCACGGCCCGCGCCGCCAGCCGCTCTGCGTAGACCTGCAGCTCACGGTTGAAGATGCGCCGGTCGCTGCGTGTGAGGTTGACGGCGATCGTCCAGCCGTCGAGATCGCTCAGGGGCACGACGTACTTCTCGGCGAGCTTGGCCAGCGCCTCGCGACGAGCGGACGCGGACTCAACGGAACGGCTGGAGACGATCTGAGCGCCGCGGCGCCGGCGCGCCGCGTCCGCGGCGCTCAGGCTTTTTTTTGGCCGCCGTCCGGCTCCTCAGCGCCCCAGACGTCCGGATCCTCACTGCGCTCGACGACGGCCACGTAGATCTCGTCGAGCGCCGACTCGAGGTCGGCATCGATGTCGTCCCGCAGGTCGACGCGGGTCGCCAGCGCGGCGGCCGCGGCGCGGCGCAAGGCACCGTCACCGTCAAGCGCCGTCGCGATCGCGACGATGGCGATCGCCGCGCGCACCGACGCGCCTTTCTTGAAACGGGGGTGACGGCGCGTTGCGCGAGCCAGCCCGACGGCGCGGCCGATGAGCTCGTCATCGGTGCTGCCCGTCTCGCGCGCGACGATGGCGCGCTCCTCTGCGGCACTCTGGTATTCGAGCACGACGTGCTCGAAACGGTCGCGCAACGCCTCGGACAGGTGCCCTGTGGCGACATACTCGACCGGATTCTGCGTGGCGATCACCTGAAACCCGGGTGCTGCGGTCACCGTGCCGATGTGCGGGACGATCACGAGCCGCTCGTCAAGTGCCGGCAGAAGCACGTTCTGCACGGACTCGGGCATGCGGTTGAGCTCGTTGATGAAGAGCACACTGCCGGCCGTCATCGCCTGCACCAGAGGCCCGGCGAAGAAGGACCGCTCGCCATATCCCTGTTTGAGCACCAGCGGCGGGTCGAACCAGCCGGTGAGCTTGGCTTCAGAGTAGCGGTCGTCGCCGTCGACGCGGACGGTCTGCCGGCCGAGATGCGCGCAGACGGCGAGCGCGACTGTCGTCTTGCCGACGCCGACCGGCCCCTCGAAGAGGACGTGGCGGCCGGTGCCGAGCACGGCGAGCGCCGTCGCCAGCTCACGCTCGCGGCCGACGATACCGTGCTGCTCCTGGATCTTGCGGACCGGGGTCACGTGCACATGTTACCAGCACGAGCCACCTAGAGCTGAGATCGGTGGCCGTTCGACCGGCGGCGGCGCCTCAGCGGGCGAACGCGAAGCCGAATCCAGGCGCCTGGTCGAGCGGCGTCAGCGGGCTGCGCGGCACGCCGGCATGCGGCTCGCCGTGGTAGTCGCGCGGCGCCACGTCATTGGGGCCGCGCGGATAGAAGAGGCTGGCGAGCGCCTCGATGTGGTCGCGGCCGACGGAGAGCTCGAACTGGCCGCCGCCGTAGAGAGTAAGGCCGGCGGCCAGTGACTTCTCGATGCAGTCCAGCAGCGCCGCGACCGAACCGAACCGGGAGGGTTTGATGTTGAGGAACCGCGGCCGGACCGGCAGCGCCTCGACGTCCGCCCACGAGTGGACCGGCGCGTCGAAGCTGAAGCGGCCCTCGGCGCCGGCAAGCGCCGCGCGAAACTCGGGAGCCAGCGACGGGTCTTCGAGGATGGCTCCGGGAAAAGCCGCCGCCACCGCCCGGTACTGCCCGGCATCGGGCGGGTTGTCGACCGGCGTCCCTTCGTAGAAGGATTTGAAATCGAGCGCGCACACACGGCCGGTGGCGGCGATGCGCGCCATCGCCGCCGCGTCCCAGTCCGGCGTTGGATCTAGTTTGAACTCGAGCTGCGGGTCGATCGCCAGCCACGGGTCGATTTCGAGGCGCGTCGAGACCACGAAGCGCACGGCGCGGTAGTCGCGACTGAGCGCCGCGCCCAGCGACCGGCCCTGCTGACGCAGGGCGAGGTCGAGCGCGGCGCTCTCGAACGCCCAGCGCCGGTACTGACGGGCGGCCGCCATGCTCGGCGGCTTGGCCGGGAAGAGATCCAGCCGCCCGAGCCGCCGCGACAGGCCGCCCAGCGTCCCTTCGCCGACAAGCGGGAGCTCCAGCGGGTAGTCGTCGTGCTCCTCGGCGATGTAGGTGACGTCCTCCCCGCGTCCTTCATGCCCGCCGCCGCGCAGAATGACGTCCGTCGTCACGCGGCGGAAGCCGCTCGACACGTCGAGCTCGTGACGCTCGACCGAATAGCTCTCCACCTTCACGGCGAGCGTCGCCAGCTTCGCGTAGAGGCCGCTGGACCTCTCCTGCACCGTCGTCTCCATGTCGATCACTCTTCCCCGGCGGCGGCTCGGCTACGCCCTGCCGCCGCCCACCAGCCATGACGATCGCGGGCTGACAGCCGCGTCAGTTTTCGCGTACTCTACCTGCGCGATCGCCGCCGCGATCGTCGTGTCACCCGGGCTCAAGGAGTAGGAGTGGTTCGCACCATTGTGACCTGGTCGACCCGAGGCAGGCATCCCTGGGTCGTGATCGGCGCCTGGCTACTCATCGCGGGAGGCTTCTCGGCCGGTCCGATGCTGCAGAGCGTCACCAGCAACGACGCGAGCAAGGACCTGCCGGCGAGCACGGAATCGCGTCGTGCCGATGCACTCCTGCAGCAGGCATTCCCGGGCGCCCAGGGTACGCCGTTCATCGTTGTCTTCAGCTCCGCCGCACCGCTGGGCCCCGCTGACCTCGCGCTGATCAAGGATGGCCTGAGTTGGCTGCAGAGCGGCGTCGAGCCGGTTTCCGGCGCGCGAATCGAACTGGCCCCCGACGGTAAAGGCGCACTCATCTTCGCCAACCTCGCGGGCAACCCGGGAGTCGCCGCCTTCCGCGACTCCATCCAGCGCATCCGCGACCACTTCGGCGCCACCGAGGGGGCCGGTGGCAGCGTCATGCAAGTACGCGTGACCGGCCCCGGCGGACTGATCACCGACGTCTACAGGATCTTCCTCAACGCCGACGTGAAGCTGTTGATCGGCACGGTACTGCTCGTGCTCGTCCTGCTGCTTCTGATCTATCGCTCGCCGGTGCTGCCGTTCGTGCCGCTGCTCACCGTCGGCTTCGGCTACTTCGTCGCCGGCAGCATCCTTGCCAACGTCGCCAAGGCGCTCGGCGTCACACTCTCTGGACAGGCGACCTCGCTGATGATCATCCTTCTCTTCGGCGCCGGCACCGACTACGGCCTGCTTCTGATCGCCCGCTATCGCGAGTACCTGCGCGCCGAGAGCGATGCACGCGTCGCGCTCGCCAGCGCGCTCGCCGACACGTGGGAGGCGATAGCGGCCAGCGGGCTCACGGTCACGCTCGCCGTGCTGACGCTGTCGTTCGCACGCTACGGCGACTACAGAGGGTTCGCGCCGGTACTCGGTCTCGGGGTCTTCGTGACGCTCATCGCCAGCCTCACGCTGATGCCCGCGCTCCTGGCCGTGCTCGGGCGGCGCGCCTTCTGGCCACGGGTGCCGCGCCTCGGCACGGCCTCCGTGCACCGTACGTGGCAGCGCGTCGCCGAGTCCGTCGCCGCCCGTCCGCGGCGGGCGATCGCCGGCGTGACGGCGCTGCTCGCGCTGCTCGCATTGGGTGCGCTCTTCTACTCACCGCGCTTCAGTTTCACCGAGGACTTCCTGCGTAGCATGCCGTCTTCCCAGGGCTACACGCTGCTCGAGCAGCACTTCGCCAAGGGCGCCCTGGCGCCGACCAACGTGCTCTTCCAAGCGCCGCAGGCGCCGCCGAAGGCGGTCGCGGGAATGATCGTCGGCGCGCTTCAGAGCAGCCCGGGAGTGCAGTCGGCCTTCCCCACCGGCACCGCCGACGGCGGCCAGCTGCTCGCTTATCAGGTGATCTTCAAGGGCGACCCGTACTCGAGCGCGGTGCTCGACCAGGTGCGCCAGCTACGCGTCAATCTGCGCGGGCTTGCCGCCGCGAGCGACAGCACCGTGCTCGTCGGCGGCCCGACCGCGATCCAGGCCGACACGTGGGCGCTTTCCAATCGCGACACGCTCCTCGTCGCCGTCATCGCGCTCGTCGTCGTCGGCCTCATCCTCATCGTTCTTCTGCGCGCCGTTGTCGCGCCGCTCTACCTGCTTGCGACGAACGTGCTCTCCTACCTCGCGGCGCTGGGCGCGACGATCCTGATCACGGAGAAGCTCTTCGGCTGGCAGCACCTCAGCTACCGCATCCCGCTCTACCTCTTCATCTTCCTCGTCGCGCTCGGCAGCGACTACAACATCTTCATCACGACGCGCATCCGCACGGAAGCGATGAAGAACGGTCTTCGCGAGGGCACCGTGCGCGCCGTGGCGGCGACCGGCGGCGTGCTCACCAGCGCCGGTCTCATCCTCGCCGGCACGTTCCTGATCCTCACGTCACAGGCGGTCAAGGATCTGGTCGAGATCGCCATCGGCGTCGCGCTCGGCGTGCTGATCGACACGTTCCTCGTGCGCCCCGCGCTTGTGCCCGGCCTCACCCTGGCGATCGGGCCCAATGCCGGATGGCCGTGGCGGCACTGGACGCGGGCGACCGCCGTCGATGCACCGTCGGCAGCCGATGGCGCACCGCCCGTGGCGCCCGCCGCCGGTGACTAGAGCAACGGGAAGCGATCGATGCGCAGCGGCGTGAGATCGATCGCCGGCTGATCGCCGGCGATGACCTCGGCGACCAGCTTGCCGGTCACAG
>PKYG01000031.1 GCA_003132585.1 Actinomycetota bacterium
TGGGCTGCCTTGTCGTTCACGTGTTTCGCTTTCGTCGTGCGGGCCGGAAACCCGATTCTACCAGACCCGGCCCTCCTGCAGCCTTGCGCTCCTCGACTACGACGGCACCATCACCACGGACGAGAAATGGAGGTCGTCCTGCAGCGTTTCGCCGGCGACGCCTGGCGACCGTTCGAGGACGAGGGGCGCGCCGCCGGACCAGGCCATCGCCGTGCTGGCCCTCATCGTCGCCCTCATGGCGTTCAGCAAGGTCCTGTCTCCGCAGTATTTCATCTGGACTCTGCCGGCCTGGGCGCTGGTGGCCGCCCGCGACCGCGAACTCGGCATCGTCGGCGGCCTCACGCTGCTGCTCACGCAGATCGAGTTCCCCGCCCGCTACTGGCGCCTGCTCGACATGCGGCCGGGCGCTCTGGTCGTGGTGATCGTGCGCAACTCGTTGCTCGTGGTGTTGTTCGGCCTCGCCCTGTGGAAGCTCTGGCACCTGCCTGATGTATACTCTGCGGACGAGCGTAGCGAAGGGAGGAGTGGGATTTAGTGGTCGAGAACACCCAGTCGCCGACCAGCCTGCGCCACTACGCCCAGATCCTCTGGCGTCGCAAGTGGATCGTCGTCGAGGCGGCGGTCATCGTTCCAGCCATCGTCCTCGTGATCAGCTTCCTGCAACCGACCTTGTATACGTCGGTGACGCGCATCATGGCCGTCTCCCAGTCGCCCTCACTCAGCGTGGTGGTGGGCACCAACATCGACCTCTCCAAGCCCGACGAGCGTGAGCTGCAGACGCTGGCCAGCTTTGTGGTCACCCCCGAGATCGCGCAACGCGCCGGGGCGCAGCTGGGCTGGAGCGACGCTCCCGCGACCCTCATGGCGGGCGTGAGCGCCGAGGCCGACGCCAACGCCGACATCATCGCTGTGAGCGCCAAGCGCTCAGACCCGCAGAAGGCGGCACAACTCGCGAACGCGTTCGCCGGGCAGTTCGTGGAATGGCGCAAGGAGACGCAGCAGCGCTCGTTCGACGAGGCGGTTCAGTTGGTCGACGAGCAGATCGCCGCCGCCAAGCCCGGCAGCACGGAACGCCAGTCGCTCATCGACCGGCGCAGCCAGCTCGACGTCTACAAGGCGCTCGTCACCGGCGGCCTGACCATCGGTGAGGTTGCCCAGCCCTCAAGCAGCCCGTCCAGCCCCAAACCGCTGCGCAACGGCGCGCTGGCCGTGCTGGCCGGGCTCGTCCTCGGCGTCGGGTTCGCCTTCGTGCGCGAGTCGCTCGACGTCAAGCTGCACTCGGCCGACGAGATCGCCGAGGCGACGACGCTGCCGGTGATCGCCGCCGTCCCCAAGTCCCGCAAGAACGAGAAAAGCTCCGACAACCTGGCCGTCCTCGAAGACCCGCGCGGGCCGGCCGCCGAGGCATACCGCTTTCTGCGCACCAACCTCCAGTTCGTCGACCTCAACAACGACGTCAAGGTCGTGATGGTCACGAGCCCGTTGCCCCAACAGGGCAAGTCCACGACCATCGCCAACCTCGCCATCGCCCTGCTGCGCGCCGGCAAGAAGGTCGCAGTGGTCGAGGGCGACCTGCGGCGACCGTCGCTGCACCGCTTCTTCAAGATCGCCAACGCCCGCGGCGTCACCAACGTGGTCGCCGGCACCAGCTCGCTCGACGACGCTGCCCAGGTGCTCACCTTCCACGACCCGGGCCCGGCGGTCACCACGCCGAAGGGTCGCCGCGCGGTCAAGCCGGTCGCCGGCGAGGCCAGAGCCCCCGGCGACCTCGAGCTCAAGGTGCTGTCGTCGGGTCCGCTGCCCCCCAACCCGGGCGAAATCGTCGGTTCGCGCCAGCTCGGGGCCATGCTCGACACGCTGCGCGCCGAGTCAGACTACGTCCTCGTCGACGCGCCGCCCATGTTCGCCGTCGGCGACGCGGCCACCCTGGCCGCCCGCGTCGACGGCATCATCGTGATCCTGCGCCTCGACCAGACGACCGCCGATACCATCAAAGACGTCGAGGACTTCTTCACGAGAGTCCCGGCGCGGCCCCTCGGCGTCGTCATCACCGGCGTAGCCGACGACGCCAAAGGCAAGTACCACCGCTACCAGGAGTACTACGACTGATCCGGCCGGCGACCGCGTAACCGCCGCAACCCGCGGGTGCGCGTGCTCTGCCTCACGACCACCGGGCACGACAGGGTCTGCGTCCCGAAGCGGCGCTTGAACTCTCGCACGCCCTCCAGACCGGCGCTCGGGTTGAAGTCGAACCAGGCGGCCCCACTGGCGCACGCGTCGCGCACGATCTCGCGCATCAGCAGCGTGGACGGCCGCAGATCGAACGCCGCCTCCAGCGTGGCCCCATGCCAGTACACGAGCGCCGCCGGGCCCGCGAGGCACAGCGCGCCAGCGACCGCGCGACCCTGGTGCCACGCGAGCCACAGCTGCACGTGCTCCGGGTCGTGGCGACGCAGGGCCTCGAAGAGCTGCGCACCGTAGCCGAGCGTCCAGCTGCGGTGTTCGCGCCAGCGCCGCAGCGAATCCTGGTACACGGCGTAGTAAGCCTCCCAATCCGAGCGGGAAGCGGCGCGGCGTACGTCGACCCCCGCGCGAGCGGCCTTGTTGGCGGCGGCGCGGTGGCCGCGCGAGGCACGCCGCCACACCGCCTCGAAGCCCCCGTCGAGCGCTAACGCGTCGGACTCCTCGGGCCGAACCGCGACCCCGTGCGGCGCCTCCACGAGCGGGTCGTAGGGATTGAGTCGCCACCAGAGGTCCGGCTCGCGGAGCAGCCGCGCTGCAAGCGCGCCGGCGTGCGCGGCGCCGGCCCCCGGGCCGGCCAGCCAGCCGCCGTAGGTGCCGGAGCTGGTCGTCACCAAGCGGCTGGTCAGACCGCGGTGGAGGCGCTCGCGGGAGCCGACCAGCACGGCGGTGACGCCGTCGGCGAAGCGGACCAGCCGCGCCTCCGGCTTCACCCGGGCGCGGCCGGGACGCGCCCAGAGCTCGGCCCAGGCCGGCGAGTGGAAGTAGGTCACCGCGGGGCAGGCGTGCCAGGCCTCGTCCCATTCGTCGCGCGTGGCGGGCCGCTCCTCCTCAATGCGGGCCACGGGCGTCATGCCGCATCGCCCGAGGATGCCGCCACGAGCTCGCGGTAGCATCCGACGAGCTGGGCGGCGCAGGCACGCACGTCGAAGCATTCGCGCGCCAGGGCGCCCGCCGCCGCCCCCATCTCTGACCAGCTCTCGGGCTGGTCGAGCAGCCGCGCCAGGCACGCATCGAGCGCGGCTTGGTCGCCCTCGGGGGCAAGCAGGCCGGTGCGCCCGTCCTCGACCACCTGCGGGATGTCGCAGTGCGTGGTGCTCACCACCGGCATGCCGCTGGCCGCGGCCTCGATAATCGTCACGGGAGCGCCGCCCTCGCTGTCGCCGTCCGGGGCGATGCGACTCGGAGAGAGGAAGATATGGTGAGTCGTGATCTCCTCCAGCAGGCGGTCGTACGGCACCATGCCGGCGAACGAGACCACGTCCGCAAGGCGGCGTCGCTGCACGACGTCGTCGATGCGGCGCCACTCCGCTTCCTCCACCGGGTCACCGTTGGACCCGCCGACCACGGTGACGCGGAGATCACGGCCGCCATCCCGGGCGGCGGCCACCGCCTCGAGCGCCGCCGGGATCCCCTTCTTGGGCCGGAAGGCGCCGACGATGAGCACGCGCGCCGGCTCGCCCACAGCCAGCTCGCGCGGTCGGCAGGGGAGCCGATCGAGATCGACGCCGAGACGCTGGACACGCACCTTCTCGGGCGGGCAGCCGAGTTCCTCGATGGAGCCGGCCATGTACGGCCCCTCGCAGAGCACGAGGTCGGCGGCAGCGAAGAGCTCCGCGTACCGCCGCCGCCACACCGGCCAGGTGCGCGGGTACATGGTCACGTCGTGCCCGTAGAAGGTCACGACGTGAGCCGATCCGTAGCGGCGCACCAGCGGCAGGTCGGCCCAGCCACGGTAGCCGAAGTGCGAATGCAACACCGCCGGGCGATGCTCGCGACAGGCGCGCCCATATGAGCGCGGGTAGAGGCGCAGCCGGCCGCGCCGGGCGCCTCGTAGCAGCCGCGCCTCGAGCGCGCCGGCGCACGTGTACAGAGGCCGCCAGGGGAACCGGTCGAGGTTCTGCGTAGCGCCAGCCAGTACCAGCGCCTCCGTGCCCTCCGCGTACCGAACCTGGTTGTACGCCCAGGTCATCGTAAGCGGCAGCCAGACCTCCACGGAGTGGGCGACGACCAACGGCGTCGACGGAGCGCCCACCTACCGCCCCAGCACGCGGCGCACGGCGCGAACCACGTCGCCGGCGTCGGCGTCGCTCAACGCGGGCGACAACGGCAGGCTCACGGTCTGGCGGCCGATGCGCTGCGCCTGCGGGTAGTCTGCGGGCTGCCAGCCGAAGCGCTCGCGGTAGTAGGGATGCTCGGGGATCGCGAGGAAGTGCACCCCCACCCCGATGCCCTGCGCTGTCATCGCCTCGAGGAAGTCGTCGCGCGCGATCCCGCAGCGCTCCTTGTCGACCAGCACGGTGCACAGGTGGAACGCATGGCGGGTTCCGGGCTCGGGCTCGGCCGGCAGGCCGAGCCCGAGCCCGTCCAGCTCCTCTTGATACCGCGTCCAGATCTGCCGCCGCCGCTCCCAGTTGCGCTCGACCCTGGCGAGCTGATGGATGCCGAGCGCTGCCTGCAGATCGGTCATGTTGTATTTGTAGCCGCACGCGGTGACGTAGTAGTGCTTGTAGCCCTCGTCGCCGAACCGCTTCCAGGCATCCTTGCTCATGCCGTGCAGGGCGAGCACCTTGATGCGTGCCGCATCCTCCTCGCGCCGCGACAGCACCATCCCCCCCTCCCCCGTGACCACGTTCTTGGTGACATAGAAGCTAAAGCAACCGAAATCGCCGAAGGTGCCGGCGTGCCGGCCGTGGTACTCGGTCTCGATCGCGTGGGCGCAGTCCTCGATCAGCGCCAGTCCGCGCGCCTTACAGAGGGCGACGATCTCGTCCATGTCGCAGGCCCTGCCGGCGAAGTGCACCGGCAGGATCGCCCGGGTGTGCTCACCGACAGCCGCGGCCGTCGCCACCGGGTCGAGGTTCATCGTCACCGGGTCGATGTCGACGAGCACCGGCGTGGCGCCGGCGTGGATGATGGCATTGACGGTGGCCGCGAACGTGAGCGCCGTGGTGATCACCTCGTCGCCGGGCTGCACCTCGAGCGCGAGCATCGAGAGGTGCAGCGCCGCGGTACACGAGCTGACGGCGACGGCGTGAGGCGCGCCCTCGTAGGCCGCGAAGTCGGCCTCGAAGCGCGCCACCTTGGGTCCGGTACCGAGCCAGCCGCTCTTGAGGGAGGCGACGACCTCGGCGATCTCCTCGTCGCCGATCGCCGGGGCGCCGAATACCAGAAACCGATCCCGACCTCGGACAGGTGTGTCGCTCATCGCCACTCCTTGTTCGCCACTGCCGCCGAGCAACTATCCATCTATGCGGTCTCCTCTCGCCCAGAACGCAGCATCCGCCACAGGCCGGGCATGTAGTCGCGGCGCAGAAGACGCCAAAGGGCCACGTACAAGATGGCGCCCTCCGCCGCGAGTACGCCAAGACAGATGGCCGGCGAGAGCCTATCCCGTAGGACAACGCAGCTTGCATAGACGATCGCCCCCATGATGCCTGATGCGGCCAGGGGAGTCACCAGGCGACGAAGGTAGTCGCCCGGACGCAAACGCGAGACCAGCCAGAGGAGATACAGTTCCAGGGGGATGGAGGCGACTGCGATCGCCGAGTGAGATGCCGCCACCGCCGCGGTCCCGAACCGCACGGCGATCCACAGGACCACGAACGTGACGGCCGTGTTGACGACATTGTACCAGAAACCGACGTCGGCACGCCCCTTAGCCAAGAAGAGGGAGCCTGACGGGCTGCCGATGCTCTTCAGCATGCCCATCGGCACCAGGAGCTGGACGAGGATCACCGAGCCCGTCCAGGCGGCCCCGAAGACGGCGACGATGGCCACCGAGCCGGAGGCGGCGAGACCGATCAGCAGCGGGAACGTGACGAAGGAGACGAGTTCGATCACTTCGCAGTAGCCACGGCGCAACCCCGCATCGTCGCCCTGGCGCTTGGCGAACACGGGGAACGCGACGCGGGTGAGCACGGGAGAGAGCTTCGTCACCGGCATGACGACCAGGTTGAACGCGATCGTGTAGATACCGAGAGGCCCCGCGCCAAGGAAGCGGCCGATCAGCAGGTAGTCGAGGTTGTTGGCCCAGTAGTAGACGCTCCGCTCGCCCATCTGGTAGAGACCGAAGCCGAAGTACCCTTTGAGGTCGCTGAGCTTGAGGTGGAAACGAGGCGTCCAGTGCCGCCATCCGTACCACCCGAGCATCCCCGCCTTGGCCGTCGCCGAGGCGAGCTGTGCGTAGATGAGGCTGTACACACCCTGGTGCGCGAGGGCGGCGGCCACGGCAACGACGAGCCCTAGCACCGCCGAGATGATCTCGATAATCCCCAGCCGACGGAACAAGAGACCCTTCTGCAGCAGCATCTGGAACTGCTGGCCCACCGGCGTGATCAGGAAGATGAGGCTGGTCACCATGAACGGTCTCCCGAGGTTCGGCTGGTGGAAGAACGCGGCCACCAGTGGCGAAACGGCCAGCACGATGAGGAACAGGCCGGTGCTTGCGATGAGATTCATCCAGTACAGCGTCGACAGCTGGTCGCTGGTCGTGTCCTGGCGGTAGATGATGGCACCGCTGAAGCCCATGTCCGCATAGACCTGCGCGAATCCGATGACCGTCGCGATCATCGACATGAGCCCGAAGTCAGCCTGAGAAAGCAGCCGGGTGAGCACCGCCAGCTGGGAGAAGCCGATCACGGTGGTGCACACCATCGCGACCGTCGTCCACTTGACGCCGCTGACCGCCTGGTGACGAAGGCTCATCCCATCTCCCGGGACCTCAGCAGAATCCCGCCCCGTCGACCCCAGGCCAGGCGGCGATCGCCGATTCGACCGACTCGGCCATCGCCTGCGTGTCGGCAGCCCTCGCCGAGTGCTTGAAGTTGACGATCATCTCGCTGAGACGACGAGCCTCGGGACACTCGTCGGGCCCAAGATCGACGAAGGGGCCCGTCAGCGGCGGGAAGAGATGCGTCAGTGGCACCCCGGCGGCGGCCATGGCCGCCTCGAAGCTCACCCGCGCCTGCTCTTGCGGCACGCGCACGCTGTAGCGCCACGGCAGCCACCCTTCCGCCGAGTACTCGAAGGTCTCCACACCGGCGAACCCCGCCGCGGCCCCGGCCAAGCGCTTCAGGTTGGCGAGGGTATGCGGCAGCTCGTCGACGAAGGCACGCCACGCGACCGGCAGCATCTGAGCCTGATGCGCGGGAAAGGCGTACCGCAGCAGGCCCATGTGCCGCACGAGGGCGGGGAACCAGTCTTCGTGGCCGGACAACATGAGCTTCAGCGTCACGCGACTGCGGACGCGGCTGAGCAGCCGGTAGTCCGGAGCCTGCTGCATGGCGAGTACTTCGGCAGCGAGCTGCCTGTCGTCGGTCAGCAGCAGGCCACCGGCATCCAGCCACACGTTCTTCGAGTAGCCGAAGCTGACGACGCCGATGTCGCCCAGGGTTCCGAGCGCCACACCGTCGACGCGGCCGCCGTATGCCTGGCAGGCATCCTCCACGATGGGACATCCAAGCGGATCGGCGACTCTCCGAAGCTCGGCGATCCGCGCGGGATAGCCGAAGCTGTCCACGGCGATGATCGCCGCCACATCCGTGGTGAGGGCGTCGGCGACAGCCGCGGGATCGATGGTGGCATCCGCGCGCAAGACGTCGACCGCACGCGGGACCCCACCGGCGGCGATCACCGCGAGCGGCACGGCCGGGCACGTGAGGGCCGGCACCAGGACGGCGCGGCCTCGGACTCCGATGCATCGCAGCGCAAGGCTGAGCCCGCCGGTGCCGCTCCCGACCGGTACGACGTGCTCGCAGCCGAAGAAGTGCCGGAACTGCTCGAGGAGCCGGGATCCCACCCCGCTACCTCGTCGGCTTCTCGTCCGGAGCGGGTCCGCTTGGGTCCGTCGAGCCGCGCAGCCTGCGCACGACATCTGCGACGAGCCTGCGGCCGGACCCGGCAGGCTCACCGGCGACGATCACCGGGCACTTCAACGGTTCTCCGCCGCAGTTCTCCTTGAACCGAGTGACTCCCTCGTGCCCCCCGCTGGGATGCATGTCGAACCACGAGAACGAGCGGTCCACAGCATCCTGGATCATTTCGTTGATGAGCAGGTTCGTCGGTTTCAGCCGGAAGTAGTCGGAGAGGCTGGCCATGTGCCAGCCCGCGAGATGACGCGGTCCGCAGAGATTGATGGAGCCGCTCACGGCCGTGCCGTCTTCCAGCTCG
Source organism: Actinomycetota bacterium (assembly GCA_003132585.1). GTDB lineage: Bacteria > Actinomycetota > Thermoleophilia > UBA2241 > UBA2241 > PALSA-647. Next base: position 8,413 of record PKYG01000031.1, read on the forward strand.
ACCAACCACAGGTCGATGCCGGGGGCGCCCCTGCGCCGCAGCAGCTCGAAGAGCGCCGCCCCATAGTTGGAGCTGGCGTTCGGCCCCCACCGCTCCAGGGTGGTCAAGTAGATGGAGTAGTACGTCTCCCAGTCGCCGGCGCCGGCCCCTTTCCTCACCGTGAGACCGGCGCGTTGCGCCTTGCGGACGGCCTCTCTGTGGCCGCGATGGCTCATCTGCGCCTCGAGGCCGCGCTCGAGACGCACGATGTGCGTCTCGTCGGGCTCGGTCGCGCGGGCCATCGGCACAGCGGCGAGAGGGTCGAACGGGTTGACTCGCCACCACAACGGCGCACGCTTCGCCAGCAGCCACTCGGTAAGGACCTCCGCGTGCAGGGGCGTCAAGGGCTCGCCCGTCAGCCATCCTCCGTACGTGCCGGCGGGCGACAGGAGATGCCGCATCGTCAACCGGCTACGACGACGTTGCCGAGTGAGCGGCAGCAGCACTCGGTGGCCGTCGTCGAAGCGAGCCAGCATCGGCCTTGGCTGCAGCGAGCCGCCTGTGTAGGTCGCCCAGTCCTCGGACCACGCGCGCGACTGCGAGTAGGTGGCGTAAGGGCAGGCTGCCCACATCTCATCCCACTCCACGGCCGTCGCCGCGCACACCTCGGTGATGGCGGGTCTCACAGACGTCCCGCCTCCCACTGGGCCTCCATGTCCGCGTTCAACATGCAGTCTCCTCCGGCCTCACGGTTTGGAGTCGTTGTCGGAACTTCTCCCATCGACTGGAGCGATCGAAGGCTCGCCGCCCGACGCCCAGGCGAGTATACGCGTGGGCGATCACCCTTTCAGAAGGTGTTTCGAAGCCTGAGCCGACCTTCCTCGCGAGAGACCATGGATCGCGTTGCCCAAGCGGCGCAGAGGCACGGTAGCGCGATCGCGCACGATGACCGGGCTCGGCACGGCAACCGCCCCGACCCGTTCCTTGAAGGTGGCCACGCCGGCGTGCCCGCCGCTGGGGTTCAGATCAAACCAGCGCAGCTCGCGGCAGCACGCGTCGAGCACCATCTCGTGGACCAGGAGGTTGGCGGGGCGCAGTGCGAAGAATTCGCTCAGGGCCGCCGCGTGCCAGTACGAGACGTGCTCGGGGCCGTACAGGCAGAGGCCGCCGGCGACGATCGTCCCTTCTTCCAGCGTCGCGAGCCAGAGCTCCACGCCGGGCGATCCGCGACGCCGAAGCAGATCGAAGATACCGGGGCCGTATCTCGAGCTCGCAGCGTCCCCCCAGCGTCGCAGCGCTTCGAGGTAGATCGCGTAGTAGGCCTCCCAGTCGCCAGCCGTCGCAGCGCGTCGCACGGCGAGACCGTTGCGCTGCGCCTTGCGCACGGCGCACCGATGGCCGTGGCTGGCGCGCTCGCAGGCCGAATCGAACCCCCGGCTCAAGCGCATGGCATGAGTCTCGTCCGGCAGCGCAGCCAGCGGCCGCAGCGTCTCCGCCTGCGGGTCGAACGGGTTGACACGCCACCACAGCGGCGCGCGGTGCACGAGAAGCCATTCGGCCACCGCGAGCGCCCGGCACTCGTCCAGCGGGTCGGGCGCCAGCCAACCGCCGTACGTGCCGGCCGGCGAGGCGAGGTAGCTCGACGCAAGGCCGCGACGGCGGCGCTGCCGTGTCAGCGGTACCACGAGGCTCGAGCGGTCGTCCAAGCGAAGGAGAACGGGGGCCGGGTGCATGAACCCGTGGGTGTAGGCGGCCCAGTCCTCCGCCCAGCCACGGGACTGAAACGCCGTCGCATGCGCACAACCCCGATACGCGGCATCCCACTCCGCGGGAGTTGCCGGGCGCGCCTCCACCACTGCCGGTGTCACAGGCTCACCGTGCGACCCCCGTGAGACGTCGCCCCGGCCGTGGTTGCAAGGTTCTCCCTCCGGTTGGCCACATCGGTTGAGGGGCGGCCGACCCTCGATCCTGGCCGCGTCCCGCCAGCGGCACAGCGATTGTATCGGCAAGCACGGGCACTGGCAACGGCCCCTCCCCACAGAGTCCTGCGTCAAGGGAGGACGCCCAAGGGATGCCCCTTCTCCTCGTCCGCGCACGTCGCCGCGCCCAGCCGCCGGCCGTGTAGTCATTGAAGGCGACACATGACTGTCCAGCGTCTCAACTTCTCTTGCGAACGACCGACACCAGTTAGTGAGCCGGGCGATCGACCGGCTCACGGACCCAAGACAAGACCAACGCGAGTCGCGCCGATGCGACACTCCAACCAGGTCAGCCCGAGTGACCTCGGCCACGACTCGCTCAAGCACTTCGAGGAGGAGTTACCGTGGCACGGAAGGTGAACACCGCAGGCGGGCTGCTCGTGCTCGTCATCTTAGCGGTGAGCCTATGGACAGCCCCCACTTCCTTCGCCCAATCGTCGACCCATTCGCTGCGCTGCAAGATCGTGAAGCGCACTTCCACCTACGTCGTCGTCAGGCATCGTCACCCCGGACTGCGTGCCCGTATCCGCAAGGGTCAGATCGTCACCATGATCCAAGGCCAGAGATTCCTTGTGGCCGCGCGGACACACAACTACGTCGTCCTCAGGGCCGTCAAGCCGGTCCATCGGCGCATGCCGATCCCACCGACCCCGACTCCCACGCCGACAGTGACCCCGACGCCCACGCCGTCACAGAGCCCGACCGAGACGCCGACCGCCACGCCGACGCCGACCGAGACTCCGACGCCGACCACCACACCGGCGCCATCGGGAAGCCTCATCCTCTCGGTCACCGATGTGGAAACGCTCCGCCAGAGGATCGCCGCCGGCACACAACCCTACGCAGCTGCCTGGACGTTCTTCCGTGACGGCAAGGTCAGGATCGCCATGAGCGCGACGCCCAGTGTGGATGTCGGCCCAACCGCAACGTTCGCCTACACGCAGCTCGACACCGACTCGCGCTACGCCCGCAACGTCGCTGTGGCCTACGCCTGCACCGGGAGTTCGACCTACGCGGCGAAGGCGCGGCAGTTCCTGCTTGCTTGGGCACAGGCCAACCACCCCGCGCCGTACTCCTTCACCGGCGACTACCAAGGCGGCTATCACCAGGCCTTCGGCGCCTTCTCGTTCGCCCTCGCCTACGACCTCACCAGAGGAGCGAGCGTCTACTCCGACAGCGACCACGCGGTCATCCAGGCGTGGTTCCGCACGTGGGCCACAGTCATGAAGGGCTACCAGGACAACTTCGCCAAGGACTACTGGTTCACGCACAGCGGCCGCGGCACCTACGACTGGCCGGGATCGAAGCTGACCTACGACCAGACCGACTTCTACACCGGCCGCGACACGGCGGCGGCCCCGGCCGCAGCCTGGCTCGCCGCAGCAATAGTGAGCAACGACACGGCGAGCATCACGACGCTGTACAGCCCGAGCTACACCCTGAACGTGCCGGCGATCCTCCACTGCTCCACCGCGCCGGACAACGACGGCGACGGCCACAGCAAGGGGGCGGTGCCACAGGTGCTGGTCAAGGCCGCCGGCTACTACGACAACGCCAGCCGCGGCGGTTGCGTCGACTACATGAGCTACAACGCCCGCATGGCGTCGATGCTCTACCAGATGACCGCCGGCCTCGGACGTGCAACCGCCACCATGCGCAGCGAACTGCATGGATCGTGGGTCTACCTCTCACAGTTCTCCGGCCCGGGTTACCTCGCCTCGCCGGCGCCCAACGACCTGGTCCACTGGGACCTGCAGCTGACACGCATCCAATCTGCCGCGCACATCTACGGCGAGCAGCAGTTCCTGGACGATGTGAACGGCGGCCAGTTCCCGCGGGCGCAGTTCTACGAGTCGCAGTTCCTGGGGCCGACGACGCTGACGCAGTTCTGAGACCAAGCCTCAGATGAGGTGCCCCGGCGGATCTTGTGGCAGCCGCCGGGGTACACTCTATGAATGCCGCGTCGCCGAGTCACCCCCCTAAGGTGGAAGAAGATCGGCAGCGCGACGGCGATGCTCGCGGGCATCGCCGTCGCGCTGCTCGTCGTTTCGTGCGGCGGTGGGGGCAGTCCCGAGGCCACACGCTCAGCGACGACGGCCGCCCCGGCCTGGACGCCTCACCTCGTGCTCACCGGCAAAGCCGTCCACCAGATCCGCTCTCGCGTCGCGGCGGCGGACGAGCCCTGGACCTCCGCCTGGGCCGCGTTCGTGAAGAGCTATGCCGGCCCGGCCCTGGACCGGACGCCACAGGTCGAGCGCGGCCCGTTCACCGGCGGTCAAGAGATCCATCAGGCGTTTCTGCATCTGGACGAGGACAGCCGGGCCGCGCGCAACCTCGCGATCGCGTATGCCGTGAGCGGCGATATCGCCTACGCGCGCACCGCCCACGACATCCTCGTGGCGTGGAGCCGCGAGGCACGGCCGACCACGCTTGACGACTACGACAGCCCGGACACCGGCCAGCTGCAGAGCTGGGGCGCGTTCTCGTTCGCCTATGCCTACGACCTGACCAGAGCCAGCGGCCTCTACAGCGCCGACGAGGCCGCGGCCGTGTCGGACTACTTCAAGAGGTTCACTACCGCCCTCCGCGGAGCCGCGGAACGCCTGGCTACCGACCCCTCGATCGGCACACCGCTGCGGCGGCCCTACGAGTGGTCGAGCAAGCTCACCTATCGTTACGAGGATCGCGTGATCGGCGGAACCTTTGCGATGGCCCTCGACCTGGCGCTGCTGGGGCTCGCTTCGCAGACCGGGGACGAAGAGACCATCGCCTGGGTGCTCGATGCGGACGGCAACGCTCTGCGTGCCGACCGCGCCGTCCAGCACGCCTTGCGACCGGACAACGACGGCGACGGCCGCGGCACGCGGCCGGTCCCGGAGGTCGCCATCCTGCGGACGTACAGGCCGGAACGCGGCGGCACGGTGGACTACATGACCTACAGCGCCCGGCTGGCGACTCTGCTTTGCCAGGTGTCCGACAACCTCGGCAGGCCCTTGAGCGAATCGTTCCGGCCGGCTCTGCGCGACTCCTGGACGTACCTCGCGCGCTTCTTCGCCCCGGGAGCGGCCGCCTCACCCAACCCGACCGACGTCGTCGACACCGCCGTCTGCCTGCCACGCTTCACGCTCGGCTATCGCATCCTCGGCACGCCCAGGCTCCGGGCCGTACTCGACGCCGGCGATCGCAGCTCCTACTACGAGCCGCAGTTCCTGGGCCCGGTCACCCTGACCCACTGGCCTCTTCCGTAGGCGTCCCGGCCGCGAGGGCCGCCTCCGCAGCCGAGCGCTGCCTGAGGAGGCCGAGCGCCACCTCGGACATGCCCATCACCAGAGCGAGCACGGTGACCGACAACTTGGCACTGAGGCGCGGCGAGGTGACCGAGTTGACGAGCAGGGCGACGAACATCGCGCGGCCGCCGTACACCAGCCCCACGAGCCAGGGGTCGTCCCGGGGAAGCGTCTGTCGATAGCGCATCCACGGCACCAGGTAGGCGATCGCCAGCCACAGGAACAGCCCCAGCCCGACGATGCCGAGGCGATGCACGAACCAGTAGTAGTCGTTGTGGATGTAGGTCTTGTAGTAAGGCGCCACTCCGTAGCGGGACCAGTCGAAGAGGTAGTCCTTGCCGAGCCCGTTGCCGAGAAGCGGGCTTTGCTTGATCTGCTGCCCCACCGCCTTGTTCTCGATGAGCCGCCACTGGACGTTGCGGTCCTGGACGGCGGTCACCGCGAGGGCTCGTGAGACGACCGAGCGCAGCAGGGCCGGCCGCACGATGGCCATCCCGGCGGTCAAGAGGCAGGCGAGGACCAGGACCCCGGCGACGAGACGCATGCGCTCCCTGACGCGCAGCACGAGGAGTAGGTAGAAAAGGGACGCCACAAAGGCGACCCAATTGCCGCGCACGAACGAGAGGACGAGGCCGAGGAGCGAGATCACGAGCAGGCTCCACAGCCACCTCGGCCGGCGGCGGGAGGAGGCCCAGACCACGAGGAACGACGCGACCATCGCCGAGCTCATCAGGAACACATCGTCCGGCGCGGGGAACCGGCTCACGCCGGCCTCGACGTAGTCGACAGCCATGCCCTGGCCCTGGGCGGCGAAGATCACGCCCAGGGCAAAGACCACCGGCACGCAGACAGCGAGAAGCCGAAGAAACGAAAGAATGGTACGCCGATCGGTGACGAGGATCACGGCGAAGAAAAAGAGCGCGTAGTACGACAGCGAGCGCGCGTCCTGCAGGATCAGCTTGAGCTCATTGCCGCGCTGGTAGCCGATCAGGGCCGCGACCACGACCCACCCGAGCAGCAGAAGCATCGGCAGGCCGAGGGGTGACTTCACCATCTGCAGGCGACCCTGGACGAGCACGAAGACCACCACGCTCGCGAGGAGAAGGGCGAGCAGGAAGTCGACGATGAAGATGCCGCCGCCCGCGACCGGGAGGCGATACTGCAGGGCAAGGTCCTCCGGCAAGACGATCGTCACGACGATCAGGAAGCCGCCGATGAGGAGGGTTCCGCGACGAGTGCCGACGAGGAGTGACAGAAGCGCGAGCACGCCGACGCCTCCGGCGAGCGCCGCCGCGACGAGCGGGGAGCGAAAGGCGGCCAGGAGAACCACGACCTCGACGGCCGCGACCAGGATCCAGAAGCGCCGGTCGTCTTGCCGACTGGTGGCCTCGCCGCTCACCTCAGCCGCCGTGCCAGTGCCTCCGGAGCCGCGCCTCTCCGCCCCGCCAGCCCGTGCCAGAGGCCCATGCCCACCGCGACCGTGAACGCCTCGGCGGAGGACACGGAGCGGCACTTGAGCAGCTGGCGCGACCCCCAGGACAGCGCTGCGCCGAGAGCATACGGCGCCGATCCCCAGCGACGCGCCAGCAGGAGGCGGTTCCTGGTCATGTAGTACGCTGCGAGCGGCGAGAAGACGCGGCGGCCGTGAGCAAACTCGACGTCGTGGACGGTGCGGGCCGCAGGCACAAGCAGAGTCCGCCACCCGGCGGCCTGTGCCCGCAGACTCCAATCAACGTCCTCGAAGTACATGAAGAGCGTCGGGTCGGGCGGGCCGCACTCGCGCACGAAGTCGGTACGGGCAAGCCATGCGCAGCCGGTGACGAACCCGGTGTCGTGGGCCGCGTCGAGCCGCGGGCGCCGGGCGTGTGTCACGCTCAAGCTGCGCGGGTCCACCTCGCCCCCCGCGTACCACAGCCCCGGCGCGTCGCGGAACGCGATCACCGGGCTCAGCAACGCCGCCCGCGGAGCAGCCTCGCCGGCAGCCAGCAGGGCGGCGAGGCAGCCGGCGTCGGGCACGGCGTCGTTGTTGAACAGCCACACCCAGCGAGCGCCGCCGGCGAGCGCCCGCTGCGCGCCCAGCTGACAGGCGCCTGCGAAACCCACATTGCGCCCAGGCTTGACTACTTCGACCCCTGCCATCTCGAGCGGCGGCAGATCACCGCCGTTGTCGACGACCAGGACGAGGTCGGGCTTGACCGCGCCGTTCAACAGCGCCGACACGGCGCGCCTCGTCACCGAGGCATCGCCGTAGTGCGCTACCATCGCCCAGGCGCTCACCGGCGCCCACCGCCCGAGGCGCTGAGTGTTCCCGCGAGGACTTCAAGCACGCGGTCGGCGCGCGCCCGCCACGTCTCTCCGGCGACCGCCCGGCGGCGGCGGGAGCGCCGCTCCTCGTCATCGCCCTCGGCTGCGGCGGCGATGCCGGCGGCGAACGCCTCGGTCCCTGCGACGATCTGCACGGCGTCGGCAAGAGCCGGGTTCGGCGACGCCACAGTGCTCACCACAGGCTTGCCCGCGGCCAGGTACTCGTAGAGTTTGAGCGGGTCCATCGTAGCCGTGAGCGCATCGCGCAGGTGCGGCACGATGCACACGTCGCAGGCCGCGATGAGCGCCGGGACCTCGTGGTAGGGGCGCGCCCCGACGAGCCGCACGTTGGGCCCGAGGTCGCCCAGCTCACGCCGGTTGGCAGGCGAGACGCGGCCGACCAGGGCGAAGCCAGCGTGCGGCAGCAGGCGGGCCGCGCCGGCCAGCAGCGGCGCGTCCATGCGCCGCTGGATCATGCCGGCGTAGCCGGCCAGCGGCCGCGGCATTCCGGCGAGCTCGCTCGCCGGCCGGGCGGCCGCCCACGGCCGGGCGTCGACCGCGTTGTAGAGCACCTCGGCGTGATTGCGCGGCTGCAGGATCTCAAGCAGACGGGGGTGCACGACGAACACGACGTCGGCGTGGCGGGCGGCGAGATCGTAGCCCCGGCTCACGGCCGCCGGGCCGGCCCAAGGGTGCTGGCGCCAGTCGTCGATGGCATCGAAGACGAACACATCGTGAGGCACCGCCAGCGCTGCCTCGACAAGCCGCGGATCGGCGACCCAGAGAACTGTGGCCTCGCCGGCTGCCCGCGCGGCTCCCAGGCGCCGCGTCAATGCCGTGGCCATGAGCCGCTCGTTGAGGCGCCGCCCCAGGCGCCACGTTGAGGGCAGCGGCAGAGGGTAACCGTAGCGCACCGCGCTGATCCCGGGGGCGACGGTCGTCAGCTCGTCGCGCCTGGACTCGGCCGGGCGGTGCGTATGCGTGCGATAGCGGGGTGAGTCGACGATCAGAAGCTCGGCCACCGTCTCGCGCCCGGAAAGTTCCCGCGCCAGAGCCGCGTTCCTCGTACAGAAGCCTTGGCGCGCCCACACCCACCAGTCGTTGTGGCCGAACATGACGAGGCGCATCATCGGCGCTTCACCACCGGGGGCTGGTCGCCGTCCTCGAAGAATCGCTGCCACAGCTCGACCTGGAGAATGATGCCCAGCGCAGCCGCCAAGGAGCCGCCGGCCATGTGCTCGGCGACGAGCGCGCGCACGGCGGACGGGTCGAAAACGCCGTGGTCACCGACTCTCGGCGACAGCAGAACGTCCTCGACGAGGCCTCGCGACGGGCCGCGCAACCACTCGTCCCGGCTGTCGCCGTGGCGGTAGAGGCGGTGCTGCAGAGCGCTCATGGCCCCCCCGCCGCCGCTCGGCGCCGCCACGGCATCGTCCGCGGCTCCTGCCGCCGGACCCGGCGTGGCCAGCCTGCGACGGAAGACCCTGCCGACCAGCCTGAGGGCGCTCACGAGGTGGGCGCTCGCAGGCAGCGACAGATGGGTGAGCGACCAAGGCACCGCCGCACCGCGGGGATCCAGACGCATGATCAGCCGCAAGCGAGCACGATCGTCGATGCGCTCCGACGGCACCCCGTCGAGCATCGCTTCGATCCAGCGTCTTGTCAGCAGTGGGGCCCTGACCTGCACCCAGAGATCGGCGATGGTCAGGCCTGTCTGCCCGAAGCGCTCCCGCTCCTGCACGATGTAGAGATCCTGCCGGTCGACCGCCGGTCGGCCTCGCGTGGACGCAAGGACGTCGAGCCGATGATGGACGGCGGCCGCGCTCAGGTCCGCGCCGCCGAGGACGAGCTCGGGGATGCGGCCCCACGGCAGCCCATACTGCTTCACGCGGGTCGCCAGGTAGCGCTCGAAGTCGGCGTCGGTGGCATGGTCCCAGGTCCAGTCGGGGACGAGCATCCGCGAGCGCCCGAAATGACGGCCGGCAGCCGCGCCCGCGCCACTGACGAAGGCGGTCGCCGGCCGGAGCGTATCCATGAGGCTGCCGGTGATGTTGCCCACCGGGTTGAGCCGCCCCTCGACGAGCCAGACCGTCTCGGCCGCGAAGCGGCCGACGTAGCCCGGGTCCAGCGGCAGGACGCGGTGCGGAATGCCACGCGCCGCCGCGACCCGCGCCGCGAGGGCGCAGTCATGATCCGTCGGAGCTCCAAAGGTCAGCGCGTTCACCTCATGATCGGCGGGCGCGGCAGCGGCGAACAGACGCGAGTCCAGCCCGCCGGTAAGCGGCAAGACGACCCCCGGCTCGGCGAAGGCCTCGGCGGCGAGCTCCTCGACGACCGCCTCCAGGCGGTCGACGTAGGCCTCGCCGCGCAGGACCGGCGCCGGAGTATCCCGTACATCCCAGTGCCGCACCACCGCCACGGCACCGTCGGCGATCTCGAAATGGCCGCCGTGAGGCAGCGCGTCCACGCCCTCGAAGAGAGGTCTGCCTCCGAGCGCCTGCCCGAAGCTGAGCACTTCGCCGAGCGCCACGCGGTCGAGCCGCGCCCGAAAGCGCCGATGGGCCAGGAACGCCTTGGCCTCGCTGGAGACGCAGATGTCGCCGCCCAGCGTCGTGGCGTAGAGAGGCGCGACGCAGCACGGGTCGCTCCCGGCGAGCGTCAGCCCGCCGCGGGCATCGTGGACCACGAGCGCGAAGGCGCCCTCGAGGCGGGCGAAGAGACCCGCCCCCCAGCGGCGGTACGCCGCGACCGCGATCGCGGCCGGCGTGGCAAGCTCCGAAACGCCCAGGTCGAGCGCCAGGCTGCGACGGTTGAGGAGGTCGCCCGAGAAGGCCGCCAGCACCTCGGTGGCGGGGTGCGGGCCGGCCGCTCCACGCGCGTCACTGCCGTGGAGCTCGGTCGGCGCGGCGACAGCGGCCAGGCTCACGGCCCGCGGGTCGCCGCAGACACCCGCCCAGACCCCACCCGCTTCCGCCGACTCGCGAACGTAACCATCGGCGTGATCGAGGGCTCCGAGCGCAGCCGCGCCGAACGCTGCCCGTGCGGGGTCACGCGACACCATCGCGACGACGCCGCTCATCCGGGCCTCCCCACAGCCGCCCGCAGCCGGGCCGCCGCGCGCTCCCACTCGGTCTCGCGCGCCGGCCGCAGGGTAGCGATCCGACCACCGAGGGTCGCGGCGTTGTCCAGGACTTCGACGACGGCGTCGCGCAGCGACATCGTCGTGGCCGCCGCATACACCGCCGCGTCCCCGAAGTAGTCGCGCAGCACGTCGTGGTCGGATGTTACGAGAGGGCGTCCCAGCACGAGCGCTTCGTAGCCGCCGGAGAGCAAGGTGTGGGGGCGCGTCGTCAGCACGACAACGGCGGCCGAGCGCTGTAGCTGCCGCCAGTACTCCTCGTCGCTCAGGAACCCCGTGGGCCGCAGGTTCCGCGGCCAGGCGCTCAGATCACCGTGTGGATCACCGGTGACGGCGAAACGCACGTCGGGAAGGCGGCGCGCGACCTCCGGCAGAAGGTCGAGGGGCTCGTCTTTCGAGTAGGTCGCTACCACCGTCACTTCTCCGCCGGCGCCCGGCTCGCCCAGGCCGGTCGGCGGCTCCGGCAGTGGGTCGGGCAGAACGAAGGCCCGGGCGCCCCAGGAACGCACCCGCCGCGCCAAAGGCTCGTTGGTCACCAGCACGGCCGCGGCGCGGCGCAGCGCCGGGAGTTCCAGACGCCGCAGCAGCAGCCACTCGCGCGCGTAGAAGGCCACCGTGTGCATGTCGACCACCAGCGGCAGCCCACGGCGACGAGCGGTGGCCCCCACCATGGCCACGAGCGGGGACGGCGGGTCCATCACCCACAGCTCACGTTGGGCGGCGCCGCGCAGCAGACGCGCGGTGGCCACCGTCTGCCATGGGTACTTGATGGGGATCGTGAGCGGCCGCTTGGGCCATGGGGTGCTCACGAAGCGCAGGTCGAGGTCGAACAGCCGGGCCAGCGTCTCGGTGCGCCGCGAGAACGGCGCCCACGAGACGAACAGCCCGGCCCGCGCGGCGCCGCTCATCGCCCCGTACCAGACCGGCCGCGCCCCACGGCGGTCTTCTCCCTCAACCGCTCGTAGGCGCGCTCCAGCGCCGGCGCCGAGTGCTCCCAGGCAAGGACCCGCTCGAAGCGCTCGCGGGCCTGTTCGCCCATGCGCATGCGCTCCTGGTCGTCGTCGAGCAAGCGACCGATGGCACGCGCCAGACTCTGGAATGTAGGTTCGTCAGCGTAGGCTGCGGCGTCGGCCCCGGTGACACGGTTCTCGGGCAGGCCAAAGGCCACGCAGGGCCGGCCCAGCGCCATGTACTCGACGATCTTGTTCATCGTGGAGATGTCGTTGAAGGGGCTCGGCGGGTCGGGAGCTACACACACGTCGGCGTCCAGAAGAGCAGGGGTGAACTCCTCCTTGGTCTGGAATCCCGCCATCACGACGTTGTCGCGCAACCCGAGCTCGTGGACCAGCGCGTCGATCTCGCCGTAGGACTCTCCGTCCCCGGCCAGGTACAGCAGGATATCGTAGCCCTCGCTCACCAGCATGCCGACGGCGCGCACCAGCAGGTCCACGCCGTCCTGCTTGCCCATGACTCCCAGATAGCCCACCAGATAACGATGGTCGAGCCGGTCGAAGTGACTATAGCGCGCCGGCGAGAACTCTTTCCCGCGAGGGGCGCTGCGGACCACGAAGACATCCTCCACGGCCTTGCCGCCCCGAGTCAGCGCCAGCGCCCGGTACGAGTCGTTGGGGCAGATGACGATGTCGGCGAGGCGATAGGTGCTGCGCTCCGCCCAGCGGACGGCACGTTCCGGCAGGCCGTTGCGCTCCTCCCCGCCGCGCTTGGCCATGAGGATCTCCGGGTTGGCGTCGTGCTGGTCATAGACGAACGAGACGCCGAAGCGACGGAAGAGCCGGCCTATGGTGAAGAAGAGGTCGGGAGGGTTGCAGGCGTGAACGACGTCAAAGCCGCGCTCCCGCCAGATACGCCAGGCGAGCCGCTGGGTCCAGGTGAGCATGTACGGGTACTCCCGCACGTATCCGGCGAGCCTGCGTGCGCTGGGCGGCGGCGGGTACCGGTAGATGCGCACGCCCCCGAGCTCAGCGTACGGCTCCCTGTCGTGTCCCTTGCCCTGCGGGCAGATCACCGAGACCTCGTAGCCCGCCGAGACCAGTGTGGTGCATTCGTGCCACACCCGCCGGTCGAAGGGCACCGACAGGTTCTCCACAAGGATCAGGATGTGATGAGGTTCGCGCACAGGCCTCCGACGCCGGAGTATACACGCCGCGGAGCGGCGTCCGGCCTCAAAACGCTCCCCGCTTCTCGAGCACGGCCGGCACGGTCTGCAGGAGCAGCTCGATATCCCAGGTCAGGCTCCAGCCGGTGACGTACATGTAGTCCAGCTTGACCATCTCGTCGAACGGGATGTTGGTGCGCCCGAGCACCTGCCAGAGGCCGGTGATGCCGGGGGTGATGTCGAGGCGCTTCTGCGCCCAGCCGCGGCACTGCTTGGCCTCCTCGACCCACAGCGGCCGTGGCCCGACGAGGCTCATCTGGCCCTTCATGACATTGACGATCTGCGGCAGCTCGTCGAAGCTCCAGCGCCGCAGGAAGCCGCCGACACGGGTCACGCGCGGGTCATCCTTGATCTTGAACATCGGCCCCGAATACTCGTTCTGGTCGGCGAGCGCGTAGCGCTCCTTGTCGGCGCCCACGTACATCGAACGGACCTTGTAGATCATGAACGACTTGCCGCCGCGCCCCATACGCTCCTGCCGGTAGAACACGGGTCCGCGCGAGTCGAACTTGATAAGGATGGCGACCACCGCGAGGATCGGCAGGATCGGGATGCAGAGGAGCCCGCCGACGACCAGATCGAAGGCACGCTTCACGGCCATGTTGAAGCGGCCCAGCTCCACGTGACCGACGTCGAGCAGCGGGATCCCCTCGATGTCGTCGACGAGCGCCCGCGAACTCACGACCTCGAAGAGACGCGGGACGATGTTCACCTTGATGCCGCTGTCGGCGCAAGCGCGCACAACTCGCAGGAAGTCGTTGTGGCGGGCGCGCGAGAAAGCGACGATCACGCGGTCGATCTGCTGATCGACGACGATCTGGTCGAGGTCGTCGAGGGCGCCGATGACTGGCATCGACGGGCCGTCGCTGCCGTTCCGCCGGGGCTCCCCGTCGTCGAGGAAGCCGACCAGCTTGACACGGTACTCGGGATGCTTCGTCATCTTGTCGGCGAGCGTGTGGCCCACCTCGCCGGCCCCGACGATGAGCACGCGCTCCTGGAAGGCCACCCGCGACCACACCGTGAGACGGGTCATCCACCGCGCCAGCGGAACCAGCACGATGGCGACGAGCCAGAAGGCGATGAGCACCGCCACCGGGGCACGCGGCCCCTCGACAAACACGAGCCCGATCAGTAGCAGCCAGCTCGCCGTAGTGAGCGCCGTGGGCCCGTTCGGCGTCTCCGCCAGGTTGGCGCCCCCGATGCTCTGCCCGGGTTCCCGGTACAGGCCGAAGGCCCAGAGGGCCGCCAACCAGAACGGTGTCAAGGCCACGAAGGCGAGGGCGCCGCCGCGCGGGTCCGCCTCGAATGGGACGATCAGGCGACCAATCACGGGCACGTCGTCGAAGGCGCCGGCCGCCCACACGGCCAGCAGAGAAGCCGCGATGACCGCCAGGGCATCGGCGGTGAGCGTCGCCGCTACGCGGAGCTTGGCCGGATGTCTCGTCCTCACACCCCCTCACCCCCTTCACGTTCCGCGAGCGCATCGCGCGCGGCGGAGTACGTCGACTCCTGATGTAGTTTCCCCTTGCCCGCGTTCCCTATATCGGCATCCCGAGTCTGCAGGATGACTTCGATAGCCTCGATCGCAAGCGTGCGTCCTTGATCGCCGTCGTCTTGATGTACCAGGTGGGCTTGGAGTAGTACGGCACGACCTTGAAGCCC
>PKYG01000056.1:0-3546 GCA_003132585.1 Actinomycetota bacterium
GACAGAGAAGGTCTTCAGGCGAAGCGTTTCCACGGTCAGGAAGTCGCAGGCTAGGATGCCACGAGCCTGGGCGCTCAGAAACTCCGCCCACGAGGGGCCGTTGCGACGCGGTGCTAAGTCCCAGGCCCGAGTGCCTTCAGGATGCTCGCCACCGTGGTGGCAGATACCGTGATGCCGAGCTTTGCAAGCTCGCCACGGAGGCGCTGGTAGCCCCAGCGAGGATTCTCCTTGGCCAGCCTGAGGATGAGTCGAACGGTCCCCTCCTGTAGCGCTGGCTTGCCTGGCTTGCGGCCCTGCCGGTAGGTCCACTTGCGGCGGACCAGCTCCCGGTGCCAGCGAAGCAGCGTCTCCGGAGAGACCAGAAACGTCTTCCAGCACGCTTTCGGCAGCATCCGACTCGCCGCGGCGAGCAGCACGCGGTCACCTCGACGCAGCGCAGGATGAGGCCTTTGCCGGTTGAGCACCCGCAGCTGGTGGCGCAAGACCAAGAGCTCGACTTCCCTGGCGCGGTCGTCGCCACTGGACGGGGCCAGTGCCCGGAGCAGCTGGCGCAGGGCGAAGTAGATGAGCGAGAGCAGCATCAGGTGCCTCCTCGGAGGGCTTTGTAGACTCGGCGATGCTACCTCAGGCTCATGCTCAGCGAAGGCATCGCGGTTTTCTGCACCCGACAGGGTCCTCGACCATCGCCGAGTTTGCCACACACGCGGCGGCGCACTGGGCCTCGAAAGATCCTGCCGGGGTTCTGATTGGTGTGGTGACATCTCACAACTGGAATGGTAAGATCGTAAAAGCGTGGCTACGCACAGCTACCATGCATTGACAGAGATCTTACTATGCGATATTCGTGTATGGACGGATTGACTGAGATTCGGGAAGCGAGGATCTGTGATCGCGCAGGCAGATTCGCTCAATGGCGCTAGTTCGTCTTCACAGCGTGCTTATGACGTCCTGAGAAGAGCGTTCGTGCTATGCGAGGTGATGCCCGGAAGCCAAGTGACGGAGCCCTTCCTAGCAGAGCGCTACGGTCTGACCCGGGCGGCGGTTCGTGCGGCGCTCGGCAGGCTGCGTCAGCAGCACTGGATCGAAGCCAGTCCCAGAAAGGGCTATGTCGTTCGTCCACTGACACTCAAGGACATCCGGGATCTCTACGCTGTCCGGTCCCTCCTGGAACCGGCTGCTGCGGAGATGGCAGCACGAAATGCTACCGAATCCGAATTGGCCGAGATAGGGGAGCTGGCCCGCTTGGCCACTTATGACAATGTGGAGTATGAAGCCGTGAAAGGCTTCTTGGCAGCCAATACTCGATTTCACGTGGCAGTGGCAGCTGCTTCTGGAAATGAACGAATCGCGCAGATGCTTGAAGAAGTGCTTGCCGAGATGGAGCGGATGTTTCATTTCGGTCTCTCGTCTAAAAACCGAAGCTTCGAGATGAGCCATGAACACGGTGCGCTTCTAGATGCTCTGCTGGCTGAGGATTCAGCAGCTGCCAGCGCAGCAGTGCGGGAGCAGCTAAGGACGTCGGAGAATATGGTTGTCGAAATGGTGTTGTTACAGAATCCGATGCTGGAAAACGTCAACCTTGCCCAAGCGGCCGCCTCGTCAGGCACCACAGCCACAGTCTCGGGTAGCCTCTCCGCCACCGCTCGAGAGGATTGACGATGGCTGGCGTTGCGCGCGAAGCGCCCTCCATCGACCAGCGCTTTGCGGCCATCTCCCATCTGGTCGGCAACACGCCGTTGCTGGCCATCGACTGCTCGTTCAACGGGGGGCGCCGGACGATCTATGCGAAGGCAGAACATCTCAACCTCACGGGCAGCATCAAAGACCGCATGGCGCTCCACATCCTGCGCAGTGCCTATCTGCGTGGCGCGCTCAAGCCCAATGGGCCCATTATTGAAGTGTCGTCCGGCAACACGGGGATCGCCTTCGCGGCCATGGGGCGGGCCCTGGGCCACCCGGTGACGATTTTCATGGCCGACTGGATGAGCCAGGAGCGGGTCGCGCTCATCGGAAGTTACGGCGCCGAGGTCGTGCTGATTAGTCGCCAAGAAGGTGGCTTCCTTGGCGGCATCCGCATGGCTGAGGACTTGGCCGCACGGCTACCCGGCGCCTTCCTGCCTCATCAGTTCTCGAACGACGACAATTGCGATGCCCATGCGTCGACGACGGGTCCGGAGATCTGGTGGCAGCTGCGTTCATGCGGCCGTGCCCCCGACGCCTTTGTCGCCGGCGTGGGCACGGGGGGGACGGTGATGGGGGTGGGCCGTTATCTGCGAAGCAAGCAGCCTAACGTCGCCATGCACCCGCTGGAGCCGGCCAACTCGCCCACCCTCTCCACCGGCTGCAAAGTCGGCAAGCACCGCATCGAGGGGATCTCTGATGGGTTCATTCCAGCAATTGTCGATCTCGCGTTCCTTGACGAGGTGGTCAGCATCGAGGACGGCGATGCGATCCTGATGGCACAGAAGCTGGCCTCCGAGATCGGGCTTGGCGTCGGCATCTCCTCGGGGGCCAACTTCCTCGGAGCTCTGCTGATCCAGGAGAAGTATGGGAAGAGAGCAATCGTCGTCACAGTCTTTCCCGACGATAACAAGAAGTACGTGAGCACCGACCTGCTACGCAGGGAAGCAGCAAACGACTCGTACTTCTCTCCCGGCGTGAAGTTGTTGCGCTACCGTTCGCTACCGCGCAACTGTCACACCTGTACGAGCTCGAGCAGGGCCACCGCCTTGACCGGCTTTGGCACGGTGACGAGCAAACGGCACCAATGAAGGCCTGGGCCTCTTGAGAAGCTTGGACCCCGCTCCAGACCAGCGACTACTGACATCCCCACCGTCAACGGCCTCGGCGAGCGGGCCGGCAACGCGGCCCTGGAAGAGGTCGTGATGGCGCTCAAGCACATCGGCCACGTCGACCTCGGCCTGCACACCGAGCGCTTCCGCGAGCTCTAGCCAACAGGCTTCGCCCTGTCTTCTTCTGTGGTGGGGATGATCGGGATGATTCATGAACAAGGACGTGGGGTCGCCGCGGCCGAGGTCGGCCCGGCGGTTCACGACGGAGGAATTGGCAAGGAGGAACGATGAAGACCGTAGCCGCAACCAGGATCGCCAAACGCATCGCCCGTTTGGGCACCGAGACCGCCTTCGCGGTGTCGGCCGAGGCGGCCGCCTTCGCCGCCGAGGGCAACCACGTGTATCCCTTCCATCTCGGCGACATGAACATCCCGACGCCCGAGAACATCGTCGAGGCGTCCTTCAAGGCGATCAAAGACGGCAAGACCGGCTACTGTGCGAACGCCGGCATCCCGCCACTGCGGGCCGCGGTGGCCGCCAACGTGAGCGCCTCGCACGGTGTCGAGTACGCCGCGGAGAACGTCGCCATCGAGCCCGGTGGCAAGCCCGTGATCGGCAAGTTCATCCTGGCGCTGATGAACCCCGGCGACGAGGTGCTCTACCCGAACCCGGGCTATCCGATCTACGAGTCGCAGATCGAGTTCCACGGCGGCGTCGCCGTGCCGTACGGTTACCTCGAGGGCGACGACGGGTT
>PKYG01000056.1:3639-7761 GCA_003132585.1 Actinomycetota bacterium
CGCCATGACCGGCTGGCGCCTGGGCGCGGCGATTGGGCCGCGCGAGATCGTCGACGTGATCGCCAAGCTCAACGTCAACGACGAGTCGTGTTCGAACCACTTCATCCAGTACGGCGCCCTCGAGGGCCTGACCGGCGACCAGAGCGGGCCCAGGCAGATCGTCGAGGTCCTGCAGGAGCGGCGCGACGCGGCGGTCGGGCTTCTGAACGAGATGCCCGGCGTCCGCTGCTACAAGCCGAACGCCACCTTCTACCTGTTCCCGAACGTCACCGGCGCGATGCAGCGCAAGGGCCTCACCGACGTCGAGGACTTCCGGCGCGCGGTGCTTCACGACACCGGCGTCTCGGTGTGCTCCCGCGTGCACTTCGGCCGCCGGCAGCCGGGCGAGCGCGAGCAGTACGTGCGCCTCGCCTACTCGGGCATCGACACGCCGCAGATCGTCGCGGGGCTCGCGCGCCTCAAGGCGTACCTCTCCGACGACCAGAGCCGGGCCTAGCGTGAAGAGAGAGAGGTAGGGGTGACGTTTCACGAATGGATCACGCACAATCCGGGGGGCAAGAAACGGGTGATCGTGACCAAGTGCCTGCCTGGCGCCGCCTGGCTTGAAGCGCTTGCCGGCGCCGGTTGCCGGGTCGACGTGTGCGACTGGGACGAGACACTCAGTCGCGATGAGATCACGCGGGCCATCGGCGAGCGCTGCGACGGAGCCATCGGACAGCTCACCGAGCGCTGGGACGCCGCGCTCCTTGGCGTCCTCAAGGGGGCCGGAGGGCGGGCATACGGCAACTATGCCGTGGGTTACGACAACGTCGACGTGGACGCGGCGACGGCCTTGGGCATCGCCGTGGGCAACACGCCGGGCGTCCTGACCGAGACGACGGCGGAGCTTGCCGTGGCGCTCACGTTCGCCGCCGCCCGCCGCGTCGTCGAGTCCAGCCGTTTCCTGACGGAAGGGCGCTTCACCGGCTGGCTGCCGTCGCTGTTTCTTGGCGAGCGGCTATGGCGCGAGACCCTCGGTGTGGTCGGGGCGGGTCGCATCGGCACCATGTACGCGCGCATGCTGGTCGAGGGATTCAAGATGGACCTCGTCTACTACGACAGGCACGTCAACGACCAACTCGAGGCGTTCGTGCGCGAGTACGGCGCGTTCCTTGCCGGGCGCGGCGAGGAGGCTGTGAAGTGCCGGCGCGCCGCCTCGCTCGAGGAGCTGCTCCGCGAGGCCGACGTCGTGAGCTTGCACGCCACGCTGGACGAGTCGACGAGCCATCTCATCGACGCGACGCGGCTCGCTCAGATGAAGAAGAACGCGATCCTCGTGAACTCGAGTCGCGGAGCCCTGATCGACGAGCAGGCGCTCGTCGAGCATTGCCGCCGACACCCGACGTTCCACGCCGCGCTCGACGTGTTCGAGCACGAGCCGTGGTTGACGCCCGGACTCGTCGACCTGCCCAACATAGTCGGCCTGCCGCATCTGGGTTCGGCGACGCGCTGGACGCGCGAGGCCATGGCGACGCTCGCTGCGTCGAACGTAGTAGCCGTCCTGAACGGCTGGCCCGTCTGGACGAGCCCGGACGTCCTGCCCTTCCTGGCGCCCGAGCCACCGAATGCCGCCCCGAGCATCGTCAACCCCGCCGCGTTGGGCTCCATCTCGGCGACATGAACGTCCGCGTGCCCGAGAAGTCATCAACCCCGCTTTCATGGCGGCCCGCAACGGAATCATGAGTCGGGCACAGACTCCGGGAGGGGACATCGTCGACGATCCGAGAGCGTTCCTTCGCTCGCTCTTCGACTCGGCGATAGCGGCGGTCTCACCGGCGGTCGTGCTGCCGCCGCGGCTCCCGGCGGCGGCCGTGGGCCGCACGATCGTCGTCGGCGCGGGCAAGGCCGCCGCGGCCATGGCGCGGGCCGTAGAAGACAATTGGCGCGGCCCGCTCTCGGGGCTTGTCGTGACCCGCTACGGCCACGCCGTGCCGTGTGAGCGCATTGAGGTCGTCGAGGCAGGGCACCCAGTGCCCGACGCCGCCGGCCACGACGCCACGGTGCGAATACTCGGCCAGCTCGGCGGCCTCTCGGCCGACGACCTTGTGTTGTGCCTGATCTCGGGCGGCGGCTCCTCGCTGCTGGCCCTGCCCGCCGGAAATGTGCGTCTCGACGACAAGCAGGCGATCAACAGGGCTCTTTTGTGTTGCGGGGCGACAATCGCCGAAATCAATTGCGTGCGCAAACACCTCTCGGCTGTGAAAGGCGGGCGACTCGCGGTGTCTGCCTACCCCGCGCGCATGATGTCGTTCCTCATCTCGGACGTGCCGCGCGACGACCTGTCCATCATCGCATCCGGGCCCACTGTGGCCGACCCGACGACCTATGCCGACGCGCTCGCCGTCCTTGAGAAATACGGCATCGAACCACCGTCCGGCGTGCTCGAGCACCTGTGCGCCGGCGCCGCCGGCGGCGCCGGCGCCCCCGACGAGACGCCGAAGCCCGGCGACCCCAGGCTCGAGCGCTGCGAGACGGTGGTGCTTGCAACGGCCGCCGACGCCCTTGCGGCCGCGGCCGTTGCGGCCCGTGAGCGCGGCGCGCGGCCCGATGTGCTCGGCGGTGACATCGAGGGGGAGGCGCGTGACGTCGGCCGCGATCAGGCCGACCTGGCGCTGCGACGCGCGCGCGAAGAGCAGAAGCCTGCGGCGCCGGTGGTGTTGCTCTCGGGCGGCGAGACGACGGTCACGGTGCGAGGCGGCGGTCGCGGCGGCAGGAATGCCGAGTACCTGCTTGGTCTCGCCCTGGCCCTTGGGGGCCGGGGCGGCATCTCCGCGCTGGCCGCCGACACCGACGGCATCGACGGCAGCGAAGACAACGCCGGGGCGTTCGTGATGCCCGACACGCTCCAGCGGGCCGCGGCCGCTGGTCTCGACCCGCGCGGACTCCTCGACGACAACGACGCGTACTCGTTCTTCCAGCGCCTGGGCGACCTGTATGTCACAGGCCCTACACGCACAAACGTCAACGACTTTCGAGCTGTTCTCATCACGTTCGACGACAAGGGCGCCGGTGAGCAGCCCGGTCAGACAGCCACTATCGTGAAGGCAGCCCGACAAGAAGGAGCGGACCGATGACATTCTCGTTTGGACCAAGGCGAGCGATCTTTATCGATGCGGCGGAGGTGACGACGCCGGGCGAGGGTCCGCTCCCGGCGGCCGAGCTCGCCCAGTTCGAGACCCTCGACCTGCTCTACCGCTCGCTGTGCGCCCTGCTCTACAACTACGTGCCGACCTCTGGGCATCCGGGCGGTTCGATCTCCTCGGGACGTTTCGTCGCCGGGATCCTGTTCGACGGCCTCGACTACGACCTCGCCGATCCCGACCGTGAGGACGCCGACATCCTCTCGTACGCCGCCGGCCACAAGGCGATGGGCCTGTATGCGATGTGGGCCCTGCGCGACGAGACCGCGCGGCTGGGCGCGCCCGACCTCCTGCCGGGCGACGACAAGCATCGCCTGCGTCTCGAGGACCTGCTTGGATTCCGCCGCAACCCGATCACCGGCACCCCGCTGTTCCGGGCCATGCACGCCAAGGCCCTCGACGGGCACCCCACGCCGGCGACGCCCTTCGTGCGCCTTGCGACCGGCGCCTCCGGCGTCGGTCTCGCCAGCTCCATCGGTCTCGCCATCGGAGCCCGCGATCGCTTCGGTCCCGAGTGCCCGCGCATCCACATCTCGGAGGGCGAGGGCGGGCTCACGCCGGGACGCGTAGCCGAGGCTCTGGCGGCCGCCGGCACGGCCTCGCTGGGCAACGTCGTGCTGCACCTCGACTGGAACCAGGCGTCGATCGACAGCGACCGTGTCTGCCGCGAGGGGCAGGAGCCCGGCGACTACGTCCAGTGGGAACCGAGCGAGCTCTTCTACCTGCACGACTGGAACGTCGTGCGGGTCGCCGACGGCCACGACTTCCAGCAGGTCGTGGCGGCCCAGCGCCACGCCCTCGCGATCGACAACGGCCAGCCCACCGCGGTGATCTATCGCACGCTCAAGGGTTGGCAGTACGGTGTTGAAGGCCGGGCCTCACACGGCGCCGGCCACAAGCTCTGCTCCGAGGGCTTCTACCAGGCGTTGGCCGAACTGACCGG
>PKYG01000045.1 GCA_003132585.1 Actinomycetota bacterium
TCGATCGCCTTGTCCAGGAAGTTGTCGTCGTCGGCCATCACGTCGGCGAAGAAGATGTTGGGCGACTTGCCGCCGAGCTCCGTGGTGGACGGGATGAGGTTCTGCGCCGCGTACTGCATGATCAGCCGGCCGGTCGTGGTCTCGCCGGTGAAGCCGATCTTACCGATGCGCGGGCTGGACGCCAGCGCCTTGCCGATCTCGCCGCCCGGGCCGGTGATGATGTTGATGACACCCGCCGGCACGACGTCGGCGATCAGCTCGGCCAGCTTGAGGACCGACCACGGCGTGGGCGAGGCCGGCTTGAGCACGGTGCAGTTGCCGGCGGCCAGCGCCGGAGCGATCTTCCAGGCGGCCATGAGCAGCGGGAAGTTGAAGGGGATGATCTGCCCGACCACCCCGAGCGGCTCGTGGAAGTGGTAGGCGACCGTGTCCTTGTCGATCTCGGTGGACGTGCCCTCGAGCGAGCGGGTGGCTCCGGCGAAGTAGCGGAAGTGGTCGACGGCCAGGGGGATGTCCGCCGCCAGCGTCTCGCGCACCGGTTTGCCGTTCTCCCAGGTCTCCGCGACGGCCAGCATCTCGAGGTTGGCCTCGATCGCGTCGGCGATGCGGTTGAGTACCGCGGCCCGCCCGGTGAGCGAGGTCTCGCCCCAGGCGTCTTTGGCCGCGTGGGCGGCGTCGAGAGCCAGTTCGACGTCCTCGGGTGTGGACTTGGCCACCTCGCAGAACGGCTTGCCGTTGACCGGGCTGACGTTGGCCATGTACTCGCCCTTCACCGGGGCGACCCACTTGCCTCCGATGAAGTTGTCGTAGCGGGGCTTGAGCGCGACAACACTGCCCGGTCTCCCGGGTGCCTCGTAAACCTTGCTCATTGTTGTCTCCTCTGTCCGGTTCGGCGCAGGTGTGCAGCCGTGATGTGTGAATACCCTTTTCTGCCGACAGACAAATAGCGTTGCCACAGGACCGCGTCCCGTCAGACGGTGTGCGTTGCCGGCCGAAGGATCACAGTCGCCCGGTGACACTTGGTGGGACGGATGGGCCGGCGCCGACATCTTGCCGACGAGGTGCCTCGCCACGGCCCCACACGGCTGACCACAGCGGAGCACCGAGGCCGCCCGGAACCTTGGACTGTGCAGCACAATGGCGTCTAGCTCACCACCGGCCCTCACCGCTGCGGTGTGTTTCCTAGACCTGTGTCGATGGTTTGAGCATAGCGCGCGGCACGCGCCAGGCTAGGAATCCAACAAACGCTTCAGCTCACACCGCAAGTTCGAAAGCTGTCTACTAGGTCCAACAAAGGAGCCCCCGTGGAATCCCGGGCTGATCACTCGGTCCTGTCGTTGAAGGAGTCTCTTGATCTCGTCCCGAAGGTTCGAAAGCTGTCCACTTAGGTCCACCACGACCTTCAGCGGCGCTACGCTGCGTTGGAGGGAGCATGCATCGACGCAGGGACCTACGCATCGCCGGCATCGCGGTCGCGGTGGCGGCTGCGGCGGCAGTCGCCTTCGCAGCCGTGAGCCTGTCCGACCGCGCCTCCACCACACGCCCATCTACGACGCCTGTAGCCGCGGGTGAGACCATCTTCCGAACGGGCGCTTTTGACGGCCGGCCGATTCCACGCACGGGCACCAGCGGGGGTGGCATGATGGGCGGCGGCGCAACGGGCGGCGGCATGATGGGCGGCGGTTGTGCTACCTGCCACGGGATCGACGGACGTGGACGAACCACGGCGGCATTCACCGCGCCCAACATCACCTACGCCAACCTGACAGATCCCAGCGGCATGGTGCAGCCGGACGGCAGTCGCGTCCGACCTACACCGACGCCGCCATCCGCACGGCCGTCACCCAGGGCATCGACCCGACGGGAGCTCATCTCGAGCAGCCGATGCCGCAGTGGCAGCTCACAGACCAGGAGTGGGCCGCCTTGCTCCCCTATCTGAAGACGCTTCGCTAGGCGGGGCGCGCGCCTCTAGATGAACGCCGCTGCCGCGTGCTTGGGCAACCGGCGCGGCAGCAGGAATCCCGGGATCACGGCCAGGAGGGCGGCGAAGCCCGCCGTGTAGAAGGGTCCCCGGAAGGCTTGCGCGACCTTGTCGATGTAGAGCGTCTCCATACGGTTGGAGAGGTCGAGCAGCGCCAGCGCCTCGTTGACGTCGGCCGGCTGCGGGATGTCGCCGATCGGGTGCGCGACCTGGCGGATCTGGGTCATGTCGGCGGTCGCATTGATGCGGTCGGCGGCGGCGAGCGCGGAGTTGATGGAGTCGCGCGTCGCGATGCTCAAGTACGGCGACTGCGCGACCCATGTGCGCGCCTGGCGGGCGGCGCTGTGCACGGCGTTCTGCATCGTGATGCCGAAGACGGCGACGAGGATCGCGACGCCGAGCAAGAAGCCGAGCTGGCGCGCGGTGTTGAGCGCGCCGGAGCCGACGCCTTTGACGGCGTCGTGCAGCGCGCTCATGCCGCTCGCCATCAGCGACGGCAGCGAGAGGCCGAGGCCGATGCCTACGAGCGCCGTGCGCCACATGATGCTGCCGAGGCTCGAGTTGAGCGTGATGTGTCCAAGCGCGAAGAGGCCGGCGGCCGAGCAGGCGGCGCCGGTCACCGCCAGCCAGCGCGGCCCGATCCGGTCGATCGTCCACCCGGTGAGCGGGGTCAGGACAAGGCTCGCGAGCGGCATCACGGCGATCGCCGCTGCCGCTCGCAGCTCCTTGAAGTCCATCAGCGCCACCATGTAGATGACGAGGATGAACGCCGTGCCCATCATCGCCACGTCGACGGTCATGATCGCGACGGCGGCCGACGAGAAGGCGCGCCGTTTGAAGAGGCGCAGGTCGAGCAGCGGATTCGGCGAGCGCAGCTCCCAGAAGATGAACAGGCCGAGCGCTACCGCGGCGGCGGCGAAGAGAGCAAGGATGAGCGTGGAGCCCCAATGCCAGGCGTTGCTCTGGATGAGCGCCAGCGTGAGGCAGAAGAGCCCGGCCGAGACGAGCGCGACGCCGGCGAAGTCGATGCGTCCCGTCGCGCGTTCGTGCGTGCGGCGCGGAACCAACACGAGCGCCAGCGCAAGCCCGACGAGACCAACGGGTACGTTGAAGAGGAAGATCCACTGCCAGGTGCCGTGCAGGTGGATGAAGTGCCAGTGCCAGGCGCCACGGGCGATGAGCACGCCGCCGAGCACCGGCCCGAGCGCGGCGGCGAACGTGCTCACAGCGCCGAAGAGGCCCGCCGACAATCCCTGCTGGCGTTGCGGAAAGGCGCCGAGCAGGATCGCCAGCGAAATCGGCACGATCGCCGCGCCGCCGACCGCCTGCACGCAGCGGAAGCCGATCAGCCAGTAGATCGTCGGCGAGAAGGCGCAGCCGAGCGAGGCGGCGGTGAAGACCGCCAGACCGGTCGTGAACACGAGCTTGCGCCCGTAGTGGTCGGCGACCTTGCCCATCGTCAGGAAGAGCACGGTGAGCACCAGGTTGTAGCCGTTCATCACCCACGAGATGTTGGGGATCGAGGTGTTGAGCTGGTACATGAGCTCGGGGGTGGCGATGCTCATGATCGTCGCGTCGGCCATCGCCAGGAACAGGCCGAGCGCGAGGCCGACGAGCACCATCAACTTGCGCCGTGTCGAGAGGTCGTCCATCTGGGTGAGGAGTTTACACGCTGTCGGATGGCAGCTGCGTCGCGGCGTGCAGCCGGTGGTACAATCGCCGCGATGAACACGCAGGACCTTCTCACCGCCGTCGACCGCCTCGCCCCCTTCGAGCTCGCCGAGCCGTGGGACAAGGTCGGTCTGCAGGTCGGCTCGGCGGCGGCACCGGTGAGCCGCGTGCTCGTCGCCGTCGACGTCGACGACGCCGTCGTCGACGAGGCCGCGCGGCTCGGCTGTGAGGTCATCCTCGCTCACCATCCGCTCCTCTTCGAGCCGGTCACCGCGGTCACCGACGGCACGCTGGCCGGGCGCGCGGCGCTGCGCGCCGCGCGCGCCGGCATCGCCGTCGTCGTCGCGCACACCAACCTCGACAAGACCCGCGGCGGACTCGCCGATGTGATGTGCGCGGAGCTCGGCCTCGAGAACGTCGCGCCGCTGGCGCCGGCGACGGCCGACTGGTGCAAGCTCGTCGGCTTCGTGCCGGCGGACGATCTCGACACCGTGCGCGAGGCGATCTTCGCCGCCGGTGCTGGCGCGATCGGCGAGTACGTCCATTGCTCGTTCGTGCAGCGCGGCGAGGGCGGCTTCGTGCCGCGCGCCGGCGCTCACCCCGCGGTCGGCATCCCCGGTGAGGAGACGCACACCGAGGAGCTGCGGCTCGAAGTGGTCTTCCCGCGGGCGTTGCGGCGCCAGGTGCTCGACGCCTTCGTCACGTCGCACTCGTACGAGGAGCCGGCTTTCGATGTGTATCCCGTCGAGAACGAGATCCGCGGCGTCGGGCTCGGGCGCGTCGGGTACCTGCCCGAGCCGCTCACGCTTCAGGCGCTGGCGGCGCGGATCGCCGCAGACTTCAAGCTGCCGGCGGCGCGCTTCAGCGGCGACGCCGACGCGAAGATCGAGCGCGTCGCCTGCCTGCCCGGCTCCGGCGGCGCGCTGGTCGAGGTCGCGATCGGCGCCTGCGACGCGCTTGTCACCGGCGACGTGAAGTACCACGATGCCGACCGCGCCGCGCGCCGCGGTCTGGGCATCGTCGATGTCCCCCATGACGTCGCCGAGCAAGCGGCGCTCGAGCGCTGGAGCGAGCGTCTCGCCGAAGCAGTCGGGCCGGCGGGCGTGGCGGTCGAGTTCTACCACCGGCCACACGCGCTCTGGCAGTTTGCTGGCGCGGCGGCTTCGGCTGCGCGCGGCCGCCCGACGGCTGCGCCCACCCGGCGCCGGTCGTCGGCAAACGCCGCCGACGATCGCCATCACCTGTATGTGGACGGGGGCGCGCGCGGCAATCCCGGCCCCGCCGGGATCGGCGCGCGCCTGCTGACCGCCGCCGGCGACGTCGTCGACGAGCTCTCCGACTACATCGGCGAGGCGACCAACAACGTCGCCGAGTATCAGGCGCTGGTCATGGGACTCGAGCTCGCCGTCGACCGCGGCGTGAGCCGGCTCACGGTGTTCTCCGACAGCGAGCTCATCGTCAAGCAGATGCAGGGCGAGTACAGGGTCAAGGACGCGACCCTGCGCACGTACCACGAGCAGGCGTCGCGTCTCTTCCACCAGATCCAGGACGTCGAGATCAAACACATCCCGCGGGAGCAGAACGAGCAAGCGGACCGCCTCGTCAACAACGCCATCGACGAGGCGCTTGCCTAGCTTCCGCTTCGACCACGAAGTGGGTAATAATTACCCACGGTGTGGTTGATTTGCACGAGTAAGAAACGTATTCTGAGTCCATGATCGAACGCGCCCTCATGCCGCGACTGCTGGATGCTCTGAGTGATCGGCCGGTCACACTCTTGGTCGGTCCGCGACAGAGCGGCAAGAGCACGCTTGCGCTAGCCGTGACTGAAGGTCCGCATCCGGCGCGGTATCTCACCTTCGATGATCCGCCGACACTCGCAGCAGCGGCCGGCGATCCCGTCGGCTTCCTTGCCGGCCTCACCGGCGACGTCGTGCTCGACGAGGTGCAGCTCGTGCCGGAGCTGTTTCGTTCGCTCAAGACTGCTGTCGACAGAGATCGCCGGCCAGGGCGCTTCTTGCTCACGGGATCGGCTCAGGTACTGCTTTTGCCGCGCTTGTCAGAGTCGCTGGCCGGCCGCATGGAGATCCTCACACTGTGGCCGCTGGCCGAGAGCGAGGTCGAAGGGGGAATCGGCACATTCGTTGACGCCGTCTTCCACGGTGAACCGCTTTTCAGCCCTGCGCGTTCGTCCGCAGGAGCTGATGCCGTGAGCGAGCGGATCGTCCTCGGCGGCTTTCCGGAAGTGCGTACGCTTCGGGACGAACGGCGCCGTGACGCCTGGTTTGCCTCCTACCTAATGACGATCGTGCAACGCGACGTACGCGACATCGCTAACGTCGATAGCCTGGTCACGATGCCCAATCTGCTCGCCCTGCTCGCTGCACGCAGCGCTTCGCTGCTCAATGTCAGCGAACTCTCGCGCAGCGCCGGCATCAAGCTGACGACCCTCAATCGCTACGTGGCGCTTCTCGAGACCGTGTACCTGGTGCAGCGTCTGCCGGCCTGGGCAGCGAATCTCGGCAAGCGTCTGGTCAAGGCGCCCAAGGTGCACTTCGTCGACACCGGCGTAGCGGCACACATGCTCGGTCTGGACGCGGACCGGCTTCGCGCCGCGCCGCAGGCATTTGGCGCCCTGCTCGAGACATTCGTCGTCAACGAGATCCAGAAGGGACTCGGGTGGTCGGAGACAAGGGCGCGCCTGTTCCACTTCCGTAGCGTCGATCGCAAGGAGGTCGACATCGTGATCGAAGACGGCGCCGGCCGCATCGCGGGAATCGAGGTGCGGGCCAGCGGCACTCCCGGCCAAGCGGACTTCGCCGGGCTGAGGGCCTTGCAGTATCTGGCAGGCGAGCGCTTCGTGCGCGGTGTCGTTCTGCATCTCGGCGACACCGCCGTGGCCTTCGGCGAGAAGCTCGAGGCCGTGCCGATCGCCAGTCTCTGGTCGATGTAGGGTGTCCGTCGACGCTGCGCTTGCCTAGCCCTCCCGCGGGCCATGTATACTAGCTCCCTTGCTGCGGGTGTAGCTCAGTCGGTTAGAGCGTCTGCTTGCCATGCAGAAGGTCGAGGGTTCGAGTCCCTTCACCCGCTCCAGACTCCCCCCATCGCCTCTCGCGGGCGGCGTAGCCAAGTGGTAAGGCAGAGGTCTGCAAAACCTCCATCACCGGTTCGACTCCGGTCGCCGCCTCCAGCAAAAATCCCTGCTAATCGGCACTCTTTGCCATCGATCAGTTCCGAGTCATCGCCGAATGCTGCCATATCTGCCGACAGATTGCGTCCCCCTGACGCAGTATCATGCGGACATAAGGCGATGATGGGAGTGACTCCATGAAGCCGACGACGGTGGTGACCGCGCTTCCTGACGATGAGGTCGAAGCCTTCCTTGAGCGGATCGGCAAGCTCGAAGCATATCGATCGGACAGGCTGAGTTGCGAAGTCTGTGATGGGCCACTTTCGATCAACGGCATCGGGGCTTGCGCGATGGTAGGCGACAGAATCGTGTTCGCTTGCGACAAGCTGAACTGCTTGCAGGAGTTCGGCAAACGCTTGCAGGAGTCCGGCAATGAATGAGCTTGTGCGTCTCCTGTGGAGACTCGGTCCCATCGGGATAGCCGCTCTCGTCGTTGCCTTTGTGTACCTGAACCCCGACCAGGCACAGATATGGGGAAGCTGGGCGTGGCGGCTCATCGGGCTGGTCTTTCGCAGCGGGGACAAGAAGGCGGTCGCCTACCGTGTGCAAGGCGAGGTGAACTCAGCCACGACAAGACTGTTCAAGTCCGCGCCCGACGGGGTGGTCGAGGGCAAACTCAAGATTAAGTGGACGACGGCGGAAGACCTGCCGTCAGTCGTGAGGAACGGCGAAGTGGTCGTGTTCATGCAGCGCTCCGACCAGCGTGAGCAGAACGTGGCCAAGGCCACAATATTGTACGTACCCAAGGCCATCGTGCCCCGCGCGAGGCCATACGTTGACCCCACGATCATGGAAGCCGTCGATCTTGTTGTCGCCAAGTCCATCCTCGCCGAGGATGACGAGAACATCGGTGCGCTGGACACCTTCTTTCGGGACTATCTCGATGCGGCGATGGCCGCGAGTGACAACTTGAGGGAGCGACTGGGGGAGATCGACGAAATCGACTTGCAGGGATGGCTAACGCGCGTCCTGCTGCGAGAGTTCCTCTACCTCGGACGCGACCTGTACCCAGCCCCTGCACAAGATTCGTGGCTGCGGGAGACAGAGGCGTTCGCGCGATGGCTGCACCAGTTGGCGACGAAAAAGCCGGGCGATTTCGGGTCGCTGGACTATCGAGGGCCCCTCCTCTCGGTCGGAGTGGTCTTTGTGGCCGAGCGGGCGCGCCTTGCGATCTACGGGCTGGACATCTACCGCAAACGCGTCAAAAGGCTCCTCTACATTGAGAAGCTCAACGCCGTCTATCTCATGGGGAGGGACGACAACATCGCGACTGTAAAGCGTCTGCTGGACCTATTGCGTTCGGACGCAATGATCGCATCCATTGACGAGCATGAATATGGGCTGAGGCGGGACTTCAAAGCCCGGAAGTCGCTGAACAAGGAGCGCGCCATTGTCGTAGCCCTGCGACGGCGTCAGAAAGAGGAGATGCCGGCGGATATCCTGCCCGGAGACGATGACACCGCGTTGTTGCCGGCGGACACCTACGAGTTCACAGAGGAGCAGCAGCTGCCTATTGGGTCTGGCAAGGAGTAACAGGTCACGGGTATCGCCGCGGAAACGTGGACCGCGCCAATCGCGTTGCCGTTACGGAAGAGGAGTCTGGTGCGACACGGTGCAATGCATCGGCGGTGCGGGCCGAGCGCGACGTTGGTGGGAGCGTGAAATGGGATGAGCGACAAGCCGAGAATTGCACTGCGGGCCTGGTATCGAGTCATGGCGGACGACTACTGGTTTGGGGTGCAGACATCGGAGCCTCTAGTCGTTCGCTCGCCGAGCAACATGTTCATGCTGGATGCAGTATACGATCCCGGCCCCTTGAGCGATCTTGACGGTCTACCGACAGTTGTCATTCGGGGATACCTCTTCGACGAACCAGACACCGAGATCCTCGGTGCCCTCAAAGGGTCGGGCCTGCGCACGGATTGCCGAACCGAGGCCGAGGGACAGAATGATGGACTTGGTGCGTGCGAAGAGCGGTATGCCTGCTATCTGAGGGATCGGGCCGCGCGACTATCCGAGCTCTCGACCGATGCTTTCGAGCTTCTCCTGTGGCGGCGGAGAATCCGCAGTGGTCCGCCTTCCCTGAGCACCGCTGCAAGAAGTCTGTTCTGGGCGGAGCTCCCCTCCCAGGCGGGTGACTTGACGGCAAGCGATTTGAGTTGGCGACAGGTTCCGACCGGCGAAATCACGCTCCGTCTTCCGGATATCGATTCTCTCGATTTGCGGCCGGAGGTGGGCCCTCAACTCTCGGCGATGCTCGACAGCGGAGTCCGGGCTCCCCTCGGCCATGTGTTATTCCGGGAGGCCTGGCGCGTTCGAGAATCGAACCTTCGCAGTGCCCTAGTGATCGCGGTGGCTGCTGCGGAGACAGGCATCAAGGAGTACGTCGCGAACGTCGCGCCGGACGCGGCTTGGCTGATGGAGAACCTCCAGAGTCCTCCGCTCACGAAGATTCTCACGGAGTATCTGCCTACACTTCCCTCTCGCCGGGACGACACGGTTCTTGTGCCCGCTGTTCCCAGTGAGTGGCGCTCCACGCTGTACCGCGCTGTCGAGGCACGCAACAAGGTCGTTCATGGTCGAGTGGTCAAGCTTGACCGCGAGCAAGTTGAGGTAATCCTTCAAACCACTTTCGACCTTCTGTGTTTCCTCGACTACCACTGCGGACAAGACTGGGCATGGCCGACCAGATCGTGACAGTTCATCGAACCGGCGCGTTTCCGGGCCACTCATGCGCCGGACTATGTCTATACAGGACGGCACGACGGAGGTGCCCCGGGTGACCCGTCAGATGCTTCCCGCTGAGGTCAAGGCCGCGCTCATCGACGTCTGCGGGCGTTCTTTCTGGTACAAGCAGCCGCTGTTCGACATATTCGCGAGGGCCGGCATGCCTGAGGAGATGTACCTCAAGTACGAGCATGAACCCAAGTTCAAGATCGCGCGTCAACTCATCGGGGATCTCGAGTTGGCGGGTGATGACGGCTACCTGCTCCAGCGTCGCCTGCTGTCCGAGCTCTGCAGACTTCGTAGACTGCCCGAGAACGATCTCCCTGATCGAGACGCCGGCCTTGAGGCTTTGCGTCGCCTAAAGACCGCGGCTCGCGAGCACGATCTCGGCGTCGATGAGGCTCGTGCCGCGACCACTCGGCGGACGGCGGATGCTGAAGCCGGCATCCAGAAGGCGCGAGAGCGAGAGAGGCGTCTTGGCGAGCTACGCGATGCCTTTCTTGAGTTGTCGCGTTCTGAAGATCGGCAAAGCCGCGGCTATGGGCTAGAGGATCTCCTCAAGGAGCTTTTTGCGCTGCACGAGATCCGGTACCGCAAGTCGTACAAGGCGGAGGGCGAGCAGATCGACGGGTTCTTCAACTTCGGCGGATTCGACTACCTCGTTGAAGCCCGGTGGCGCGAGAAACAACCTTCCCAGGCTGACCTACTCGCCTTCAAGGGGAAGGTGGACCGAAAGATCGAGAGTACGCGTGGCGTTGTGGTGTCGATGGCGGGATTTGATGGAGAGGTCGTTCGTCGAATCCGCGAAGCGGGTCCCGCGAATCTAGTGTTGGTGGATGGCTACGACCTCACGCTGATTCTGGAAGGACGCGTAAGCCTGATCGATGCACTTCAGGCGAAAATCGAACGGGCGGCGCAGGAAGGACTCATCTACTTCCAGCTTGCCGCGCTGTTCAAATGAGACTGGCCCATGGCAACGGCACCGAGATGATTGAGCTCCACCGGCCGCTGACGCATGGATTCTGGGTGGATGCTTGAGTTGACTTTGCGGAGCCGGGGCGTCGGACTGTGACTCCGTTGTCTAGCGGCGAGCGAACACCAGCTCCGCAATCTTGACCGCTGCCTCCTCCTGCATCGCCGGAATGGCGTGTGAGTAGGTGTCGAGCGTGATCGAGATGGTGGCGTGCCCCAGCCGCTCGCTGACGACCTTGGGATGGATCCCGGCGCGCAACGCCAAAGTCGCATGCGTATGGCGCAGATCGTGCAGGCGGATCGTCGGTAGCGCCACGCGTCTCACCGCCTGACGAAAGAAGCGGCTGGCGACCTCAGGGTGCCACGCCTCGCCATCCTCCTTGGTGAACACCAGGCCCGTGTCGCGCCACTCGTCGCCCTTGCGCTGCTGATCTGAGAGCTGTCGCGTGGCCTGCTCGCGCAGCACGAGTATCGTCTCGGGGTCGAGCGCGATCGCCCGCCGACCGCGCGCCGTCTTCGGCTCTGAGACCACCACCACCCTGCCGTTGGGGATCAGGGCACGGCGCACCGAGATCCTGCCTGCTTCGAGGTCGACATCCTCCCAGCGCAGCCCCAGTGCTTCGCCGCGGCGCATGCCGGTCATGGCCAGCGTATGCCAGAGACCGCCAAGACGGTCCGAGCGCGTCGCCCCCAGGAAGGCCGCAAGCTGTTTGGCGTCCCAGGTCTTCATCTCGTGTGAGCCGGCGCTGCTCACCCGCGGCGGGTCGGCGGCGTCGGCCGGGTTGCGGCTCGTGCGCTCCCAGCGCACGGCGTCTTTGAGGGCACGATGCAGGGTGGCGTGGGTGTGGCGGATGGAGAGGGCCGAGAGACCGCTCTTGCCGTCACGCTTGCCCGAGACAGCGAGCTTGGCATAGAGGGTGTTGATGGAAGCCCCGGAGAGCTTCTGCATCTGCACGAAGCCGATGTGCGGGCAGATGTGGCACTCGACGTGCTGTTTGTAGCTGCGGAAGGTCGAGGGCCGGATCGTCGACTCGATCGCCGGCAGCCACTCCTTGGTCAAATACTCGCGCACGGTCAGGTGAGTGGGGGCAACGTAGGTGTGTTCCTCGACCGAGACCAGCGTCTTGTTCATCGCCACCTGGGCCTCTTTGCGCGTGGCGAAGCCAGCCTTGGTCTGGCGGCGGCGCTCCTCGGTCTCTGACAAGCGGCCGCCACAGCGGGGACACTCGGCCTTGGGACGGCGCTCCACCCAGAAGCGGTGATAACAGGCCGAGCAGCGCTGGGCGGGGTGGGGACCGATGTCGATGATGTACTCCCACGAGCCGCGGCCGCGCTTGCGGATGTGACCCTGCATGGGCGCTCCCTTCGTCGATGCGAACGTGAGAACACCATCGCTCTGGTGAACACCTCCAGCAACGCCGGTTCGCCTCCCAAAGCACGGGATCAGGCGACGAGAGCCACCGTTGTGGTGCGCGGCTCGTCGGCATCGCGTCGGCAGCATCGCGCTGTGCAGCACGATCGTGCGCCTCAGGGGGTCGGGTGACCTCCTACGCGTCAGCCAAGTGGAGAACAGGCGGGCCCTTGAAACGGAGGAGCCGCCCTCGTGGCCGGCAACAACGAAGACTAGGTAGCTGGGCTAGCGAATCCCGAGGCGGGTCATGGAGGTCTTGTCATTTCTCGCCGTGACTCAGATCAATGTTCAGTCTATGCGGACGGGTCTGGAAAGAGGTCGGCCACGACCGCATGTGACGTGCACATCACCGGCTCAGCCATGCCGAGACTCCAGACTGGCTGGACGCTTCGGTGAATCACATGATTCCGAATCTTGCGTCCAGCGCTCAGGGCACCGCCCGAACCTTCAGGGATCAGTTTGCGCTCTTCGGCGAGTTCGATCAGCTTCTTGAGTGACGCAGTGCTCGCAAGGCGCAATTGAAGCGCAGCCTCCATGGCGAACAGTGACCACACACACGCTGATGCAACGAGCTCATACGAGTAGAACCCGAGTGCATACATGTCACGAGCCGCCTTGAGGAGCGCCGCCGGCCCGCTGGGTGTTGCTGCGGTCACCGGCCACGTTTGTGTGTGCTCTCGCATGACGCGATAGGTCATCGGCTTGATCCGGCCCTGGTCGTCGAATCCAGCGATGAGGTTGGTCATGCGTTCGTCTGGTTCGGGCCAGACATCCGAGCCGTCTTCTGATTGAGTCTGCATCAAGCGGGCCCTCCTGCAGCACTTCTACTTGCCGAACTGCCGCCTCACCGCTTCTCAGACTTCTCGATTCTCCCTTCCGTGGTCTCCTTGGGTCCCTCGCTGCCCTTGAAGGCAATGTTCGGCGGCTCGGCCGGTTTCGGTGGAAGCTCGGCGGGCTCCTGCTGTTTCGGCGGCTGCGCTGGCTGAGACTGTTCGTTGTCGTTGGGCATGATTACGTTCCTTTCAGGAAGACAGCCGGCAAGACGCGATTCGCGGCCAAGGCCAAGGCCGCGACCGCGGCCAGAACCACGACCCACAATAGCAGTTGTGCGGCACGGTAGAACCGAGCAGATCGGGCAAGGTTGTTGCGCGCGTTGCGCGCTGCCGCGCTGGCAAAGTGACGGGTCATGAAGTCGTCGAAGTCCATGGCCGCGCTGTCAGGCACCGAAGGATTTGACGCGTAGTAGGACGCAAGCTTCTGCCGATAGGCGAGGATGTCTTCGAGAGAGGGAAGCCTCTCGTACGTGAAACCGATTGCCGCGCGGAGGACCCAGATGATGGCAACGAAGTACAGCACGAGTGAGAGAACCGCGGCAATGAGGCTTAGATAGCACCAGAGAGTTCGGGGGGGAGACCACGCTGCGCGGACCAAGAAGGCAAGAGCGCCCCCAAGGACTGAGAACAGGGCGACATACACACCCATGCGCGTGTCCTGCTGAGCTTTGCCGTCAAGCTCCCGGAAGTAGAAGTCCCGAGCAAGGTCGAGGTCCATGGTATCGAATCTCCTAGAAGAGACTTACGGTGATAGTGGGTTCAGCAGACTTGAGCTCCAACCCTTGGGCGCACCGTTGTCAATGCTGCGCCAAAGCAAGTCAGAATCCACCACGACTGGTTATAGGACAAGCCACTGAGTGCGCTGAGAGGAAGGGCACTGTCTCGGACATGCGGCGAGGGTAGCTGACAAGGCGCGATCCGTCGAGGTCTGGAAATGGCAGGTTGGCCTCCGGTCGTCTGCCGGAAGAGAGACCCGGCAAGAGGTGCAAGGTGGCCAACACTGCATCACGTGGAGACCTCCAGCATTCGGATGCTCTTTCGTCGATGCAGACAGAGGTTTTGCAGTTCCATCGGGCGCGTATACAGGCGTCTCGCCGACACGGACTGAATCTCGGAAAGTGCCCGCTAGTCGGGCACTTTCTGTTGCTGTCGGTTATCTCGCGTCTCGACGCGAAACAGCGCCGAAAGCACGTCCCGCGGGCAAATCCGCGGGCAGGCTGAAGTGGTTATCCAGTACCTGTCGAGCACACGATCCGCGCGCCTATCGGCTAGACGACTCAACGACGTCCTTTGAGGGTTCGGACTCACAGAGCGCCATCAACTCCCGGAACACCGCTGGGTAACGGGCCTCCAGAATCGAAACGGGGTCGTACTCGCTGACCAATTTAGCGTCCGAGACGACCTCGTTCATGTCCGCTGGCAGGAGATCCGCGAGCGCATGGAACAGTATCCAGTCCTCCCCGATCATCCCGATGCGGTCGTCGAATGGATACGTAATCGGGATACCTCGCTCCTGAATGTCGAAGCCAAGCAGGTCAAGACAGGACTTGACCAACCTGGCGTAGTTCTTCTCCTTCAACATCATGCCGTCGAACCCAGTCCGCCGCGAGTCAAGGACTGCGGAGGGTAGGCCTCTGCCCCTCTTCGCAAGCTCAACTATGACGGCGGGAATGAAGTCGGCGTGCAACGAGCGAACGTATGCCCAAGCTTCCGTCAAGTCTTTCGATGTGCCTGCCTCATAGCGGTCAACTGCCTCCAGCAGTGCAGACACGAGGATGGCAGCAGACAGGGTGTGCGAATAGCCGACGCGCGTGTAGTACTTGGATACGCGGTCTGAGTGCGTCCATGGCTTGTGGGATTTCCACGTCCACTTCATCGCGCACCAAGGTTATACCCCACCGCCTCAGAACGGGTAGCGGGCCAAGTCGCCATCGAAAACGTCAACCGCCGTCCGTGTGCAACGTCAACGCCTCGCCGCGCTGGCGCTGTTGGCCGCGACGACGGCGGCTTCTAGAGTGAGTCGAGCGGGAGGGCGGCTACGCTGCCGGATCGCGACGGTTACACAAGACAGTCGCCCTCCCGCGCGCTCCTACGTGGCGCGGGACTAGGTAATCAAGAGCCTGAAGAGCGCGTAGACCACAGCTCCAATTGCGCTGAGCGCCACAGCCCACGCAGCCGCCACGAATCGCTGGAGGCGTGTCTTTCCGCCGGGAGGGATGAACTCCAATGAAGGCACGACCCAGAACAAGAACAGCGTGGCCAGAAGAAAGAACAGCGGCACTTCGGACTGCATCACAAGCTCACCAGTCTCCCAAACGTCGTTCACTCTCCCGAGGCCCAGAGAGTGAGACAACGGCAAAGCAGCGAATAGAGACGCGAAGGCTACGGCAAGAGTCACCCAGTACAGCATGCCGACCAATCTCCGCCAACGCTGTTCGCGGCTGAGAATCTCGATGAGTTCTTGCATCAATCCCTCAACCAAAGTCCGGTTCGATCCTGCGGTGACCACAGTCACCGGGCGAACGAGGTTGTGCTTCTCGAGGCGAAGATGGGCCTCCGCTTCATCGACATGCGAGCCGCCCCCTATGTCGACGGAAATGCTGGTGATCCTCGCCACGTCACTGGGGTGCATCGTCAGCTCGTCAAAGTCCCACGAAGTGATAGTCAAGTCGCCTCGACGCAAGACAAGGCGCGTGTTCACGGGCCATTCCCCGGCGCTGGCTTCCACCAACGCCTCTTCAGCCCTTTCCGCTGCTACTCTGATCGTGTCGGGCGAGCCGGCCCAGTGTGAGGCGTGCCAATCTCGAGCGTACTTGGCCATTGCTCAGAGACGCCTTTGGGTTCGCGACATCATGGAGGCGTTACCGACTGAGCTTCTCTATTGCCTGCTGCACTCCGTACAGGCCAGCGGCTGCAGTGTTGTAGTCTGCACGAGTCTCCATGAACGCGTCGAGGTCAATGAAGAAGTCTTCCGTGACTCTCCCTCGGCCCTCTGAGTGGGACACTTCGAGTGTGAACTGCCGCGGGTAGGTGGAGTGCTCATCGAGTATGTGGAATCTTGGGCCAAGGCAGAATTGGAACTCAGTACCGGGCGGCATGTAGCTTATGCCGTTCTTGAAGAGCGGCACATCTCGCAGTCGTACCGTTCGAAATCCCGATTGGGACTGGACTGATATGTCCGCGTTGCAAGAGAACGAGACGTCTTTGGCCGCCGAGCGACCGTCATTCGTCAAGACCAGATTGAGGAGGTAGACCCCTTCCACGACGACCCGCACGACAATGTGAGCTGCCGTCAATGCATCTGCTTGCGCTTTCGTAGTTCGCACCAGAGACCGAGTCTGCCATGCGTACCAGAAAGTAATCGCGCCGAGACCGACCGTGGCTACCACCAATGCCCAGCTACTCACTCGTGGACTCCGTCAGAG
The DNA here is from genome assembly GCA_003132585.1 of Actinomycetota bacterium. Lineage (GTDB taxonomy): Bacteria > Actinomycetota > Thermoleophilia > UBA2241 > UBA2241 > PALSA-647. The sequence goes on from PKYG01000045.1 coordinate 16,211, forward strand.
GGAGTTGAGGATCGGCTACCGACGGCTTGGCCTTCGGCGCTTTCTTGAACGTCACGTTCACCTGCGACGGCGGCGGGCAGTCGATCCGCTTGCCCTCCAGCAGTTCGGCGACCGTGAGTAGCTGCAGCCTCGGGTGCGTACCCCACGGCGAGACGTACATGCCAGCAGAGGCAGCGTCTTCGCGCATCGGCTTCGTCGGCGGTTGCATCGTGATGAGCACGCCGATAGCCGCGCCCTCGCGCTCCATCACGCCGCGCAGTTCGTGGACGTGCGAGCGTCCGGTGTGGCCAGCCTTCACGCTCAGCACGATCTGCTTCGTGTCGGACGCATCGCCTTCGTGGAAGTAGATTCGCCCGTCGATGCCCTTGTCCGCGCCCTTCTTCTGGTCGACCGGGCGGGCGTGCACAAGATCGAGTGCCCACCACTGGAACTGGTACGGGTCGCTCGCCGCGAGCGCCTCAGCGTCGGGCAGCGAGACGGGCTCGCCTATCACCCTGTACGTCGCATCGACGCTCTCGCCGTAGGCGTCCCGCAGACGGCGACGTATCAGCGCGATAGCAAGGTACGTGACGTCGATACCTACCCAGCGCCGCCCGAGCCGCTGCGCGACCGCTACAGCCGTGCCGCAGCCGCAGAACGGGTCAAGCACGACGTCGCCTTCGTTGCTGCTGGCCTGAATGATGCGCTCCAGCAGAGCCTCGGGCTTCTGAGTGGGGTAGCCGAGGCGCTCGCCACCGACCGGGTTGATGCGGTCGACGTCCGTCCAGACGTCGGAGAGTGCTTTCCCCTTGAGGTCGTCACGGTACCGTTTCTCTTGCGGCATCGTGCCCCGCGGCGGCCAGTAGACACGGCCCTCCGCATCCAAGCGTTCAAGCTCCGCAATCGGGTACGCCCAATGTCGTCCCTTGGCGGTCACGTCGATACCCCGCCACGGCTGACCCGTCTCGCCGTGGCGCACGCCTGCCCCGGTGATGTCCGCACGCCAGTGAAGGCGGCCGTCGCCGTCGTCGAACTTGTAATAGCGGTCGAGATACGCCTGCTCGTACGGCTCACGTAGCTCGTTCCAGCGGGGGCTAGACGACCGCGAGTAGTAGAGCAGAACGTCGTGGACTGGCGCATACCGCTTTGCTGAACTGTGAGCCGTGGTCCGCTTCCAGACGATCTCGTTACGGAAGAACACCGGGCCGAAGACGGCATCCATGAGCAGCTTGAGGTAGTGGTTCGCCGTCGGGTCGCAATGGAGGTAGATGCTGCCAGTTGGCTTGAGGACCCGGCGAAGCTCGACGAGACGCGGTGCCATCATGGCGACGTAGGCGAGCATGGTGCTATCGCCAACGATCCGCCGGAACGCCTGCAGCGCCTCGGAGACGCGTCCGCCCGCTTCGACTACCTCGAAGTAGGTACGCGCCGCCTCTTCGTCCCACCGCCACGTATCCTCGAAGGCTTTGATCTGACTCGCGGCCTGCGCACCGCTCTGCTCAGAAAACAGGACGTTGTACGTCGCGTTGCTGTTGAACGGCGGGTCAAGGTAGACGAGGTCGACCGATTCGGCGTCGACGTAGCGCCGCAGAATGTCGAGATTGTCGCCGTAGTAGAGAAGGTTGCCGCCCACGTCGTGAGACTATCACCCGCATCGGACGGGCGGTAGGCTGCGGACATCGCGCCTGAGCCATTAGAACGCCTTCTGCGGCGCCGCGGCGGCTGTCCTCGGGCGAGCCACACAGTCTTCTACCAGCAGATCTGCCAGCTGTACCGCGTCAAGCTTCGTGGAGAGTTGAGGCCCCAAATAGGTGTTGACCCGAGCGGTGCACATGCAGCGGCGGCCTGAAGCCCAGGGCCTCATGAGGAGGGGTCTCGTTGTAGAGGGCGAGGAAGGCTGACCTGATTCCCTAGAATCGGTCCACCCTGAGGTTGTGGTTTTCGGACCGAGAATCGCCGACCAACTCACGCACGCTCTGTAGCGCTGTACGGCCTGGGGTGGCGTCGGCTTGTGTCGGCTCCTCGCGTAGCTGCTGGGGGTCTTCACCGCCGCACACGTCGGCTCGGCGTCGGCGAGACGACAGAGGACGCTGCAAATCTTGGCTTTCTGAGGGCTGGACACAACACTAGGTTCTCCGTCTGGCCGTCGCTGAGCCGTCCTAGCAGTAGATGTCGCGATCGCCGGCGCGCACCCTGGCGATCAGCTTCTCGCTCGTCTTCCGCAGACCCGCGTCCATCTCGACGATTTGACCGGCTGTCACGAAGGCGACGACACGGCCGTCCCCGAAATCGGAACGAGCTACTACTAGAAGGTTCTCTACCGTGGGTACGACAGCGCTTCTCGAGAGAAGCAGGTGAGCGCTCCCGGACGTCGCCGTCCCCCTACCTGCCGCCGACCCTAAGAGCGCACGCGTCCACCTGGCATCCAGGTCCGTCGGCTGTGGTATGATGGCGCCCATGTCGACCAACGGCGCCATTCTCATGCCCGGTCGCCGCTGGCGCGCCTAGCGCGCCTGGACTCACATCGCCGCGCGGGCCTCGCCCCCACCCCCCGATGAGCAGTGCTCGTCAGCTAAAGACCCGAGGAGAGCTACCGTGGCATCACGACCTGCCTATTCCCTGGCGGCGAACCGAGAAGGAGGTGCGCCATGACGAAGATGTACGTGTTGGGCGAAAAGAGGATCCCGCGGGCCTGGTACAACATCGTGGCGGACCTCCCCGAGCCACCGGCGCCGCCGCTGCATCCGGGCACCAAGCAGCCCGCCGGGCCCGAGGACCTAGCCGCGTTCTTCCCCCCGGGCCTCATCATGCAGGAGGCCTCGGGCGAGCGCTTCATCGAGATCCCGGAAGAGGTGCGCGAGGTCTACAAGCTCTGGAGGCCGACGCCCTTGATCAGGGCGAGCGCCCTCGAGAAGGCCCTCGACACGCCGGCCAGAATCTTCTACAAGCACGAGGGCGTGAGCCCGGCCGGCTCGCACAAGCCGAACACAGCCGTCGCGCAGGCGTACTACAACAAAGAGGCCGGCGTGAAGCGCCTAGCCACCGAGACGGGCGCTGGCCAGTGGGGTTCCGCGTTGGCCTTCGCCTGCAACCACTTCGGCCTCGAGTGCACGGTGTACATGGTGAAGGTGAGCTATCACCAGAAGCCATACCGCCGCACCATGATGGAGCTCTGGGGCGCGGAGGTCTTCGCCAGCCCGACGGAGCGTACCGAGGCCGGCAAGGCCATCCTGGCCAAGGACCCCGACTCGCCGGGCAGCCTCGGCATGGCCATCTCCGAGGCGTGCGAGGACGCGATCGGCCACGAGGGCACCAACTACTCGCTGGGCAGCGTGCTGAACCACGTCTTGCTGCACCAGACGATCATCGGTGAGGAGGCGCTCGAGCAGTTCGCCCTCGCCGATGCCTACCCCGACGTGGTCATCGGCTGCGTGGGCGGCGGCTCGAGCTTCGCCGGCATCGCCTTCCCCTTCCTGCGCGAGAAGATGGCCGGCAAGAGCAAGACGCGCTTCGTCGCCGTCGAGCCGACGGCGTGCCCGTCGCTCACCAAAGGCGCCTTCGCCTACGACTTCGGCGACGTGGCGATGTTCACGCCGCTGCTCAAGATGTACACGCTCGGGCACGACTTCGTGCCAGCCGGCATCCACGCCGGCGGCCTGCGCTACCACGGCATGGCGCCGCTGATCAGCCATGCCTACAACCTCGGCTTGATCGAGGCCGTAGCCGTGCCGCAGACGAAGTGCTTCGAGGCGGCACAACAGTTCGTCACGACCGAGGGCATCGTGCCGGCGCCGGAGTCGGCGCACGCCATCCGCGTGGCCATCGACGAGGCGTTGAAGGCCAAGGAAGAGGGCGTCGAGAAGACGATCCTCTTCAACCTCACCGGGCACGGGTTGCTCGACCTCTCCGCCTACGATGCTTACCTCTCGGGCAAGCTCGAGGACTACGAGCACCCCGAGGAGAAGATCCGCGAGGCGATGGGGAAGCTGCCGCAACTGGTCTGATCAGAAGACGGCAGTCTTTGGGGCAGAGAAGGGGTGCCGCTCGGCACCCCTTCCAGCTGTCTGACACCAAAGGGGACCTAGAGCACTGACCGGACCCCATTCATCGGTCCACCTTGAGGTTAGGGTTATTGGACTGGAGATCGCCGAACAGCTCACGCACGCTCTGTAGCGCTGTATGGCCTCTCGTTGCGTCGGCTTGCGCCGGCGTCCTCGCGTAGCTGCTGGGGGTCTTCGCCGTAGCGCACGTCGGCTCGGCGTCGGCGGGACGACAGAAGTCGCTGCAAGTCTTGGCTTTCTGATGGCTGGACACGTCACGGGAACCTCCAGCAGTGCATTCATGCGGCTGGATTCTGCCACGAAACCCCTCTCCCCCAGGCTTTGCGCGCTGGGCGCGACCACGGTTGACCACTTCGGAGGGCTGCGCTAGCCTCGCGGTCACTGTCTCGCGGCGAGCGGGAAACCGGTGCGAAGCCGGTGCTGCCCCGCAACTGTTGGCGCAGACGGCCGTCGCAGAGTGCTACTGTTCCCTTATGGGGATGGGAAGGCGCGACGAACCGGGTGACTCGCAAGCCAGGACATCGCTGTCGCGAGACCACTGCGAGAAAGCCTCGAGGGAGGGCTGCGGTGAACTTCGCGCAAGTGCGTCCATGGGTGCCACCCCGACTCCGCTGCGCATGTGCTGGCACTTTCGCCGCGCTCATGGACCGCCTCGGCGACGATAGGGCGCGCTGTGTCAAAGACACGAGCCACCTCCCTTGGCTCGCTGGCGAAGTCTAGAGCGCCCGGCCGTCGTCATGCTCTTCCTGCCCCAGAGTTGGCCCCTCGCGCTCGGCATTGTGCTGCTCGCCGGGATCATCGACGTGACGGTCGGTGAGTCTCCCGCTGCGGTGCACCCGGTGGTCTGGATGGGCCGACTGATCGGCGCCCTGGAGGGGCGCCGCCCGCACGACCGGCCTCGCGCCGAGCTGGTCTACGGGGTGCTGGTCGTCCTCACCGTGACGGGCGCCTGTGCGGCGGCGGCGATCGCACTGACCGTCCTCGTCGCCCAGCTGCCGTGGTGGCTCGCGCTGCCCATCGGCGCCGCGGCGCTCAAGACGACGTTCTCGCTGCGCGGGCTCGTCAGCGCTGGCCGCCGCATCCAGCTCGCGCTGGCGAGCGACACGGACGCGGCGCGCGCGGGGCTCGCGGCGCTCGTCAGTCGGAGCCGCGACCTCGAGCCGCCGCAGATCGTATCGGCGACCGTCGAGTCTCTGGCGGAGAACCTCACCGACAGCGTGGTGTCGCCGCTGCTCTACTGCGTCGTCTTCGGCCTCCCGGGCGCGTTCGTCTACCGCGCCGTCAACACGATGGACGCGATGATCGGCTACCGCGGCGCGTACGAGTACGTGGGCAAACCGGCGGCGCGCCTCGACGACGTACTCAACTGGGTGCCCGCGCGTCTCACGGCGCTGCTCCTGGTGATGCTGGCCTCCCTGCGACGAGCGCACCGCAAGGCTTGGGCGTGTCTGCGTTCTCGCCCGCACCCGCCCACCGGGCCGAACAAGCTGGTGACGATCTCGGCGATGGCCGGCGCTCTGGGCGTGCAGCTCGCCAAGCCGGGCGTGTACGCCGTCGGTCCCGCAGATCGGCCCTTGGTGGCGAGCGTGATCGGCGAGGCCATCGACCTGGTATGGCTGGCCGGCGGCATCGCGCTCGCCGTCGCCGCCGGCCTCTCGGCCCTCCTCGTCTGGGGGGTGGGGGGATGAGCGCGCGGGTTGTGCGGCGGTCGCCGGCCGCCTCTTTCCTGCGATCGGTCGAGGCCTCGGTCCACGGCGCCATCGACCCCGCCGCGCTCCGCGCTGAAGGCGTGGATCTCGACGCCATCGTCGACTTCAGCTCCAACCAGTCGCCGCTCGGGGCGGCGCCGGCCGTCGCTGCGGCCGTCGCCGGGGCCGTCGTCGACGCCTACCCGGACCCTCGCGCCGGAGAGCTCGTCGAGATCCTCGCAGCGCGGCACGGCGTTCCTGCGGGCGCGGTCGTGGCCGGCAACGGGAGCACTGAACTGATCCGCCTGCTCGCGCAGCTCGCGCTGCGACCGCATGATGTCGCCCTCGCGCTGGCGCCATCGTTCGGCGAGTGCGTGGTGGGCACTTTGCTCACCGGCGCCCGCCTCGAGAGCGTCATGCTCGCTCACGCGGGGGACGGGGCGGGCTTCGTCTGCGACGAGCCCGCGCTGCGCGCCGTGCTCGCCAACCTGCGCCCGCGTCTCTGCTGGCTGTGTTCGCCCAACAACCCGACAGGGAGCGCGCTGCCCGCGACTCTGATCGCCGCTCTTGTCGAAGAACATGCGGATACGCTCTTTGTGCTCGACGAGGCCTACTGCGACCTCCTCGCTGCGCCGCAGTGGTCGCCGGAGCTGCTCGCCGCCGGCAACCTCGTGATCCTGCGCTCGATGACCAAGTACTGGGGCCTCGCCGGCCTACGCCTGGGCTACGCCGTCGCGGACGTCTCGCTGGCGCTGCCGCTGCGGGCTGCCGCGCCGCCCTGGAACGTCAACGCCTGCGCGCAGGCGGCAGGAGTGGCCGCCCTCGCCGACCTCGACCATCACGCGCAGGCCGTCGAGCTGCTGCGCCGGGAACGCGACCGGCTCGTCGTGGAGCTACGTGCCCGCGGGTGGACGGTGGAATCGACGAGCGCGGGCTTCTTCCTCATCCACGTCGGCGATGCCGCCGCGGCGCGGAGGGCGCTGCTCAGCCGCGGCTGCCTGGTGCGCGACTGCGCCTCGTTCGGTCTGCCCGAGTACGTGCGCGTGAGCCCGGGTCACGCGCCCCAGAACGCGCGACTGCTGGAGGCGTTCTTCGCCCTGACGCCACCGGAGACCACGCCATGAGCGCTGCGGCCGCCGCCCGCTTTGCTGCCTCTCCCGGCGCCCGCGCGGTCATGTGCCTCGGCACCGGATCTCACGCCGGCAAGAGCGTCCTCGCCGCGGCGCTCTGCCGCATCTATGCGCGCCGAGGTTTCAGAGTTGCCCCGTTCAAGGCGCAGAACATGGCGCTCAACTCGTTCGTCACGCCCGACGGCGGCGAGCTCGGCCGCGCCCAGGCCTACCAGGCGCGCGCCGCAGGCGTCGAACCGCACGTCGACATGAACCCGGTGCTGCTCAAACCGAGCTCAGAGACCGGCAGCCAGGTGATCGTCCTCGGGCGCCCCGTGCGGCACATGTCGGTGCGCGAGTACCACGCCTACCAGGCGGAGGTCTGGCCGACCGTGACCGCCGCCTACGAGCGCCTGTGCGCCGCCAACGACCTCATCGTGATCGAGGGCGCCGGCAGCCCGGCCGAGATCAACCTGCGCGGCCAGGACATCGTCAACATGAAGGTGGCCCTGCTTGCGCAATGCCCCGTGCTCCTCATCGGCGACATCGACCGCGGCGGCGTATTCGCCAGCCTGGTCGGCCACATGGAGCTGTTCACGCCCGAGGAGCGTGAGCTGGTCGCGGCGTTCGTAATCAACAAGTTCCGCGGCGACGCGACCCTGCTGGACTCGGGCATCGACTTCCTGCGCGAGCGCACCGGCGTGCCGACCCTTGGCGTCGTGCCGATGCTCGCCGACTGGCGTGGCGACGAGGAGGACTCGCTCGGCATCGCGGACAGGCGGCAGCGGGCAAAGCCGGGCGCGCCGCTGCAGATCGCTGTGGTGCGCCTGCCGTTCATCAGCAACTACACGGACTTCGACCCGCTCGCCGACGAGCCCGACGTGAACGTGCGCTACGCGACCACGCCGGCGCAGCTCGCCGGCGCCGCGGCGATCGTGCTGCCCGGCACCAAGAGCACGGTCGCCGACCTTGCCTGGCTCCGCGAGAGCGGTCTGGCGGCGGCCGTGCTGGCGGCGGCTGCTGCCGGCACGCCGCTGATCGGCGTCTGCGGCGGCTACCAGATGCTCGGCCGCCGCATCCACGACCTCGAGCACATCGAGTCTGCGGCCGAGTCTGTGCACGGCCTCGGCTTGCTCGACGTCGAGACGACCTTCGCCGGCGACAAGCGCACCGTCCGGGTCGCGGGCGAGTTGCTAGGCGGCCCCCTCGGCCCGGCTGGAACGCCCCTTCGCGGCTACGAGATCCACATGGGCCGCACGACTCTCGGTGCCGACGCCGCGCCACTGCTGCGCCTGCGCGGCGCCGACGGCGCCGTGCATGACGACGGCGCCGTCGCCATCGCCGGTGACGCGTTCGCCGCCGCCCTGGTCTGCGGCAGCTACGTCCACGGTCTCTTCGACCACCCGGCGCTGCGCGCCGCCTTCCTCAACCGCCTGCGTGGCAGTCTCGGTCTTCCAGCACGAGAGAGCGTCGCCCCACCCGTGGACGACGACATCGACCGCCTGGCCGATCACGTCGAGGCGCACCTCGACGCGGACCTGCTGGAGGGCATCGTGGGGCTCGATGCCCGGTGAGCGGGCTGACTGTGTCAGTGCTGGCCGGCGTGCATCGTGCCAAGCCTCTTGCGCACTTGGCCGCGAAACCGCTTGAGATCAGCGTGGGGCACGACGTGTGGTTGCTTCTGCGTCCGCAACTGATGTGACCTGACCTCGTCTCAAGTCGTGAAGACGACCTCGACCTCCTTGACGAAGGAGGCCTCAGCGCGGTCTCGCTTTGGGGCAGAGAGCGCAGCAGATGAGGATTGGCGCCTCAGGGCGCGTCGGCTCGGCGTCGGCGGTTGGGGAAAAGGACCTGCACTCGGCGCACTTCCTTCGGCCGAACGCGTCTCCATAACCTGTGCGCACCGCTGCCGCGCCGAGGCCGCTGCGCCACCTGGGCCCGCCTCCGTCTGGGTCGCGGCGCTGCAGTACCGGCGCGTCCGAAAACCATGAACTCAAGATCGACCGATTTCCGGGGGGTCAGGTCAGTCGCCCTGCCGAAGTATCTCCGCACGGTGTTTGAACGTCCTGCGCCTGCGGCACCTGATAGTAAAGGACACAAGAGAGAGGGAGTCGTGAGCGATGGGCGGTAGTGGAAGCTGGAGAAGCCTCGTTGCCTGGCGGCCGTGGTCGGCCCCGCCAGAGTGCGAGGAGCAGGAGAGCGCGACGCTCCCGGAGCGTGAGCTCCACCAGCGTCGCCTCAATCGCGTGCTCACCCGGGGAGTCCCGACCTGGAGCGAGCAACCGCTGTCCTGTGATCACTGCGGGCGGCGACTGCTCATAGGCGAACGGGCGCTCATTCTGCGTCGCGGCGATGAGCTTCTGCTGAGTTGTCCGCTCTGCGAAGAGCGACTCCTGGCAGAAGGGTGTTTCCACGTCACGCCGGGTTCCGCTGAGGGGACTCCGGAGGACGGCGGGCATTCGCTCGCCGCTTGAGAGCAGCGTGCTGTGACCTGACTTTCATTCGTTGATCCAGTGCTGGCGACAGCGCGTCGGCCGTATGCGGAGATAGCCGGTCGGCGGCGCGTCGGCCAGCTCGCCAAAGTGCCTGCATAGGGCCCACTTCCGCCGACCCGACACGGCACGCAAACCTCCAGCGCTGACTTGGAGCTGCCGCTTTGGCGGACGGCTGTAGCTAGAGCCTTGCTGGCCGAGACCTGTCGGGATCGGGGATAGGGCGGCTGAAAATGGCCGGAAGTGTGACATCGGGCCTTGACCGGCTCGTTGAGGTGGCACCCGCTGCCGCACTCGTCCCCGGCTCGCCGCGCTTCGCGCGGCTCGCCTAACCCCACCCCCGGACGGCGTCTGCGGACGGGCCCCGAGAGCGCCTCACAGGCGCAGTTTCACTCGCTAACCGTGATCTTGCGGATGATGTTGTTCCCGGTATCGGCGACATAGAGGTTGCCGGCAGCGTCGCAGGCGACGCCCTCGGGGTGGCTGAAGCGCGCCGCGGCGCCGCTGCCGTCGGCGCTGCCCACCGAGCCGGCCTGGCCGGCCAGGGTGGTGACCTTCCCGGCGGGAGTGATCTTGCGGATGGTGGAGTTGAAGGTATCGGCGACGTAGAGGTTGCCGGCAGCGTCGCCGGCGATGCCAAGTGGCCAGTTGAAGCGCGCCGCGGCGCCGCTGCCGTCGGCGCTGCCGGGGGAGCCGGCGTTGCCGGCCAGCGTGGTGACCTCCCCGGCGGGAGTGATCTTGCGGATGGTGGAGTTGAGGGTATCGGCGACGCAGAGGTTGCCGGCAGCGTCGCCGGCGATGCCGGTGGGATAGTAGAAGCGCGCCGCGGTGCCGCTGCCGTCGGCGCTGCCCAAAGAGCCGGCCTTGCCGGCCAGCGTGGTGACCTTCCCGGCGGGAGTGATCTTGCGGATGGTGGAGTTGAAGGTATCGGCGACGTAGAGGTTGCCGGCAGCGTCGCCGGCGATGCCGGTGGGATTGCTGAAGCGCGCCGCGGCGCCGCTGCCGTCGGCGCTGTCACGGGGGCCGGCCTTGCCGGCCAGGGTTGTGACCGCCCCGGCGAGAGTGATCTTGCGGATGGTGTTGCCGAAATCGGTGACGTAGAGATTGCCGGCAGCGTCGCAGGCGATGCCGGAGGGATAGATGAAGCGCGCCGCGGAGCCGCTGCCGTCGGCGCTGCCAGAAGAGCCGGCCTGGCCGGCCAGGGTTGTGACCTCCCCGGCGGGAGTGATCTTGCGGATGGTGGAGTTGAAGGCATCGACGACGTAGAGGTTGCCGGCAGCGTCGCGGGCAATGCCGTCGGGGTGGTCGAAGCGCGCCGCGGCGCCGCTGCCGTCGGCGCTGCCATAGGGGCCGGACTGGCCGGCTAGGGTGCTGACCCTCGCCGTCGCCTTCTTTGTGCCACCGCACGCTGTCACGGTGACTGCGAGAAAGCTGAGCATGATAATGCCGGCAAGCACCCCCCAGAGTCGCGTCTTCATCGGCCCGCCGTTCGGCGAATGTACCAGCATGCTAACACCTGGGTAGCACGGGCACGAGTGGCTCAGGGAAGCCTCCGGCCCGCGCCGAATTGGCGCTTACAGCCGCGGTGGCGGCTATTCGTCGTCAGAGTCGAAGAGCGAGGCTGCGTCGGGCGCGTTCTGGCTCGCTCTTGGTGCTCTCTTGAATGTGGCATCGACCTGACGCAGCGGCGGGCAGCTAAGCCGTTCTGTCCCGTTCAGGAGACCCTCAACAGTGAGCAACTGCATGTGTGGGTGTTGGCCCCACGGCGGCTGGTAGAAACCGGCATCTGCGGCTTCCTTGCGCATCGGCTGGGTTGGATCGCGCAGTGTGATAAGAGCACCGATTTCGGCTTTCTCCCGGTCAAGGACGCCATGCACATCGCCAGCCTTGAGCTGGAGGAGAAGTGCCTTGGGCTTGGGCTTGACCACCTTCTTCCATTGACCTCTTGAGAGTAGGCGCACCAGGTGCGTCTGGAAGGGAGTCGAGGTATCGGAAGCCAAGATGGATCAAGTGACCTGACCCCCTGAAATCGGTCCGGAAACCATGACATCATGGTGGACCGATTTCAGGGGCGCAGGTCACGTTGAACCTCGCGGCACGCCGGTCGGCAGGACCACGCGCTAGTCGAGGAAGCCGCGCAGCTTCTGCGTGTCGCGGTAGCTCGTGAGCTTGGCCAAGGTCTTGGCCTCGATCTGGCGGATGCGCTCGCGCGTGACACCGAACTTCTGGCCGACCTCCTCTAAGGTGCGTGGGTGCTCGCCCTGGAGGCCGAAGCGCAGCTCGAGCACCTTGCGCTCGCGGTGCGTGAGGGTGGAGAGCACGCTGTTGATCTTCTCCTTCTGCATGATCTCGAAGACCGCCTCGACCGGCATGATCGCGTCTTTGTCTTCGATGAAGTCGGCGAGCTGCGAGTCGTGCTCCTCGCCGATCGGCGTTTCGAGGCTCACCGGCTCTTGGCTGATCTTGAAGATCTGGCGCACCTTGGCCGGCGTGGTGCCCATCTCGGTGGCGATCTCCTCGGGCGTCGGCTCACGCCCGATGTCCTGCACGAGCTGGCGCTGCACGCGGACGAGCTTGTTGGTCGTCTCGACCATGTGCACGGGGATACGGATCGTGCGCGCCTGGTCGGCGATCGCGCGCGTGATCGCCTGGCGGATCCACCAGGTGGCGTAAGTGGAGAACTTGTAGCCCTTGCGGTAGT
>PKYG01000102.1 GCA_003132585.1 Actinomycetota bacterium
GGCGACCTCGGCGCACCGGCGGCGAAGAAGTACGACCTCGAAGCCTGGATGCCGGGCCAGCAGCAGTATCGCGAGGTCACGAGCTGCTCCAACTGCACCGACTATCAGGCGCGGCGCCTGAACTGCCGCTATCGCACCGAGAAGGGGCCGCGCTTCGTGCACACGCTCAACGGCACGGCGATCGCCATCGGCCGGACGATCATCGCGATCATGGAGAACTACCAGCGAGCGGACGGCACGATCGCCGTGCCGGAGAAGCTGCGCGCCTACATGGGCAAGGACGTGATCGGGCGCTAGTCTACGCGCTCGGCTTCGCCGAACGCGGCGCTGCCGGTACCGTTCTCGCGCCAGGGGATCACGAAGCAGTAGACCTCGACGCCGGGATACTGGTTCTCGAGCAGCGTGCGCACGCGACGCAGATCACGGGCGAGGATCTCCTGCTGGTCGAAGCCGAGCCCGCCGAGCGCGCGCTCATACGCCCAGCAATCCTGATGAGAGACGAGCAGCACCTGCTTGATGTTCTGCGCGTCGATCAGGGACTTCACGGAGTCGAGCGCCACGCGACGTTCGGCACCCGTTGCCGTGAGCACGAGCGGGCCACCGGGCACGAGCATGCGGTCGGCGTCCTCGGCGTGCACGCGCTTCTGCAGGCGCGTGAGTTCGGCGGCGATGCGACCGTCGGAGCAGGAGATCAGGAGGGCGCCCATGGCGCAGTAGTATGCCAGAATCGCGCTTGCTACACTAGCCACACGGCGCCATCTGCGGAGGGGTGGCAGAGTGGCTGATCGCAGCGGTCTTGAAAACCGCCAGACCGGGTTTCCGGTCTCGTGGGTTCAAATCCCACCCCCTCCGCCAGCTTGCTTTCGCTCCCCGCCGACGCAGCGCGCACCTTCCACGAACGTGTGTACGAGACGACCTCACAACCTCTGCATTCTTCGGCAATACCTTGCAGTAAACACTGCTCTGCACTACATTACTGATACATCCCCAACCCGAGACGACATCAAGTGAATACCCTACTTTTGGTGATCGTTCGCGGGAACAGGTCGAGACCTCTCGGCCCCTCACATTCGAAGGAGCAGGCGCGCATGCAGGAACTCGCTCTCACTATTCCGGCGCTGTGGGCCGACCATCACGTCATCGCGTTGCGCGAGACACTCACCGCGCTTCCCGGTGTCGCCGCCGTCGCCGCCAGCGCGATGGAGCGCCGGGTTCGCATCGACTACGACCCGGCGCAGATCACGCCCGACGCGATCGCCAAGAGCCTGGTCGCCGCGGGCTACGCCCCCGGCGAGGTCGACGTCGACATCGCCGCCGCGAGCAACAAGCCCGCCTGGGCCACAGGAGGCCTGCGCGTGACGGTCACGAACCCTGTCGATCAGGCCATGTCCGGCGACTACCGCAAGTATTGATCACGCCCTCGCCCACCGATCGATCATGCACGAGCGATCGTGCGCTACTCCGTCCCAACCCTCAAGGAGTCCTCTGATGGGAGACGTAAAGAGCGTCGACCCGGCGGCGCTCGAGATGNNTGTCCGATCGGTGAGGTCGGCGCCTGCTGCCGGATCTGCAGCATGGGTCCTTGCCGACTGGTCGGCAAGGACGCCGAGCAGAAGACCGGCATCTGCGGCGCCGACCTGCCGACGATCGCCGCGCGCCACTTCGCGCGGCAGGTTGCCGGCGGCGTCGCCGCGCACTCCGACCACGGTCGCGACATGGCGCTCACGCTGGTCGCCGTGGCCAAGGGCGAGGCGCAAGGCTACACGGTGAAGGACGAGCAGAAGCTCATGATCGTGGCCGGATACATGGACATTCCCACCAAAGACCGCGAAGTCAACGAGATCGCCCTCGACGTTGGCATGAAGGCGCTGGAGCAGTTCGGTCAGCCGTTCGGCGAGATCGTCTACACCAGGCGGGCGACACCCAAGCGGCAGGCGCTGTGGAAGAAGCTGCGCCTCACGCCGCGCGCCGTCGACCGCGAGATCGCCGAAGTCCTGCACCGTACTCACGAAGGCGTCGACCTCGACGCCGAGAACATCCTCAAGTCGGCGCTGCGCTGTTCGCTTGCCGACGGGTGGGGTGGCTCGATGCTCTCCACCGACATCAGCGACATCCTCTTCGGCACACCGTCGCCGCTCTCGTCCGAGGTCAACCTCGGCGTGCTCAAGACCGATCAGGTCAACGTCGTCGTGCACGGCCACGAGCCGACGCTCTCGGCGATGATGGTCGAGGCCTCGCGCGATCCGGAGCTGATCGCCGAGGCCAAGGCCAAGGGCGCCGAGGGCATCAACCTCGCCGGCATCTGCTGCACCGCCAACGAGATCCTGATGCGTTACGGTATCCCGCCGGCGGGCAACTTCCTCCACCAGGAGCTCGCCGTGCTCACCGGCGCGGTCGAAGCGATGGTCGTTGACGTGCAGTGCATCATGCAAGCCCTGGCGCCTCTCTCGCAACGGTTCCACACCAAGCTCGTCACAACGTCGCCCAAGGCGAAGATCCCCGGTGCCGTGCATGTCGAGTTCGACGAGCACCGCGCCCCGGAGACCGCCCGCGAGATCATTCGCATGGCGATCGACAACTACCCCAACCGCGGACCCGTCCACATACCCAACTACCACGAGCCGTTGGTGGCCGGCTTCTCGCATGAGTACCTGAACTACATGCAGGGCGGATTCCACCGCGCCTCGTTCCGGCCGCTCAACGACGCGATCATCGCCGGCCGCGTGCGCGGCCTCGCCGGCGTCGTCGGCTGCAACAACGCGCGCGTGCCGCAGGACCAGGCGATCGTCGAGCTGATCAGGAACTTCATCGCCAACGACGTGATGGTCGTCGTCACCGGCTGCGCGGCGACCGCCGGCGCCAAGGCCGGCTACCTCAGGCCGGAGATCCTCGACGCCGCCGGACCCGGCCTGCGCGAAGTGATGGAGGCGATCGGCATACCGCC
>PKYG01000044.1:0-225 GCA_003132585.1 Actinomycetota bacterium
ACGACCAGCCGGCGGCGGCCGGCGAGCCGCGCCGCCGCATCCCGCTCGACGACGACTGGGGAGACGTGTGATCGCCGCGTCGAGCAAGCCGCTCGCCTTCTTCGGTCCCGAGGGCACGTTCACCGAAGAGGCACTGCTCGCCAACATGCCGGGCAAGGGGTACCACCCCTTCCCCTACCCGACGATCAAGGACGTGATGAAGGCGGTACAGGACGGCGACGCGGC
>PKYG01000044.1:271-6790 GCA_003132585.1 Actinomycetota bacterium
ATCGACCTGGCCAAGGTGACGAAGGTGATCAGTCACCCGCACGCGTACGGCCAGTGCCGCGCGTTCCTCGAGGAGCATCTGCCGGGAGTGGAGCACGAGGCCGCCAACTCGACCGCCGACGCGGCCCGCACGGTCAGCCGCGTCGACCGTCCGTGGGTGGCGATCGGCACCAAGTTGGCGGCCGACATGTACGAGTGTGTCGTCATCGCCGACGACATCGAGGACTCGGTCGAGAACCGCACACGATTCGTCTTCCTCGCGCGTGAGGAAGCGCCGCAGAAGCTCAGCACGNNCTACAAGACGAGCATCGTCTGCGGCATCGCCGAGGACCAGCCGGGGAGCCTGCTGCTGATCCTCTCCGAGTTCGCCCACCGTTTCGTCAACCTGACGAAAGTGGAGTCGCGACCCTCCAAGCAGGGTCTCGGCAGCTACATCTTCTTCATCGACTTCGAGGGCCGCCGCGGCGACCCACCCGTGGCGCAAGCGCTCAAGTGTCTGACCTGCAAGCTGGCATGGATGAAGGTCCTGGGGTCGTACCCGGCCTGACGTCCGCGCGCCGAGGGTCAGAACCAACGCCGCCATCCGGCGCTCGTCGAGATATATGATCACGGATGAAGCGGAGCCGGCCGCAATCGGCCGGACCGGAATGGGTGAGGAGACGATGGAGCGCCTGCACTGCGAGATCCGGGCGATGCGCGGCGATGAGCAGAGCGTGCTGTTCCTCCTCGCCGAAGAGGTCCTCCGGCCACTGGCCGACACCAGCGGACACATCGAGAGGTACAGCCGCGCCGACGTCGTGCGGCTGCTCGAGAGCGCCGAGGTCTTCGTCGCCGAGTGCGCGGGTGACGTCGCCGGATTCGTCGCCCTGCACGACGATGAACCGGCCCTCCTGGTCGACTGCCTCTGTGTGAGCCCCGCTCACGAAGCGCAGGCCGTCGCCCACCAGCTCATGCAGTGGGTCGAGGGGCTCGCCTTCAATCGCCGTCTCAGCCGCGTCGAGGCGCTCGTCCCCACCGCCGACGAGCGCTCGCTGGTCTTCTACCGCAAGCACGAGTTCATGCCGGTCCCGGCCCGCGACCGCCCCGAGATGATCGTCCTCGAGAAGCGGCTGCCCGAGCCCTGAGACGGCCGCGGCTTCGCCCCCGCCCCAGTGGTACACGTACACCCTCTCGCCGACGATCGACTGATCGTACGTCCAGTCGGCGACCCATTCGGGCTCGCGCAGCAGCGCGCAGACTCGCCACCTCTCCCCACAGCGCGATACGATACGTGGCGACGACCGGCACGGGCGGGGTCGCACCCCACCGTGACCACCGAGAATGACGAGGTGACGCGATGCTCGACGTCAAGATGGTGCGCGCAAACCCGGACACGGTCCGCGAGGCATTGGCGCGGCGCGGCAGCACCTCGTCGCTCGACGAGTTCCTCGTCGTCGAGGAGGAGCGCCGCCGGCTCGTGACCGAGGTCGAGACAATGCGCGCCGAGCGCAAGGTGGCCAGCGAGGCCATCGGTGCGCGCAAGAAGGCCGGTGAGGACGCCGCCGCCGAGATGGCCGCAACGCGCGAGCTGGGCGAGCGCATCAAGGCGCAGGACAGCGGCCTCGACGCCGTCGAGGCCCGCCTCAAGACGATCCTCCTCGACATCCCCAACCTCCCTCTCGCTGACGTGCCTGAGGGCGGCGAGGAGAACTCAGTTGTGCTCCGCCATGTCGGCGAGCCGCCGACGTTCGACTTCGCGGTGAAGGACCACCTCGACCTCGGCGTTGCCCTCGACATGATCGACATGGAGCGCGCCGCGCGCGCCAGCGGCTCGCGCTTCGCGTACCTCAAGGGTGACCTCGTGCTGCTGCAGTTCGCCCTCGTGCGCTACGGGCTCGACATCGTCTCGGACAAGGGCTTCCGGCCGGTCGTGCCGCCGGTCCTCGTGCGCGAGGAGGCGATGTACGGCACCGGCTTTTTCCCCACCGACGAGCAGCAGATCTATCGCACGACCGACGGCGACTGCCTCGTCGGCACCTCCGAGGTGCCGCTGGCGGCGCTGCACATGGGGGAGTACGTCGACGGCGCGCAGCTGCCACTGCGCTACACGGGGTACTCGAGCTGCTTCCGCCGCGAAGCCGGCGCCGCCGGCAAGGACACACGCGGCATCCTCCGCGTCCACCAGTTCGACAAGCTCGAGATGTTCTCGTTCTGCCTGCCCGAGCAGTCTCACGACGAGCACGAGCTGATCCGCGAGACCGAGGAGGAGATCCTCGGCGGCCTCGGCATCGCCTACCGCGTCGTCAACATCGCTGCCGGCGACCTCGGCGCCCCGGCGGCGAAGAAGTACGACCTCGAGGCCTGGATGCCGGGTCAACAGCAGTATCGCGAGGTCACGAGCTGTTCCAACTGTACCGACTATCAGGCGCGGCGCCTGAACTGCCGCTATCGCACCGAGAAGGGGCCGCGCTTCGTGCACACGCTCAACGGCACGGCGATCGCCATCGGCCGCACGATCATCGCAATCATGGAGAACTACCAGCGCGCCGACGGCACGATCGCCGTGCCCGAGAAGCTGCGCCCATATCTGGGCAAGGATGTGATCGGGGGCTAGTCTACGCGCTCGGCTTCGCCGAAGGCGGCGCTGCCGGCGCCGTCCTCGCGCCAGGGGATCACGTAGCAGTAGACCTCGACACCGGGGTACTGATTCTCGAGCAACGTGCGCACGCGGCGTAGATCGCGGGCGAGGATCTCCTGCTGGTCGAAGCCGAGACCGCCGAGCGCGCGTTCATACGCCCAACAATCCTGATGTGAGACGAGCAGAACTTGCTTGATGTTCTGCGCGTCGATCAGGGACTTGACGCAGTCGAGCGCCACGCGGCGTTCGGCGCCGGTCGCCGTGAGCACGAGCGGGCCGCCGGGCACGAGCATGCGATCGGCGCCCTCGGCGTGCACGCGCCGCTGCAGACGCGTGAGTTCGGCGGCGATGCGGCCGTCGGAGCAGGAGATCAAGAGGGCACCCATGGCGCAGTAGTATGCCAGAATCGCGCTTGCTACACTAGCCACACGGTGCCTCCTGCGGAGGGGTGGCAGAGCGGCTGATCGCAGCGGTCTTGAAAACCGCCAGACCGGGTTTCCGGTCTCGTGGGTTCAAATCCCACCCCCTCCGCCACCATGCTGCCGCTCGCGGCCAACGCGGCGCACACCTTCTGCGAACGTGTGTACGATACGACCTCGCAACCTGTGCATTCTTCGGCAATACCTTGCAGTAAACACTGCTGTGCACTACATTACTGATACGTTCTCAACCTGAGACGATATCAAGTGAACACCCTAGTTTGGTGATCGTTCCCGGGAACGGGTCGAGACCTCTCGGCCCCTCACATCTGAAGGAGCAGGAGCGCATGCAGGAACTCGATCTCACCATTCGGGCGCTGTGGGCCGATCATCACGTCATCGCGCTACGCGAGACGCTCGCCGCGCTGCCCGGAGTCGTCGCCGTCGCCGCCAGCGCGATGGAGCGCCGGGTTCGTATCGAGTACGACCCGGCGCAAATCACGTCCGACGCGATCTCCAAGAGCCTGGTCGCCGCGGGCTACGCCCCCGGCGAGCTCAACGGCGACAACGCCGCCCCGCGCAACAAGCCCGCCTGGGCCACAGGAGGCCTGCGCGTGACGGTCACGAACCCCGTCGATCAGGCCATGTCCGGCGACTACCGCAAGTATTGATCACGCCCTCGCCCACCGTGCGATCACGCACGAGCGATCGTGCGCTCCTCCGTCCCAGTCCTCAAGGAGTCCTCTGATGGGAGACGTAAAGAGCGTCGACCCGGCGGCGCTCGAGATGCTCGCGCACGCGGAGTCGTGCGGCATCTCGACCGCGTTCAGTCGCGCCGACGAGATGAAGCCCTGTCCGATCGGTGAGGTCGGCGCCTGCTGCCGGATCTGTAGCATGGGTCCCTGCCGGCTGGTCGGCAAGGACGCCGAGCAGAAGACGGGCATCTGCGGCGCCGACCTGCCGACGATCGCCGCGCGCCACTTCGCGCGGCAGGTGGCGGGTGGCGTCGCCGCGCACTCCGACCACGGTCGCGACATGGCGCTCACGCTGATCGCCGCCGCCAAGGGCGACGCCCAAGGGTACGGCGTGCGCGACGAACAGAAACTGATGGCGGTCGCCGCCTATATGGAGATCCCGACCAAGGATCGCAGCGTCGGCGAGATCGCCCTCGACGTCGGCGAGAAGGCCCTCGAGCAGTTCGGCCAGCCGCACGGCGAGATCATCTCCACGAAGCGCGCGACGGCCAAGCGCCAGGCCCTCTGGCGCAAGCTCGGCCTGACGCCGCGCGCCGTCGACCGCGAGGTCACCGAGGTGATGCACCGCACGCATGAAGGCGTCGATCTCGACGCCGAGAACATCCTCAAGTCGGCGCTGCGCTGCTCGCTCGCCGACGGCTGGGGCGGCGCGATGCTCTCCACCGACATCAGCGACATCCTCTTCGGCACGCCGTCGCCGCTCGCCTCCGAGGTCAACCTCGGCGTGCTCAAGGCCGACCAGGTCAACGTCGTCGTCCACGGCCACGAGCCGACGCTGTCGGCGATGATGGTCGAGGCCGTCCGCGACCCCGAGCTGATCGCCGAGGCCAAGGCCAAGGGCGCCGAGGGCATCAACCTCGCGGGCATCTGCTGCACCGCCAACGAGATCCTCATGCGCTACGGCATCCCGCCGGCGGGCAACTTCCTCCACCAGGAGCTGGCCGTGCTCACCGGCGCGGTCGAGGCGATGGTCGTCGACGTGCAGTGCATCATGCAGGCCCTGGCGCCGCTGTCGCAGCGCTTCCACACCAAACTCATCACCACCTCGCCCAAGGCCAAGATCCCGGGCGCGGTACATGTCGAGTTCGACGAGCACCGCGCCCCCGAGACCGCACGCGAGATCGTACGCATGGCGATCGACAACTACCCGAATCGCGGCCCGATCCACATCCCCGACTTCAAGGAGCGGCTCGTCGCCGGTTTCTCGCATGAGTATTTGAACTACATGCAGGGCGGCTTCCACCGCGCCTCGTTCCGGCCGCTCAACGACGCGATCATCGCCGGCCGCGTGCGCGGCCTCGCCGGCGTTGTCGGCTGCAACAACGCCCGCGTACCGCAGGACCAGGCGATCGTCGAACTGATCAAGAACTTCATCGCCAACGACGTGATGGTCGTCGTCACCGGCTGCGCGGCGACCGCCGGCGCCAAGGCCGGCTACCTCAGGCCGGAGATCCTCGACGCCGCCGGCCCGGGTCTGCGCGAGGTGATGGAGGCAATCGGCATCCCGCCGGTGCTCCACCTGGGATCGTGCGTCGACAACTCGCGGATCCTCACGGTGCTCACGCAGGTGGCCACCGAAGGCGGGCTCGGCGAGGACATCGACGATCTGCCCGCGGTCGGGCTGTGCCCCGAGTGGATGTGTGAGAAGGCGATCGCCATCGGCACCTACTTCGCCGCCTCCGGCGTGCACGTCATCTTCGGCGTGAGCAGCCCGGTGAAGGCGTCGCGAGTCGTCACCGGGCTGATGACGAAGGGCTGGGAGGCGCTCGTCGGCGGCGACCTCGAGTTCATCCCCGACTGGAACGAGATGCTGGCGCGTTCGCTGGAGCTGATCGACGGCAAGCGCGCAGCGCTCAAACTGGCGCCCTACGACCCCGCCCAGTTCGGCGACAGCGGCGACAGCCCGTACTTCGCGGCGATCAAGGAGTACCTTGCCGCCGCCGCGGAACCGGTCGCCGCTCACGCCCATGATCACAGCGGCGGCGACGCGCACGATCACGGCGACGATGGGAGTGACGGCTGATGTCGCGCCATATCGCCACCCGTGCGATCCGCGGCGCCACGGCGATCGTCGGCGAAGCCGAAGCGATGGTCGCCGCGGCGATCGCCGAGCTTGGCCCGGACACGCCGGTCGCGTTCACCAACACCGCCTACTTCCTGCCGGTCGTCTACGCGTTCACGGGGCGCAAGGTCGAGACGCTCGGCGACTTGGCGCCGGTGGTGGAGCGCGCCAAGTCGCTGCTCCACCCGGAGCCCGACGAGACGTTCTGGCTGCCGTACCTCGGCGAGACGCTCGACTCGGGCATCGCCACGCTCTTCGCCGAGGAGTGCATCGAGGGCGTGCGCTTCGCTCGCGGCCTCGAGCCCCAGGCCCTCCGCCTGCCCGTGCCCGGGTCCGAGGACGAACGGCTCTCCACCTCATCCACCTATGTGCACGGCGATGTGCTCCGACTCAACGGACCGATCGACGACGTGCAACTGCGCGCCTGGGGCATCCAGCTGGTCGACGGGCGCATGCCCGGGTTCTGCGCGATCGTGGGGTGCGCCAAGAGCAACGAGGTCGCTGTGAAGATCGTCCGCGAGCTCCAGTCGCGCGGCATCCTCATCTTCCTCAGCGGCAACGTCAACGGGCGCAGCATCATCCACCAGCTCACCGAAGAGGGCGTGCAGCTCGGTTACGACACGTTCACGGTGCCGTTCGGTATCGACACGATCTCGGCCGTGTACGC
>PKYG01000092.1 GCA_003132585.1 Actinomycetota bacterium
CTGATGCTCGTCGGGCTTGCCGTTTGCGCCGCCGTACGGCTGCGGTCGATCGACCGCGTGCGCTGGCTCCTGGCGGTCGTGCTGTCGGTCGGCTGGATCGTCGCGTACGCCAGGACCACGATGTAAGCGGAAGGTTGGCCACGCGTCACCCGGTGCGCCCGGGCCGTGTGCGCGGCTCGACCCGCGGAGCGGGCGTCGAGCCGCGCACGACCTGCGTGAGATCGAAGATACGTTGCGCGACGATCGCCAGGCCGCGCTCGTCGTTGTTCTGCAGCTCGCCCTCCACCAGCAGGTAGGTCGCGTCCTTCAGCAGCCGTCCGTACTTGAGGTACACATCGTTGAAGACGACGACCTCGGCGAGGTCCGTCTCGTCTTCGAGTGTGAGGAAGAGCGTGCGATGGCCGGAGCGGATCCACGGCATCTGCGCGCGCTCGAGCACGCCGGCGAGNNCTCACGTTGAGCCCGAGGATCTCAAGCTCGGCGGCGACGCGCTGCTCGGCCGTCCACGCGGGCAGGAAGGGGAGCGGCGGGAGCTCCTCGTCGAGGGGGAGAGTGAGCGTCTCGGGGGTAGGCGCGGAGGCCCCGGTCCCGTCCGCCGCGCCTCGCGCGCGTACGCCGCGTCTGCCCATCACCCGCGCATGCACGAGCGGCAGCTGCGCGAGCAGCTCCTCGCGGCGCACGCCGAGGCTGTCGAAGGCGCCGACGCGCACGAGGTTCTCGACGATTTCGATCGAGACCCGCGTGCGTGCACAGAAGTCGCTGAGCGACGTGTACGGGCGCGGCGCGCCGGGCGACATTCGGAGCGAGGGCGGCGGGAGCGGGGTCGCCGGAGGCTCTGGAAGCCCGAAGCAGCCGGGCTGCAAGGAGGCCGAGGCTTGCCGAGGCCGCCCTCCGGCGACCCCGCTCCCGTCGCCCTCGCCCTCACCACGTTCCGCGACCCCTCTCCCGTCGCCCTCGCCACGCGCCGCGATGATCGTCCGCATCGCCGCTGCGCTCATCTCCTTCACGTAGTTGAACCCGACGCGGATCGCGCGGCCGTCGTCCGCGACCGAGAAGTCTTCGAGGCTCAGATCGATGTCGAGCGGCAGTACGGCGAGCCCCCAGCGGCGCGCGTCGTTGAGCACCACGCGCGGCGAGTAGAAGCCCATCGGCTGGTTGTTGAGGATGCCGCAGAAGAACTCGGCCGGGTAGTGCGCCTTGAGCCATGCCGAGGCGTTGCAGAGCACGGCGAAGCAGGCGGCGTGCGCCTTGTTGAAGCCGTAGGCGGCAAAGCCGCGGAGCTGGCGGAAGACGTCTTCGGCGGCCACGCGGTCGATGCCGCGCGCGGCCGCCTTGGCGACGAACCCGCGGCCGATCTCGTCCATCTCCTCCATCGAGCGCTCGTGTGTCATCGCGCGGCGTAGCATGTCGCCCTCGGCGAGTGAGAAGCCGGCGATGGCGGCGGCCACGGCGATGACCTGCTCCTGGTAGAGGATCACACCGTAGGTGCTCTTGAGGATCGGCCACATGTCGGGGTGTGCCACGGTCACCTTTTCGTGGCCGTGGCGCCGGCGGATGTACGGGCCGATCATCTCGGCCTGCAGCGGCCCCGGGCGGAACAGCGAGATCGCCGCGATCACGTCTTCGAAGGTGTGCTCGCGCAGGCGCGTGGCGAGGTTGCGCTGGCCGGAGCTCTCGAGCTGGAACACGCCGACCGTGCGCGCCGAGCTGATCAGATCGTAGACGGCGGGGTCGTCGCGTGGCAGCTCCCAAGGTGAGATCTCGACGCCGGTGCGCTGCTCGATGCGGCGCACGNNACGACACCCTTGGCCGCCCACTGCAGCGGCACGCGGTCGGTGAGCGGGTCGCGCGCGAGGATGAAACCGCCGAGATGGGTGCCGAGGTGGGCGGGATAGTTCGCGAGCCGCTCGGCGAGGTGCACGAGGCGGCGGTAGTGCGGGTGCTGGAACTCGTGGTTGGCGAGCTCGGGGCGCTCGGCGAGCATCTCCCCGAGCTTGGCGGCGTTGCCCCAGGGCACCTTGCGCGACAGTCGGTTCACCTCTTCGGGCCGGTAGCCGAAGGCCTTGGCGACGATGCGCACCGCCGAGGGCGCGTGCACCGTGTTGACGGTGGCGACCATTGCCACGTTGTCGGCGCCGAAACGCTGGTAGATGAACTCGATCACCTCGTCGCGGCGGACGGAGCAGAAGTCGATGTCGACGTCGGGCATCTCGCGGCGCTCGGGGTTGAGGAAGCGCTCGAAGAGCAGATCGTGGGCGATGGGGTCGGCGTCGGTGATGCGCAGCACGTAGCTGACGATGCTGTTGCCGGCCGAGCCGCGGCCGGAGTAGGAGATGCCGCGGCCGCGCGTGAACTCGACGATGTCGCGCACGGCGAGGAAGTACTCGGCGAAACCAAGCTGCTCGATGACCTTGAGCTCGCGCTGCAGGCGGTCGAGCACCTCAGGTGTGACCGGTCGGTAGCGTTCCTCGGCGCCCTTGAAGCAGTGCTTGCAGAGCAGCGAGTAGGCGGTTTCGCCGGGCGGCAGCGGATAGCTGGGGAAGTGGAGCCGGCCGAGCCTGAGGTCAAGGTTGCAGCGGTTGGCGATGCGCGTGGCGTTGCGGTAGGCCTCGGGATAGCGGCGAAAGAGGCGCCACATCTGGCCCGGGGTCTTGAGGTGGAGCTCGCCGTTCTTGCGCCCCAGCGGGTTGGGCAGCGGCTGGTTGGCGGCTTCGGCGGCGAGCACGTCGTGCAGCGGTGCGTCGGCACGCGTGACGTAGTGGACGTTGTTGGTGGCGACCGTCGGCAGGCGCAGCTCGTGAGCGAGCAGGTCGAGCTCGCGCAGGTAGTGAGCGGAGTCGGGGAGGAGCTCGTTGTGGAGCTCGACGAAGAAGTCGCCGCGGGCGAAGATCGCGGAGAAGACGGAGGCGGCGTGGCGGGCGCCGGCGCGGTCGCCGGCGAGGATGCGGGAGCCGATCTCGCCGCGGCGGCAGGCGCTGAGGGCGATGAGATGAGATGCGTGCGCGGCGACCGTCTCGAGCCGGGCGAGCGGCGGCTCGCCCTGATGCTCGAGGTGCGCCGCGCTGACGATGCGGCAGAGGTTCGACCAGCCGGCGTAGTCGCGGGCGAGCAGCACCAGATGGTGGCCGCGCGCATCGTCGGTCGCTTCGACCGTGATCTCGACGCCGACGATCGGCTTGATGCCGGCCTTCTGTGCTGCCTGGTAGAAACGGACGGCGCCGTAGAGCCCCTCGTGGTCGGTGGCGGCGAGCGCGGGCATGCCCGCGCTCGCCGCGCTCTCGACCAGTTCGTCGATGCGGGCGGCGCCGTCGCCGAACGAGAAGTTCGTATGCACGTGGAGGTGGACGAAAGCCATCGCTCGCAGACGCAGGGAGTTGCCGGACGCCGGGGGAGAGCGAGCGGCCTGCTGCGGTCGTCGATGGGGTCGAACTACTTCACAGGCCGCTCGGCTCAGCCCCGAACGAGCCCAGAATGACACGAACGTATGTTCGTGTCAAGCGTGAGTCGGAAGGCGGCCATTCGCCGGGGGTGAAGGCGAATGGCCGCCTTCCTGGGGAGCATGCGGGAGCCAGCGCATGCGGGGACAGGCTAGGCGCGCTGCGGGGTCACAGATCAGCGAGCTTCTGCAGGTACTCCTCGCGGTCGACCTCACCGGCGGCGTAGCGGCGCTTGAGGATGTCCTGTGGCGACTCGATCGTGCCGGCGCCTGGCTTGGCCTGAGCCGCGGGAGACGCCGTCGATGTCTGCTTGAGGAGGCGCACGACGTACACGATCGCCACGACAACGGCGATGATGAAGAGGATCATCAACGCGAACATCAGCCAACCTTCCCAGGAGGTTCCCTGATCCCAGGGAGCGTGGTGTATTTGGTTGTTCCAGTCACGCATCATGTTGTCTCAGCTGTCCTTTCTGTTGTTGCGGAGTCCTAAGTGTGAACCGGTATCGTGCCCTTGGGGCGAGCCGGTATGCAACCTGTAGTCTGCACCGGATCACGGCGAGTCCGGCCGTTGGCCGAGGGTGACCTTGACGGTGCTGGTCGAACCACCGCTCACGATCGTGAGGGTGACCTGATCACCCGGCTTGTGCGCGGTGATCGCCGCGGCGAGCTGCTCCATGCTCGTGAGCGACCGGCCGTCGAGCGCCGTGATGATGTCACCACCGACGATGTAGATTTGGCCCTGCAGCACCTGCTGCTTGCTGCCGCCCTTGATGCCTGCCGCGGCGGCGGGGCTGCCGGCCGTCACGTTCGCGACGAGCACGCCGCTGGTGGTCTTCAAACCCAGCGCCTTGGCGACATCGGCGCTTACGGTCTGCCCTTCGACCCCCAGCCAGGCGTAGGTGACGGTGCCGGTCTTCTTCAGTTGATTGACAACATTGGCGGCGGAATCGATCGGCACGGCGAAGCCGAGGCCCTGGTTGCCGCCAGACTGCGAGGCGATCTGCTCGTTGATGCCGATCACCTTGCCCGACGAGTCGATCAACGGGCCGCCTGAGTTGCCCTCGTTGATGGCGGCGTCGGTCTGGATGCCGTCGGCGATGATCGATCCGTTCGGCGACTGGAGATTGCGGTTCGTGGCGGAGACGATACCCTCGGTGATCGAGAAGTCGTAGCCGAGCGGGTTGCCGATCGCGACCACGGCCTCGCCCGGTTGCACGGTGCTCGAGTCGCCAAGAGGGATCGGATCGAGGTTACCCGCTTTGGCCGGATCGACCTTGATCAGCGCCACGTCGCTGGTGTTGTCGGCGCCGACCACTGTGCCCGTGACCCGCTTGGTCTGCGAGCCGGTGGTCTTGAAGATGACTTCGACCGTCTTCACCGTCTGTCCGTTGTCGCTGACGACATGAGCGTTTGTGAGAATGTAGCCGTCCTTCGAGACGACGAAGCCCGAGCCGAGCGCCTTCTGCGTCTGCGTCCCGCCGAACGGGCTGTAGGTGCTCTGGCCGGCGTTCGAGAAGGTGGCGATGATCTCGACGACGCCCTGCGCGTACTTCTGGTAGATCTGTGCCGGCGTCAGCGCGCCGCCCGTCAGGGCGGTCGTGGCCATCGTCGTGTCGGTGACCTGTTGCTCGACGACCGTCGTGCGATCCGTCTTGACCGGCAGCACGCCGAAGACCATCAGGAGCACCAGGATCGCCACTGCGGCGATGATGCCCGAGATGAAGAACGCGGCGTGCGCTTTCAATCGTGTCATGTTCCGACCTTCCGTCGTTGATGCGCGGTGTGCGCTTCGGCAGCGCTCCGTCGCGGTCGTTTGCGGTCGCTTCCGCATCAGTTGTAGCCCACTCGCCTGTGGACCGGCTGAGTTCGCGCTTTGCGCGACCTGAGACTCTCTTTGACGGTCACAGGGCGCCTCACGGATCCGGACGATTCACAGTTTCTTCACAGTAACCACCCAGCAAACTCAAGGTGGCCGACAGTAGAATGGGCAAGGTGGAGACGGGACTGCACGATGTCGCATGCCACCCACGGCAGGCGTCGAGAGAGCGAAAGGGAGCGGCTGCGTGAGCGAGCGCCAGCGCATTCTGGTCGTCGATGACGAGGAGAGCCTCACAGACCTCATCTCGCTGGCGCTGCGCTATGAGCAGTTCGACGTCGACGTCGCCCACACAGCCAAGGCGGCGCTGCTCTCGTTGCCCGTGTTCCGCCCCGATCTGGTGCTCCTCGACGTGATGCTCCCCGACACCGACGGCTTCGAGGTGGCGCGACGCATCGCCGCCGAATCGCCGTCGACGCCCGTGTTGTTTCTGACCGCGCGCGACGGCACCGAAGACAAGATCCGCGGCCTCACCGTCGGCGGCGACGACTACATGACCAAACCGTTCAGCCTCGAGGAGCTGATCGCCCGCATCCGCGCGATTCTGCGACGCACGTCGCGCGCCGGGGCCGAGCGTCAGCGTCTCGCCTTCGCCGATCTGGAGATGGACGAGGACACGTACGAGGTCCGCCGGGGGGGCGAGCGGGTCGAGCTGACGGCCACCGAGTACAAGCTGCTCCGATACCTGATGCTCAACCCGCGGCGAGTACTTTCCAAGTCGCAGATCCTCGATCACGTGTGGCACTACGACTTCGCCGGCGACGCTAACGTCGTCGAGATCTACATCAGCTACCTGCGCAAGAAGCTCGATCGCGCGGGGGCTCCGTTGATCCACACCGTGCGCGGCTTCGGGTACTGCCTGCGCGAGTCGCAGGACTGAGCCGTGTCGCTGCGCCTGCGGCTCCTGCTTGCGCTTCTCAGCCTCGTCGCCGTCGGGCTGCTCGTCGCCGACGCGGTGACGTACTTCTCGCTGCAGTCGTTCCTCATCCGGCGCGTCGACCAGCAGCTCGCGGTCGCGAGGATGCCCGTCGTGCGCGCCCTCGAGACGTCCGGATCGGGGCTCCCGCAGGGCATGTCCGGACCTCCGCCGGGCGAGACCCCGTTCTTCCCGCCGGGCACGTATGGAGAGGTCATCGACCAGTCGGGCAAGACCGTGAACGAAGTCGTGTTCACCTACGGCGGCACCGCTGCGCCGCCGCCCTCGTTGCCTGCCGGTCTGGAGCAGGGCGTCGTGGGCGGCGGCGGTCAGAGGTTTCTCACCGTCGCCGCCTCGGGCCGCACGTCGCTGCACTACCGTGTGATGGCGGCGCCGCTCATCGGCAGCGTCTACACGCTCGTTGTGGCGATCCCGTTGACGGAGGTGACGCAGACGCTACGGCGTCTGCTGCTCGTCGAGGGGATCGTCACGGCGAGCGTGCTCATCGGTCTGGGCGCGCTGGCCTGGTGGGTCGTCCGTCGTGAGATGCGGCCGCTCGTCGACATGGCAACGACCGCCGGAGCGATCGCCGCCGGCGATCTGAGCAGGAGGATCGACCGGGCCGAGCCGCGCACGGAAGTGGGGCGGCTCGGCTTGGCACTGAACACGATGCTCGCGCAGATCGAGGACGCCTTCGTCAAACGCCAGGCGTCCGAGAATGCGCTGCGGCGGTTCCTCGCGCAGGCGTCGCATGAACTGCGCACGCCACTTGCCTCGATCCGCGGCTACTCGGAGCTCTTTCGCCGCGGCGCCAGGGATCGGCCCGAGGATCTCGAGCTTGCCATGCGGCGTATCGAGCAGGAGGCGGCGCGCATGGGCGTGCTGGTGGAGGAGCTCCTGCTGCTCGCGCGGCTCGACGAAGGACGTCCGCTCGAGCGCGAGTCGGTCGACCTCGCGCACGTCGCCGCCGATGCCGTCGCCGACGCGCGCGTGACGGACCCCGAGCGCACGATCGCGCTCGAAGCCCCGGCGCCGGTCGTCGTCGCGGGCGACGAGGCCCGCCTGCGGCAGCTCGTCGCCAACCTGGTCGTCAACGCTCTGCAACACGCGGGGGCGAAAGCGCACGTCAAGGTCGTCGTGACCACGGACGATGGTCGTGCGCAACTCGAGGTCAGCGACGACGGCATCGGCATGACGGATGACGTGCGCGATCGCGCCTTCGAACCCTTCTATCGCTCGACCGTCTCCCGCCACGGTGGCGAGGGGACCGCCGGTCTCGGACTCTCCATCGTCGCGGCGATCGCCGCGGCTCACGGCGGCGATGTCGAAGTGGAGACTTCGCCGGGAACCGGCACCCGTTTCCGGGTGCATCTCCCGCTCGCGGCCACCACCGCTCCGAACGATGCCGGGCAGATCGCGTCGAACGGGGCGGCCGACCTGTCCGAGGGCGAGGACTGAGGCGATCGAGCGCCTCACAGGGTGAGCGCGCAGCGGCTCTCAGACGGGAGAGGGCACCAGCTCCTCAGGCGGCACCGGTTCGCCGGCGATGTTGGGGTCGGCGACGGCACCGGCATCGAGCCACAGGCGGCGAGAGGCACGCGCGGCGATGTGACTGTCGTGCGTGACCAGGATGATCGTCTGGTCGCGCTCTCTCCACAGGTTCTCGAGCAGCGAGATGATCTCGTCGCGCGTGCGCTCGTCGAGGTTGCCCGAAGGCTCGTCGGCGAGGATCACCCGTGGATTGTGCACGAGTGCCCGGGCGATACCGACGCGTTGCTGTTCACCGCCCGAGAGTTCTGCCGGCACGTGGGCGCCGCGCTCGGCCAGGCCGACCTCAGCCAGGGCCGAGCGCGCCCGTTCCGCCCGCTCCGTCGCCGAGATCCTGAGGGGCACGAGGGCCGTCTCCACGTTCTCCTGTGCGGTGAGCGTGGGGATGAGGTTGAAGGCCTGAAAGACGAACCCGAAGGCGTTGCTGCGCAGCCGGCTGAGCTGGCGTTCCGTCATCTTCGCCAGATCCTGGCCCTCGAAGAGCACCGACCCGGCGGTCGGTCCATCGAGCGCTCCGAGCATCTGGAGCAGGGTTGTCTTGCCCGAGCCCGTTGAGCCCTGGATCGCCAGGAACTCGCCCTCGGCGATCGTCAGGTCGATGCCGTTTAACGCCACGACCTGCTTCTTGGACTGGTCGTAGCGTTTCGAGACGTCGTGCAGTTCGTAGAGCATCCGATCCTCCTTTCTCAGTCGACCCGGCGCAGGGCGTCGGCAGGACTCAGGCGTGCGGCGCGCCAGCCGCCGAGTGCACCGGCGATCAGCGCGCCGCCGATGGCGAGCGCGATGGCCACGGCCAATAGCGCCGGACTGACGACAGCGTGCAGATTGACGGTGACGGTGTGTGCGAAACCGCGCATGGCCGAGCTCGGCCCTGCCCCTCCGGGGGAGCCGCCAAAGGTTGTGGCACCGCCCCTCGGAAAGCCGGCGTTCGCCACGGTGGCCTGCAGACTTGGAGAGAGCCGGCTGATGAGTTGCGCGCCGGCGTAGCCGAGCCCGATACCGGCGATGCCGCCGGCGACGCCCATCGCCAGGGCCTCGCCGAGGACCTGAGAGACGATGCGCCGGCTCCGCCACCCCAGTGCCTTGAGCGTGCCGAACTCGCGCACGCGCCGGCCTACCGCCGACAGCATGAGCAGGCTTGCCACGGCGATCGCGGCGACAAGGGCGGCGATCGCCAGCCACTTGCCGAGCTGATTGGCGAGCTTGGAGGCGCTGCTGAGGGAACCGCTGACCTGGTTGGCGAGGTCCTGAGCGGTCGTCACGGTCGCGCCGGGGACCGTCGCCTTGATCGCCTTCTTCACCTGTGTGATCAGCGTGGCGCTCGTCGCCTTGACGTAGACCTGGTTGACCTTGCCCTTCTCGTCGGCCAGTGTCTGCGCCCGTTGCAGCGGCATGTAGACGTTGGCGTCGGCGGATGCCGACTTGCTCACACCGATGACCGTGAACTTCACGCCGCCGATCTTCATCGTGTCGCCGACGGCGAGGCTGTTCTGCTTGGCGTAGCCGGAGTCGACCACGACGACTTTGGCGTCGGTCTCGCTCATCGAGAACGTGCGGCCGCTGGTGATCGTCGCCGAGCTCAGCGGCCCGATGCTCTGGTCAGCGACATCCACTCCGGCGATGGAGAAGGCGTCGATCTTGATCGGCGCCTGACTCGGCGTTGCCGTGCTGGTGACCGAGCCGCCGAACTGTCCGGCGGGCGGCCCGCTGGTGCCGCCCGTGACCTGTGCGAAGTGGCCGCTCATATGAATGGACGACAGCGTGAGCCCGCCGACGGCGGCGCTCACACCGTTGAGGTTGGCAATCGACGTCACCTTCTTGTCCGAGATCAGCGCGAGCCCCGAAGTGCTGTTGATGCGGTCGCGCGAGAAGCGCTGGCCCTGTTGGTCGGGACTTCCGGGGTTCATGCCGAACTGGGCCGGTCCCCCTGAGCCTTGCGTCGCGTTCTGGCTGACCGTGATGTCGGTGCCGACGCCGTAGAGCGTATGCAGCACCTGGGTCTGCGCGTTGCGCACGCCCCCAGCGGTGGCTGAGACCACGACGACGAGGCAGATGCCTAGCGCCAGCCCGAGCGAGGTGAGGATCGCCTGCCGGTGCCGACGCCGAAGCTCGCGGTAGATGTAGGTCAGAAACACGGAGTCCTCCCAGGCTCGATTCACTGGTCGCGAGAACTCTACTCGCCGCTCCTGTGAGAGCGTTGTGAGGCGACTGAGCGGAGGCTGAGACTTCTTGAGAGTGGCAGAAGCGTGGGCGGGGCCGGTCCAACCGGCCCCGCCCACGCCCCCTCACGCACCGCTGGCGGCGGCGGGCGCAGACGCCGCCGGCCGCCGCCGATGTGCTACTCGCCCTCGGCGAGCAGTGCGTAGATGCGCTTGCGCGCCTCGGCGAGGATCTCGAGTGCCTTGTCGACCTGCTCTGCCGAACCGGCGATGCCGACCTGGCGTGTCGCGGCGATGAGCTGGACCACCGACTGACGCAGCTTCATGTGCGCCCCGCCGGCGCCGTGACCCGGTGCCGCCCACGGGGCACCGCCCATACGCTCTTCGTTGGCCGCGACTTCGGCCGTGCCCGCTTCGGTCAGCGAGAAGACGCGCTTGCCCTCGATTTCTTCGGCCTTCACGAGACCCTGGTCTTCGAGGAGCTGCAGGGTGGGGTAGACGGAGCCGGGGCTCGGTCGCCACATGCCGCCGCTGAGCTCCTCGAGCTGCTGCATGATCTCGTAGCCGTGCATAGGCCGCTCGACCAGGACGGCGAGGACGGCGGCGCGCACGTTGCCGCGCTTGGCGCGACCGAACGGCCCGAAGCCGTGGCCATGCGGCCCGTGTGGGCCGTGGTGATGGAAGCGGGACTCGTGCGGACCCTGCCCGAATGGCGCGCAGTGCGAGCCACACGGGCCCCCGGTTTCGTCGGGATGACGTCTGCTTGGTGACACTGTGTACCTCCGTGGTTACGTTGTAACACGATATATCGTAACACATCGATATCCGCCGTCAAGTGACGCCAGACCGCCGGGCGGTGAACGTGGGATGCGTTCGTGTTGTGGGGAGGGGGCGGCCGGCGAACGCCGGCCGCCCCCTTACGCTAGCTGTTAGTTCACGGTGATCGTCACCGGCACCGACCCGAGGTGGTCGCTGCCGGCCCGCGGAGCGTTGTCTTGTCAGGCGACGGCGCCCGTTTTCGTCGGCGCCGTCGCATCGCTCGCCCGCTCCTGCGGCCCCGTGCCGACCGCGCTCAGCGGCCAGGCCGCCGTGAGCACCGTCGGCAGCATCAGCCAGAGCGGCGTCGCGTAGTCCCCGTGCGCGATGCCGTCGACGACGAGCGCGCCGAGGTAGGCCGCGACGCCCGGAAGCGCCCAGCGCCGGACGACCGCGGCGGCGCCCGGCGCTCGCCACGGGACGATCAGCCTCACCACGAGCGCCTACAACACGATCGCCGCAAGCAGCAGCACGTCGACGCCACTCGCGTTGCCGCTCAAGACAACCGCGCCGCCGTAGATGGCGAAACCGGCGGCGGCGACGAACATCTCAAGGGCCGCCAGCCGGCGCCAACCGGCGACGGGCGTGCGTCGGAGGTCGGCGGCGATGCGTCGGCCAAACGGTCCTTTGGCGCTCTGGCGGCAGGTCGCTCCGACGGCGTTGGGACTGCCGGAGATGCGCTCGATTGTGATGTTGCTTTCGGCCTGCGGCATGATCGTCTCCTTCGCAGTCGACGCTCCCTGGCGCCGTTTCGGGGAGTCTTCCCCGAGAATACGATCATGCCACACGACCGCTCCGCGCTGCCCACCGAAGGTCGCGGCGACGACACGACCCCGAGTCTGGAGTCACTGTGCGCGGTGGCGTAAGCGGCCCGCGCCCGTCTGCGGCATTCGGGATGCAGGGGGTCGCCATGGCTGCGCGTTCTGAGCCGGTTTTCGGTCAGTTCAGCGCCCGCTCGAGGAACCAGAGCTTGGTGAGGCGGTCGAAGTAGAGGTCGAAGAGGCGGCCGTCGGCCAGCACGCGACTGTAGCGCCGGCTCACGCGGATGTCGCTGCTCCACCAGCCGGTGTCGATGACCCACGACTCGACGACGCGCTCGATGCGCCAGCGGCGCATGTGCCAGAGAAAGGCCTTGGGCTCCCGCCGCCGGGGGTCCCAGATGACGGCGATGGCGGTGGCTCCGCCGCTGGGCATCTCGCGCTCCTGATGGTCGTGCCGGGGACGCCGACTGTAACACGAACATATGTTCGTGTAAACGTCGGACGGAAATCGGCGGCGCGGTCCGCTAGGCGGAGCAGAGNNCCGTCGCGCCGTTCACCGCACCCTCGTCGGCAGGCGCCGCCAACGGGAGCACGTTGACCGCTGCGCGATGGCGCTGGAGCCAGCCGTGTACGAGCAGGATCTCGTCGAGGGCGCCCGGCGGCAGCGGCGGCGCCGGCGGCGTGGCCGCGTACACGGCAGAGAGGAATGCGAGCGCGTCGTCGCGGTCGAACGAGTTCGGCTGCACGACGCGCTCGTCGACGATGCTGCCGGCGGCCACGCCGTAGAGTGTCAGCTTGCCGGGCTTGGACGACGGATAGGCGAGCACGGCGTAGTTGGTCAGAGCCTCGCGCAGGCGGCCGACCTTGCGCATCGCCTGCGCCAGCGTCTCGCGCTGCTCCTGCAGCTTGGCTGCCTGCTCGAAGGCGAGTGCCTTGACCATGTCGCCCTGTCGGGCCTGGAGCTGCTCGTCGAGCTCGTCGCCGCGCCCCTCGAGCACGTGCCGCACCTGCTCGACCACCTGGTCGTAGCTCCCGTTCATCGGCTCGCGGCACGGCGCCAGGCAGGCGCCGATGTCGACGCGCGGGCAGGTGCGAGCGGAGCGCAGGTGCACGCAGGTGCGCAGTGGGTAGATCGCGTTGAGCGTGTCGACGAAACCACGCGCGAAGCTGGCCTTGCGGAACGGTCCGGCGTAGAGGGAGCCGTCGACGCGGAGATTGGGCGTTGCGTAGAGCCGCGGATACTCGTCGGCGGTGAGCTTTACGTAGTGGTAACCGGGCACCCGGGCGCCGTGCTGGTTGTAGAGCGGCCGGTGCTTGGCGATGAGCCGCTGCTCGAGAAGCAGGGCGGCGAACTCGGATCCGGTCTCAACGACGTCGATGCGGTCGAGCAGCTCGAGCGCCTGACGGGCGCCGTAAGCTTGGCGTTGAAGGAAGTGATCGCGCGTGCGGCGGCGCAGGTTCTCCGCTTTGCCGATGTAGAGCGCCTGCCCGCGCGCGTCGCGCATGATGTACACCCCGGGCGTGGTCGGCACGCGTTCGGTGAGGGTGATCTTGTGGTAATTGCGGCGCGCGCCCGGCTCGCAGAAGCGCGCCACTTCCTCGAGCGTGGTCATCCCTTGCTCCTCGAGCCGGGAGAGAAAAATGAGCAGCAACTCGGCGGTCGCC
Organism: Actinomycetota bacterium; assembly: GCA_003132585.1. GTDB lineage: Bacteria > Actinomycetota > Thermoleophilia > UBA2241 > UBA2241 > PALSA-647. Next base: position 13,181 of record PKYG01000092.1, read on the forward strand.
TGTGCGTCCTGCAGGGCGCGATGGACGGGTTTGACGGCGGTGTCGAAGCGCTGCGCGAGCGTGCCGAGATTGCAGCGCGTGCCCGGCGCCAGTCGGCGGGCGAGACGCAGCGTGCAGAGCGCCGGCCGCGGGAACGTGCAGCGCATCAAGATGCCGAGCTCGTAGTCGAGGAAGCTCAGGTCGAAACGCGCGTTGTGGGCGACGAGCACGGAGTCTGCAGCGAACTCGACGAAGCGCGGCAGCACCGCTTCGATGGGCCGCGCTTCGGCGACCGTCTCGTCGTCGATGCCGGTGATCTGGGTGATGATCGCGGGGATCGGCACGCCGGGGTTGACCAGCTCTGAGAAAGTGGCGACGCAGCGAGCGCCGGCGATGCGCACGGCGCCGATCTCGGTGATCCTGGCAAAGCCCGGCGTGCCGCCCGTGGTCTCGAGGTCGACGACCGTGAAGGCGACGTCGGCCAGGTCGCGGCGCTCGGCGCGCCAGCGGGTGAGGCCGATGTGCACGGAGCTCTCCCAACTGAACCGGTCGTCGTTGTGGACGATGTCGTTGACGAGCCGGTGCATGAGCTCCGGCGTGCAGTTGCTGACGGGGAAGATGCGGGGCCAGACGTCGCGGTAGTCAAGCGCCTCTCCAGACTGCTCCAGGAGGGCGAACAGTTCATCAGCGGTCGTGAACGCGAGCTGCACATCGACATTGTAGCGGCCCGGGGGGACGCGTGCACCGCTGGTCGGCGCGGAGTGGGGCGGGTGGGACCTCCGGAGGGCGCCCGTCCCGTCTGCCTTCCGCCGCTCTGCGCCGCCCCCCGAACGGCGCCGGTCTACTCCGCCCGCCGAACGGCGCCGGTCTGGTCTTTGTGCCGCGCGGGTACCCTGCCTTCGGAATATGATGAAGGCGCCGCCGCGTACCGCGGCGGCGCCTCTTACGATGCGGAGTAAGGCATGGCGACCAACAGCGACCGCTCGCCGGCGCCGGAGTTCCAGCCAGGGCTCGACTGGATCAACGTCGATCACCCGCTCACGCTGCGCGAGCTGCGCGGCAAACTCGTGCTGCTCGACTTCTGGACCTACGGCTGAATCAACTGCATCCACGTACTCCCGCAGTTGCGGGAGCTGGAAGGACGCTTCGGCCCTGAGCTTGTCATCATCGGTGTGCACAGCGGCAAGTTCCGCGCCGAACGCGTGACCGCCAACATCGCCCAAGCGGCTGATCGCATGGATGTCCGCCACGCGATCGTCAACGACCGCCAGTACCGCGTCTGGCGCACCTACGGCGTCAACGCCTGGCCGACGATTGTGATCGTCGCTCCGGACGGCGGCTACGTGGGCTCGCTGCCCGGCGAGTTCCTCGCCGACCAGCTCGAGCCCACCTTGCGTGCCATCCTCGCCGAGTTCGAGGCCGTCGGCGGTATCGGTCGCGAGCCGTTACCGCTTGCGTTGCCGACGCCTGCCGACGGCCCACTGCGCTTCCCCGGCAAGGTGCTGGCGGCGAGCGGCGGGCGCCTGTTCGTCGCCGACAGTGGCCACGATCGAATCCTTGAGCTTCAGGTCAAGGTTGAGGGTTCTGTACCGGACGGGGCGGGCGCTCGAATGGACGGCAAGCCGTCCGCACGAGTGGTGCGGATCATCGGTTCGGGCGAGCGCGGCAGCGTCGACGGGCCGCTCGTCCTCGCTCGCTTCGACCATCCCGAAGGCATGGCTCTGCGACATGCGCCTGACACGGAGACCCTGTTCGTCGCCGACAGCGAGAACCACGCGATCCGCGCCGTCGACCTGGGTGCTGGTGAAGTCACGACGCTTGCCGGCACCGGCCTGCAGTCACGGCGCGCCAACGTGCCCGGTGCCGGCCGCGGCGTCGCCCTCAGCTCGCCCTGGGATCTCGCTCTCGTCGACGACGGTATGATCATCGCGATGGCGGGCGCACACCAGCTGTGGAAGCTCAACCTTGCCACACTCGAGACCGGGCCGTGGGTCGGCACCGGCCGCGAGGACATCAGCGACGGGCCCGCTGCTCGCTGCACGCTGGCGCAGCCGATGGGCGTTAGTCTCACCGGCGACCGACTCTATTTCGCCGACGCGGAGTCGAGCGCCGTGCGCTTCGCCGACCTGCGGTCGACGCCCGACGTGACGACGATCGTCGGCCGCGGACTCTTCGAGTTCGGCGATGAGGACGGCAAGGGCGGCCACGTGCGGCTGCAGCATCCGTACGGCGTGGCCGCCCATGAGGACGTGCTCTTCGTCGCCGACACGTACAACAACAAGATCAAGCGGATCGACCTCGGCGGTCGCAGCGAGACGTTCGCCGGCGACGGGAAAGAGGGCCTACGCGACGGCGAGCTGCTTGATGCTCGCTTCGACGAGCCCCAGGACGTCGCCGTCGCCGATGACCTGCTCTTCGTCGCCGACACCAACAACCACGCGATTCGCGTGATCGATCTACGCACGGCCGCAGGCAGCCGCGCGCAGGTTCGCACGCTCCAGATCACCCAGTGACGGCCACGGGTAGCGAATGTCCGATTCCGAACGCGATACGTCGCCGTTGGACGCCACTGCCGAGGTTCAACCGCCTGTTACGAGCTTCGCAGGAGAGGGTAGAAGGCTTACCAGTCACCGCATGAAGTTGGCCTCCCCGGGGGAGGCCGTGGCAAGGAGACACGCGTGGACATCGACGAACTGCACAACGAAGTAATACGCGCCTTCAACAACGCCTGCGCGGCGCGCTCCGCGCCCGGGCGGCTCGGGCGCGGGTTCCGTCCCCTTGCCGACGCGTTCTTTGAGGAGCAGTCGCGCGAGATCGTCGTGCGCTTCGAGCTGCCCGGCCTGCGGCGCGACGAGATCGATCTGTTCGTCGAGCGGCGCGAGCTCGTCGTGCGCGGCGAGCGCGTCTTTCAGTCGGGCGAGGGCCGTGTCTATCAGCAGGTCGAGATGGACTACGGCCCGTTCGAGCGCCGCATACGGCTCAACGTCGACGTCGATCCAGATGCCACGTCCGCGACCTATGAGAACGGCATCCTCGAAGTGCGGCTCACGCTCGTCGCACGTGCCGCGGAGCCGCAGAAGATCCACATCCAGACCGAGGACAAGCCATGAGCGAGCAGGTCGAAGAAGTCCAGGTCGAGGCGGTCAAGCAGTCGATCCCCGAAACGCTGCCGGTGCTACCGCTGCGCGACACCGTCGTCTTCCCCGACACGATGATCCCGCTGACGATCGGTCAGGAGCGCTCGATCAAGCTCATCGACGACGTGCTCGCCAGCGATCGGCTGCTGGTGTTGATGACGTCCAAGAATGCGGAGATCGAGGCGCCCGGACCGGACGAGCTTTACCAGGTCGGCACCGTCGGCGTGGCACACAAGATGGTCAAGCTGCCCGACAACACGATGCGCATCCTCGTTCAGGGGCTGCAACGCGTGCGTGTCGCGCGGTACGTGCGCGAGGAGCCGTATCTCGTCGCCGACATCGAGCCGATCAAGGACACTGCCGCCGAGGGCAAGGAGATGGAGGCGCTGCGCGCCAGCCTGCTTTCGGTGTTCTCCAAGATCGTCTCGCTGGTGCCCTATTTGCCGGAAGAGCTCGAGATGGCGGCCGCCAACGTCGACGAGCCGGGGGCGCTGGCGTTCCTGGTGGCGAGCACGATGCGCATCAAGACCGAAGACAAGCAGGCGCTGCTCGAGGAGTCCGACGTCAGCGCGCGGCTGCGCAAGCTGGTCTCGCTGCTCACCCAGGAGCTCGAGGTGCTGGAGCTTGGCTCCAAGATCCAGAGCGATGTGCGCAGCGAGATCGACAAGACGCAGCGCGACTACTTCCTCCGCCAGCAGCTCAAGGCCATCCAGGCCGAGCTCGGTGAGACCGATGAGCAGCAAGCCGAGGTCAACCAGCTGCGCGAGCAGGTCGACAAGCTCGCCCTGCCGGAGGAGGTCGACAAGGCGGCACGCAAGGAGCTCGACCGGCTTGCCAACCTCTCGCCGCAGAGCGCCGAGTACCCTGTGATCCGCACGTACCTCGACTGGATCATCACGCTGCCGTGGAGCGTGTCGAGCGAGGACAACCTCGATATCAAGCACGCGCGCGCGGTGCTCGACCACGACCATTACGACCTGGAGAAGGTCAAGGACCGCATCCTCGAGTACCTGGCCGTGCGCAAGCTGAAGGCCGACCTGCACGGCCCGATCCTGTGCTTCGTCGGGCCGCCCGGTGTGGGCAAGACTTCGCTTGGGCGCTCGATCGCGTCGGCCATGGGCCGCAAGTTCGAGCGCATCAGCGTTGGCGGCGTGCGCGACGAGGCCGAGATCCGCGGCCACCGGCGCACCTACGTCGGCGCGATGCCCGGCATCATCATCCGCGCCGTCCGCGACGCCGAGACCAACAACCCGTTGTTCATGATCGACGAGATCGACAAGACGGGCGCCGACTGGCGCGGCGACCCGGCGAGCGCCTTGCTCGAGGTCCTCGATCCGGAGCAGAACTTCACCTTCCGCGACCACTACATGGACCTACCTTTCGACCTGTCGAAGGTGATGTTCATCACCACCGCGAACCAGCTCGAGCCGATCCCGCCGCCGCTGCGCGACCGCATGGAGATCATCGAGCTCAGCGGCTACACGATCGAGGAGAAGCTGCACATCGCGCGCAACTACCTCGTGCCCAAGCAGATCGAGGCCAACGGGCTCAAGTCCGGCAAGATCGAGTTCAGCGACGCGGCGATCCGCGAGATCATCGCGAGCTACACGCGCGAGGCCGGCGTGCGTAACATCGAGCGCGAGATCGGTACGGTGTGCCGCAAAGTCGCTCGCGAGATCGCCGAGAACGGCGGTGGCAGGAAGCGCCGCATCGGCGTGAAAGCCGTGCACGAGCTGCTCGGCCGGCCGCGCATCTACGCCGAGGTCAAGCGCCGCACCTCCGACGCCGGCGTCGCCACCGGTCTCGCCTGGACGCCGACCGGCGGCGACATCCTCTTCATCGAGGCGTCGGCATACCCCGGAGACGGCAGCATGATCATCACCGGCCAGCTCGGTGACGTGATGAAGGAGTCGGCGCAGGCGGCGATGAGCTACGTGCGCGCGCACGCCGCCGAGCTCGGCGTGGCGGACGACTACTTCAAGAAGAACGACATCCACATCCACGTGCCCGCGGGCGCGATCCCCAAGGATGGCCCAAGCGCCGGCGTGACGATGGCTACCGCCATCTGCTCGCTGGTCACGGGCATGCCGGTCAACCACGAAGTCGCGATGACCGGCGAGGTGACCCTCACCGGCCAGGTGCTGCCGATCGGCGGCCTCAAGGAGAAGACGCTGGCCGCACAGCGCGCCGGCATCCGCACGGTGATCCTGCCGGCGCGCAACGAGGTCGACCTCGAGGACGTGCCCGAGAACCTGCGCAAGGAGATGACGTTCATCCCGGTCGACCGCGTCGAGCAGGTCTGGAAGGCGGCCATGGGCCTCCAGCTCAAGCGCAAGAAGCGCGCTCCCGCCACCGACGACGGCAAGGTCAGCGCGAAAGCCTGACCGGCGGGCAGATCGACCATATGGGCGGGCGGCGGCTACGCCGCCCGCGCCGATTTGGCCAAACCCACCGCGAACACTAGGACCGCTTCGCTCAACCTTGTTGCCGGACCCGCTTCTTTCGGTCTACGATGGGCCACCACTGAGGTTCCCTGAGTCCGCGCACAAGGGGGGATGGTCTTTGAGCGCCAAGAACCGCGAGACGGCTAATGTCGGCGCCGGCAACTGGAAGGGTCTGGGCATGTGGGCCTGGATCCTCTTCCGCGTCGCCGGCGTCGTGCTCGTCTTCTATCTCTTCGCGCACATCGGCGTGATCTCATCCGCCAGGCTCGGCGGCCATCACACCATGAACACGATCTTCAAGACCTTCGACAAGACCCTCTTCGTGCTGCTCGACTTGCTGCTGGTCTGGGCGGTGCTCTTCCACGGGCTCAACGGTGTGCGCATCGTGCTCATGGACCTCGGCATCGGCATCACGCGGCACAAGGCGATGTTCTGGGCTTGCATGGCCGTCGCCGTCGTCTGCTTCGCCTTCTTCGCCTACTCGGCGCTCAACTTCATCGCCGACAAGGGAGGTGCGTGGCTGTGAGAACCGACGTCCTCGATCAAAGCCGCGGCGGCATGTGGGCCTGGCTCTTGCAGCGCATCACCGCCGTGCTGCTCATCGTCGGCTTCGCCAGCCACCTGATCTCGACGCACATCATGGCGATCGGCGAGCTCTCGTACGACAACATCGCCCACCGCCTGGCGTCCGGGTTCTTCGTTGCCATGGACGTCATGCTGCTCGCCGCCGTTCTTTACCACGCGCTCAACGGTGCGCGCATGGTGATCCTCGACTACTGGCTCTCCGCCAAGGCCCAGCGCAGGGCGCTCTCGCTGGCGCTCTGGCTGGTCGGCGTGGCGGCGTTCATCTACGGCCTCTGGGCGCTCTGGCCCTGGATCAAGGGCTAGGGGGCGAGCATGATCAATCATCAGCTGATCGTCGTCGGCGGCGGCTTGGCCGGCCTGCGCGCCGCGGTCGAGGCGCGCGCCGACGGCATCGACGTCGCCGTTCTCTCACAAGTGTGGCCTGGGCGCAGCCATTCGGGCGCCGCCCAGGGCGGCATCAACGCCGCTCTCGCCAACGATCCCGAAGGCCATGACGACACTCCCGAGAAGCACGCCTTCGACACCGTCAAGGGCTCCGACTACCTCGCCGACCAGGACGCCGCCATCCAGATGACCAGCGATGCGCCCGGCGTGATCTTCGAGATGGAGCACTGGGGCTGCCCGTTCAGCCGCTACGACGACGGGCGCATCGCCCAGCGGCCGTTCGGCGGCGCCGGCTATCCGCGCACCTGCTACGGCGCCGACAAGACGGGCCACTACCTGCTGCACACGCTGGTCGAGCGCGCCTACCAGCGCGGCATCACGATGTACACGGAGCAGTTCGTGACGCGGCTGATCGTGCACGACGGGCGCTGCATCGGCGTCGTCGCCTACGACATGACCAAGGGCGGCTTCGAGGCGTTCTGCGGCGAGGCGGTGATCATGGCCACCGGCGGCGCCGGGCGCACCTACAGCAACACGACCAACGCGATCATCTCCACCGGTGGCGGCATGGCGATGGCCTACCAGGCCGGCGTGCTGCTCAAGGACATGGAATTCATCCAGTTCCACCCCACCGGCTTGCTGACGACCAACATCCTCATGACCGAGGGCGCGCGCGGCGAAGGCGGCTATCTGATCAACGACCTCGGCGAGCGCTTCATGAGCAAGTACGCGGCGAAGGCGATGGAGCTGGCGCCGCGCGACATCACATCGCGTTCGATCCAGACGGAGATCAACGAAGGGCGCGGCATCGGCGGCAAGGGCTACGTGTACCTCGACCTGCGTCACCTCGGTGCCGAGAAGATAATGGAGCGACTGCCCGGCATCCGCGACCTGGCGATCCATTTCGAGGGCGTGGACCCCATCGAGGAGCCCGTGCCGATCGTGCCCAGCCAGCACTACACGATGGGCGGCATCGACACCGACGTGAACGGCGCCACGCAACTGCCCGGGTTCTATGCCGCCGGTGAGTGCGCCTGCGTCTCCGTGCACGGCGCCAACCGGCTCGGCGGCAACTCGTTGCTCGAGACGATCGTCTTCGGGCGGCGCTCCGGCGCCGCGGCGGCGCGTTACATCCAGGGCGAGCCAGGCGGCGGCGCGCAAGCGGCGGCCGCTCCGTCCGCCGCCGCCGTGCAGGAGATGGCGGTCGCTGTCGACAGGTTGGCGTCGGGCGCCGGCAGCGAAGACTCCTACGCGATCCGCGCCGAGATGACGACGACGATGAAAGAGCACTTCGGCATCTTCCGCGACGCGCCGACGATGCGCACCGGCCTCGACACGATGCTGGCGCTCAAAGAGCGCTCCCGGCACATGACGCTGCGCAACAAGTTCGGTGTGTTCAACCTCGACATGATGCGCACGCTGGAGCTGGAGGGCATGATCGACGTCGCGCTCGCCACGGCCACCGGCGCGCTGGCGCGCACAGAATCGCGCGGCTCGCACTCGCGCACAGACTACCCCGCGCGCGACGACGTGAACTGGCTCAAGCACACGCTCGCGCACTATCAGCCGGAGGGGCCGCGGCTCGATTCCAAGCCGGTCACCCTGGGGACGTTCGAGCCACAGGAGCGCAAGTACTGATGCCTGTCGCGACCTTCCATATCAAGCGCTTCGACCCCGACAACGACGACATGCCCCGCTACGACGAGTTCAGCGTTCCCTACGAGGCCAGTCTCACCGTGCTCGACGGGCTCTTCTACGTGCAGGAGCACTTCGACGGCTCGCTGAGCTTTCGCTACTGCTGTCGCGCCGCCGTCTGTGGCTCCTGCGCGATGTACATCAACGGCCGCTACCGTCTCGCCTGCCAGACGAACGTGCGGCATCTCGACGGTGACGTGATCACCGTCGAAGCGATGCCGCACATGCCGCTCGTCAAGGACCTCGTCTGCGACATGACCGACTTCTTCGCCAAGTACGAGTACATCGAGCCCTGGCTGATGCGCAACTCGCAGGACCCGGCAAAGGAGATCGGGCAGACGCCGGAGGAACGCAAGAAGCTCGACATGCCGATCGACTGCATCCTCTGCGGCGCGTGCTACAGCACGTGCCCGTCGGTGTGGGGCGAGGGCAATTACATCGGTCCGGCGGCACTGCTCAAGGCGTACCGTTTCGAGGTCGATTCGCGAGACGAAGCCCGCAAGCAGCGTCTCGCGCACTTCGACAACGAGCACGGCGCATACCGCTGCCACACGATCACCAACTGCGTCGAGGCATGCCCGAAGGAGCTCAACCCCACCGAGGGGATCCAGTGGCTCAAGCGGGCGGCAGTACGTCGCAGGCTGTTCGGCCGCCTCAAGTAACGGCTACGTCAGCACTCGCTGAACCGTTGCCAGGAACACGCCGCCGAGCGTGATCGCGGCGGCGAGCGCGAGCTTGGCGCCAAACTTCTCCTTGAGCAAGACGATGCCGCCGACGATCGAGAAGATCGGCGACGTGCCGACGAT
>PKYG01000053.1:0-2304 GCA_003132585.1 Actinomycetota bacterium
TAGTTGCCGACCGAGACGGCAGCAACGGCGCCCATCGCGTGCGCGACCGTAGGGCGTCCACGGCGCAGCTCCGCCCGATCGAGCACGTCGTCGTGCACGAGCGTCGCCATGTGCAGCAGCTCGACCGCTGTCGCGGCGTGCACGAGCGCGCCGGTCGGCGCCGCCGACCGGCGCGCGCAGAGCAGCACCAGCAGAGGCCGTAGCCGTTTACCGCCGGCGTTCAATGTCGAGGCGCCCGCCTCAGCGAGCGCCCCCGGATAAGCCGTCGCGCACTCCGCGAGACGCCGCTCGACACGCCGCAAGCCGTCGCCGATGCGACGCTTGTCGGCGGTTGAGCGCCACGAGAGAGACTCGGCGGACCGCGTCGTCATCCGACCTCGGCCACGTGTAGCGCGATGATGCCCATGCCGAACCGGCGAAACCGAACGGCGCGCAGCCCGGCGCGGCGCATGAGCACCGCGAGCTCCTCCGCCGGCGGGAAGCTGCGCACCGACGCCGGCAGGTACGTGTACGCGGAGCCGTCCCCGGCCACCAGCCGGCCCAGCGCCGGCACGGCGCGATCGAACCACAGGCCGTGGAAGCGCCGCCCGAACCCCCCCGGCGGCGTCGTGATCTCCAGACAGACGACGCGCCCGCCGGGGTGCGTGACACGCGCCATCTCGGCGAACGCCCGCGGGAGATCGGGCACATTGCGCACGCCGTAGGCGACGGTCACCGCCGCGAAGCTGTCGTCGGCAAACGGCAGGGCGAGAAGGTCGCCGGCGACGAAGTCGACCGGCGACCGGATCTCGGCATGCGCCGCCTTCGCCCGCGCGCGAACGAGCATCGCATCGCTGAAATCGAGACCCGTCACGTGACTGAATGGGTACCGTCGTGCAAGCTCAAGTGCGAGATCGCCGGTGCCGCAGCACACATCCAACACGCGCTCGCCGGGTGGCAAGGCCGCGGCGGCGGCGGCGCAACGGCGCCAGTGCCGGTCGAGACCGGCGGTCATCAGCAAGTTCATCAGGTCGTACCGGCGGGCGATGCGGCTGAACATCGCCTCGATGTGCTGCGGGTCCCGCTCCACCTCGCGGGCGCCGGCGGCGCTCACTCCGTCGCGCCGCCCCAAGGCGCGAACAGATCCTGCGGGAATCCCAGGACCGAGATCACCTTGCCGACGACGAAGTCGATCATCTCGGCGACCGTTTGCGGCCGGGAGTAGAAGGCCGGCATCGGCGCAACGATCAGCGCGCCGGCCTCCGCCGCCTCGAGCAGGCGGCGCAGCTGCACGCTCGAGAGCGGCATCTCACGCGGCACGAGCAGCAGGGGCCGGCGCTCCTTGAGCGCCACTTCGCCGGCGCGATGTATCAGGGTACGCGTCGTCCCGAGCGCAATGTGCGCTGCCGTCGAGAGCGAGCACGGGCAGACGACGACAGCATCGGGAGCGCTCGACCCACTGGCGACCGGTGCCTCGAGATCGGTGGGACCGTAGCAGACGGCGTCGGCATGAGCTCGCGCAAGGAACTCAACCTCGAGCTCATCCCGAGTCGAGCCCGATAGCTCGAGCTCGTGGCGCACGACCCGCAGACCAGCGTCGGAGATCGTCAGAGACAGGCGACACCCGCGCGCCGCGAGCACCTCGACCAGCCGCAGCGCATACGGCGCGCCGCTGGCGCCAGAGATGCCGATAAAGACAGTCGTGGGTGCTTCAGTCATGGGGTACTACTGTAGCACCCTGAACGGAGCGGCCGCCTACGGGACGCCGAGCGTGCTGCCCTTGCCGTGGCAGTCGCCACCGAAACACCCGTTCGGGCCGGTGCCGCCATTGCCGTGGCACTTCACGCAGACCGCGCCGTTCGTGTAGACGTAGTTGAAGTGGTTGTGGATGAACGAGGCGCTGTGCGGCAGGCTGACGCCGTGGCAGTCCACGCAGAACGAACTTGTGTGGCAGCGTGAGCAGAGGCCCGGGTCGGCGTTGTTCGTCGCCGGGTGCCGCGTCAGCCAATCGCCCGGGTGCGGAATCTGCAGGCCGTGGCAGCGGAAACAACTGTTCTTGCCGTGGCACTTGACGCACAGCGCCGGGTCGGTCCGGGCCTTCGTCGAGTGGGTCTGCGGCCAGCTCGGCGGATGCGGCATCTGCAGGCCGTGGCAACGGCTGCAGAATTGCGGGTCCTTGTTCTGGTGGCACTTCGCGCAGATGGCGTTGCCGCGGTTCACGGTGATCGGTCCGTGCGCCGAGAGCCAACCCTTGGGATGCGGCATTTGCAGGTCGTTGTGGCACGTGCTGCAGAAGGTCGGGTTATGGCACTCGGCGCACTGCGC
>PKYG01000053.1:2354-10769 GCA_003132585.1 Actinomycetota bacterium
ACGTCGGCGTGGCACGTGACGCACTGGACGCCGGCTTCGCGCAGACCTTTGTGGTTGACGCGGATGTTGCCGACGATGATGTCCTTCTCGATCTCGCTCTTCGGATGACAGCGCACGCAGTTGCTGGTGCCGACGAAGGTGATCAGAGGCTTCTCGTACTTGCCGGACATGTACTCGTAGATGTGCGTCAGCGACTGCAGATTGCGCACGAAATAGTTGAAGACGCCGGGCTTGGTGTGACAGTCCTGACAGCCCACCCCCGCGCGGGAGTGCGCCGACGCCTTGTAAGAATCGACCTCTTTCCGGATGACGTGGCAAGTCCCGCAGGTGCGCGGGTTGCTGACGATCGCGAACGCCACCGTGACGAGGGCGAGCAGCACGACGACGGCGGCGGCCAGGCCGACCAGCCACGCCCGCGGGATGTCGACGTCGAACAGATGGCGGCGGCGCCCGGGGCCCCTGCCGCCGCCCTCGCCGGTTTCGCCCGCGGGCGCGCCCGCGCGTTGCTCCTCTGGCGAACCCGCCGGCGGCGCGGCTTGCTGATCAGGTGTCTTGTCGTCGCTCATCGCTTAGAGGCTGCTCGTGGACGGTGTCGGTGACGGAGACCAGCTCTGGCCCTTGAAGAGATCGTGTGCCGGCGGCTTGCCCACTCCGTGGGCGTCGTGGCACGCTTGGCAGTTGGCCACCTGATGGCACGTGAAGCAGGTGTCGCCCGCCTTGGCCGCGGCGACGTTGTGCGTGCCGAGGAAGTTCTTCGGGTGCGGCATCTGCACCTGGTGACAGGTCTGGCAATACACCTTGGTGTCGTGACAGAGCGAACACGCCTTCTCGCCGGCGGTCTTGACCATCGCGCCGTGCTTGGTCAACCAGCCGCCGACATGCGACATCTGGATGCCGTTGTGGCAGCGCGAACAGGCGTCGGGCTTGGTGTGGCAGGCGCTGCAGGTCGAGAGGATGCCCTCAGATCCGTGCGTCGTGATCCACTGTGCGTTGTGCGAATCGGGAACAGCACCGTAGTTCGGCAGCTTGTGGCAGAGGTCGCACCGCGAAGTGGCGACGGTGCCGTCGGCAGCGCGGTACTTGTTGTTGTGACACACGAGGCACTTGTCCATAGACGGATAGGTCCGCGAGCCCACCGGCACACCGTCGCCGTGGGCCACCGCCGAGTGACAGCTTGTGCACTGGAACCCCGCCTCGATGAGGTGTTTGTGGAAGACGTTGATGCCGTTCGTGGAGATGACACTGAAGAGCTGGCTGTCGGTGTGGCAGCGGCGGCAGGACTGATTGACGACAGTGCCGAGGATCGGCAGCTCGAAATTACCGCTCCACTGATCGACCGGCTCCTGTAACGCCTCCATCTTGGCGGTGAGGAAGAAGAACGGGCCGGGCTGCGTGTGACATTGCTCGCAGTTGACGCCTTTGTGAGCGGAGGTGCGGTAGCCACTCACCGACGGCTTCATGTTCTTGCAGCTCGCACAGAAGCCGGCGGACGACGTTTGCGTGAGTGCCACCGCCACGCCGACGAAGAGCACGGTGATGACGATCGTCGCCACGGTGACCCTGCGTATGGTGACCCGGAATCGCATCTACCGTCAGTGCCCCGGCGACGGGTTGTGGATCTGGCTGCGATGGCAGAGAACGCAGGACAGCCCGGCCGAGTGGCGGCCCGCCGACGCATGGCACGAGAGGCACAGCGTGCGGCCGGGGATCGTCTGCCAGGCGTGATACGGACCTTTGTGACACGACTGGCAGGTCATCGAGGGCCGCACCGACTTGGCGTGCACCTTCTGCGTGTGGCACGCCGAACAGACCTTGCGCTTGGTGATCGTCGACGAATGCTGGGGAGCTGCATGGCCCACCGGCGCGTTGCCTTTGTGGCAGACGGTGCACTTGGAGCCGGCCACGGCGACGCGCGCGTGGGTCACCGCGTGACACGCGCGGCACGTCCTGGCGATCATCTTCGCCGTGCCGTGGTGGAACTTCACCGGGTTGGTGTGGCACGTGGTGCAAGCAACTTTTCCGGCGTGCCGCTGGTAGCCCACGTGGCAGGTCGTGCAGCGGCCCACCGACGGGCTCGCGTTGTGCACCGCACCGCTATGGCACGCGAGGCACGACTGCGTGCCGAACCTAGCGGCAGCGTGGCACTTGTTGCATGTCGCCGGCACGGCCGGCCGGTTCATGCCGTCGTGGCAGTCGGTGCACTGGTTGCCGTCGTGGGTCTGCTGCGCCGAAGCGAAGGTTCCGTTGTGACATTGCTGACACGTCGGCGGGCTGACGGCGGCGCCGAGGTGATGCGCGCTCGTCCCGGGATCAGTGACCGAGACCGTCAAACCGTGACAGTCGAGGCAGGCGCCGAAGTCGGCGCCCAGGTGCGGCGTCGTGCCATGAGTGAAGGCCTCCGTGTAGCTCTTCCAGAGCGGGCTGTAGAGGTGACAGGTGGTGCTGCAGGCGGCACTCGTGCGCCACGCTGAAGTCGACTGGCCCGGCGCGTGACACTCCCAGCAAGTCGCGCCGGGGGCGGCGACATAGCCGGTGTGGCAGAAAGCGCAGCCGGCGTTGCTGGGACCGCCGGGGGCGGAGTGGCACGAGCAGCCGGTCGCCTGGGCGTGCTGCCAGCTGCCGAGGGCGTGGGCGGGCGCGGCAGCGAACGCGAGCAGTGCCGCCGCGCCCGCCAGCGCCAGCGCCACGACTATCCGCCGTCTCATCGTGTCAAGTAAGCTTCCCATCGTCGTCGTCCCCCGATCGGAACTAACTGAAGATTGACCAAACGATGAACACTGTCATGAGCACCGCTGCCAACCCCGCCACCGCCGTGATGCCATACCAGATTACGTCAGTGAGTCTAGTACGCCAGGTGATGCGGCGCACGACAAGCACCTCTCCGAGCGTCCCCTCCTGCACGCGACGCGCGTATTCGAGCGGCCGCTCCTCCTTGTAGTGCTCGAGCGGCAGCGAGCCGGTGAAGATCACCTTGTCGATCGGCCACGACTCCGGCCGCAGGTGCGCGCTGAAGAGGTGCACGAAGATGAAGATCACGCCGGCGGCGAGCAGCGCTTCGTTGGAGTGGATCACCAGGGCGACGTTGATGAACACGCCCGGAAGCACTTTGGTGAAGGTCATCGGGAACCACATGATGAAGCCCGTGAGACCGATGATCACGGTGCCGCCGACGAGCGACATGAAGTCGAACTTCTCCCAGTACGTGAACCGGTCGAATTGCGGCTTGGGGCCTCTGCCGAAGAACCAGCGGAACATGCCCTTGATGTCCGCCCAATCCTTCTTGTTGGGCATGATCGACCCCGGCGCGAACACCCCGCGACCGCGGTTGCGGAAGACGACGTAGACCATCAGCAGCACTTCGCAGGTCCAGTAGAAGACCGTGACGAGCGCGGCGATGCGGTGGTACACGCCCGCCGCCGTGACGCCGCCGACAGCGTCCATCACCCACTTCGCCCAGTGAGTCTCCTTGTACTTGAGCGGCATGCCGGTGAACACGAGCACGGTGAAACTGACGAACACCAGGAAGTGCATCCACCGGTGGAACGCGCTGAATCGCTTGTACTCGAGGTATGTGCGCGGCTCAGTGACCGCGGCGGTTGTAGAGGCCATCCTTGAATCCCCGGTAGATGTAGAGGGCCGTATGGACCCCGCCGAACGTGAAGATGCAGACGATCAACGTGATGTAGAACGCATAGAACAGCCACACCCAGAAGTTGGAGTGCGGGCTGCGTGGATCGACGTGGACGAGAAAGCCCGCGAAGTTGCGGTTGGCGCCCGGGTGACACTTGGCGCAGGTCTGCACGATGCTCTGCTTGGAGATCGTGCTCGCGGGATCTGACGCCGGCAGGATCCTGTGGGCGCCGTGGCAGTCGGTGCAGACGGCGGTGGCGTTGTCGCCGAGCAGCGCCGCCTTGCCGTGGTAGCTGTCGAGGTACGTGCTCGAACGCCCGCCGTGGCAGCGCCCGCAGAGGTCGAGGATGCTCCGGCGAAAGGCCGTCGAGTGCACGTCGACGACATTGTGCGCCAGGTGGCAGTCGGCGCACAGGGGCGCGTTGGAACCCGTCTGACCGAGCGCCAGGTGGCCGTGGAACGAGCCGCTGTACATCGCGAACTGGTCGGCGTGGCAGTTGCCGCAAGCGGTCAGTTTGGCGGTCTCGAGCCAGTTCGCCGACTCGGCCGCCACATGCCGACGAGGCTTGAAGCCGAGATGGCAACTGGTGCAGTCGAGGAGACCGTGCAGCGAAGTGCCGTACACGGTCGCATCGACGAACAGGGTCTTCTGTACTCCGCCGACGTCGATCGTGCCGAGGCTCTGGTCGCCGTGGCAGCTCAGACACTTCTCCGCCTCGGCGTTGGGGCCGACGGTCTGGGCGGCCGCCAACCCGCTCAGCGCGAGCAGGCCGAAGGCGGCGAGCGCCGCCAGCGCGGTCATTGCGGCCGCCCTTCTCGCTGCCCTGATCACGGCGCGCTCCCGGTCGTGATCGGCGGCGTCTGCCGGCTGTGACAGGCGATGCACATCGTGCTCGGATGACAGACAAGGCACGAACCGCCGCTCTGCGCCGCCACCGGACCGTGCGTTTGCACCCAGTCCGCCGGATGGCTTACGCGATGGCACTGCATGCAGAAGGTCTGCTCATTGTGGCAGCCGAGGCAGCCCAGGCGGTCGGCCACGGCTGCCTTGCCGTGCGTGTAGCGCCATGTGTCGGAGAAGTGCGCCGGAGTGGGGCGAGCGTGGCAGGCGTCGCAGAACGCGGCCTTGTCGTGGTGGCAGCGCAGGCACTCGCTCTGATTCTCGAGCGCACGCAAACCGTGTGTCTTGATGTAGTCCGGCGGGTGCACGTTCTTGGGCGGCGGCGTGACGTGACAGAAGGCGCAGTCGCTGGGCGCTGGCCCGGTCTTGTTGTGACACATCGTGCAGACGGTCATCGAGACGATCGCAGACTGGCTGGCGGCCGCATGCGAGATTTGGTCGTGGCAGTCGATGCAGTTGAGCCCACGCAAGTTGACGTGCAACTCGTGCGGCATGCGGATCGTGCCTTGCTGAATGGCGATATGGGAGATGTCGTGGCAGCTCAGACAGTTCGCGTTGGTCGGCGGCGACTGCTTCATCGTGGTCTGCTTGACGTTGAGCCACGAGGCCCAGATGTTGAGCCACTCGTGCGAGCGCCATTTGAAAGCATTCGAGAAGCCGGGCGGGATGTGGCACTTCACGCAGCTCACCTTGGCGTGCGCGGAACGCTGCCAGCTTGCCTTGGCAGCGTCCATCGCGTGGCACGAAGTGCAGAACGAGTTCGTCGACGTGAGCTGCAGGGGGATGAAGATCGCGAGGAAGACGACCGCGACAACACCGACCGTCACGAGGGTGGCGATGAATCGGGAGCGACGGCGAGACCGCCTGGGCGGCTCGCCTTTGCCTGCTCCGTCGACAGCGCTCACGCGCACATCCCCACTTGGCTCCCTGGCGACCTGTGTAGCTCGACCGGCCGTGCGCAGCCGATGATCATGTGCACGGCATCACGAATAGTACCAAGCAGGGTATCCTACGTCGAGCCTCGCGGCGGCACTTAGGCCAGCAGCAGCAACGCCTAGGCTAGCAGCGCGCCTACGCCAGCAGCGCCGCCGCGATCGCGACGACACCGTAGACGACGCCGACGATGCCGTTGACCGTCATGAAGCGCATACCGACACGGTCGAGGCCGCGGCGACGGACGTCGACATCCGACCAGGCGAGCAGGACGCCGACGAGCGCGCACCCGGCGTAGTAGACCCAGGTGACGTGAAGCAGGCCGCCGACGGCGATGAGCAGCGCGAGGGCGACGAGGTGCGAGAGTGCCGCGATCCTCACGGCGGCGCTCTCGCCCACGGCCACGGGGATCGAGCGGATCCCCTCGGCGCGGTCGAACTCGATGTCGAAGCCCGCGTACATCACGTCGAAGCCGCCCACCCAGAGGCCTACGGCGACGAAGAGGAGCACGGGCGCCCAGGTCACGCGGCCGGCGACCGCTACCCACGCCGCCGCCGGCGCCAGGCCGTCGGTCAGGCCCAGCACGTAGTGACACAGGGCCGTGACCCGTTTCGCATATGGATAGAGCACGAAGGCGACGACGGGTATCGGCCATAGATAGCGACACGGATGCGAGAGGTTGAAGGCGGCGAGCACGAGCAGGGCCAAGGAGACAAGCGTGAAGGCGATCACCTCGCCGCGGCCGAGACGACCGGCGGGCAGCTCGCGACCGGCGGTGCGCGGGTTGCGCGCGTCGAGCTCGGCGTCGATCAGTCTGTTGAGCGCCATCGCGGCGCTGCGTGCGCCGACCATCGCGACGGTGATCCACACGAGCTGGCGCCATGACGGCGCCCCCTTGAGCGCCAGGAAGGCGCCGGCGTAGGCGAACGGCAGCGCGTACACGCTGTGCTCGACCTTGATCAGGCGGGCGAAGTGGGCGGACTTGCCGACGACGCCCGCCGCTGGACCGCCGCGCCCGTTCACGCCGGTCGGGAGCCGCTCAGCTTGGCGGCACGTCGCGCGCGAAACGCGCGACGACCCACGCGAGCACACCGACAACGACCGCGACCAGACCGACGACGAAGAGGATGGTGTAGAGGTACATGCTCGTCGGCCGGGCGATGCCGAGGAATGCGCTGGTGCCCCAGCACGCGATCGCGATACACCAGTTGGCGATTGAGAGCACCCAGAACCGCCGGCGGTGGACGTGGTATGTGGAGTCTTTCAACGCAGCTCCCTTCAGTGCGACCAGTCTAGAAGCCGCGCCGGCAATCGTCCAGCAACTACTCGAACGGGAGGTTGAACTCGCGCCAGCGCGCGGTCACCCGCGCCTTAACGGCCGGATCCATGGCGAGCTCGTCCGGCCACTCCCGCGGGTGGCCCTCTTCCGGCCACGTCTTCGTGGCGTCGATGCCCATCTTGGCGCCGAAGCGTGGCGTGGGGCTCGAGTGGTCGAGCACGTCGAGAGGGCCGGGCACGACCACGCAGTCGCGCTGCGGGTCGACGTTGTTGAACACCCGCCACGCGACTTCGCTCGGGTCGTGCACGTCGACGTGCTCGTCGACGATCACGACGAACTTGGTGAACATCATCTGCCCCATGCCCCACACGGCGTTGATGATCTTGCGCGCGTGGCCCGGATACGACTTGCGGATCGCGACGATCGCGCAGTTGTGGAAGACACCCTCGAGCGGCAGCTCGAGGTCGACGATCTCGGGCTGCACGAGACGCAGCAGCGGCAAGAAGAGGCGCTCGGTGGCCTTGCCGAGATAGCAATCCTCCATCGGCGGCCGCCCAACGATCGTCGCCGGGTAGATCGGGTCCTTGCGATGGCTCATCGCCGTCAGGTGGAAGACGGGGTAGCTGTCGGCGAGTGAGTAGTAGCCCGTGTGATCGCCGAACGGTCCCTCGACCCGCTCGTCACCGTGCTCCACGTACCCCTCGAGGACGATCTCGGCGTCGGCCGGCACCTCGAGGTCGACGGTCGCGCACGGCGCGAGCTCGACGGGCTCGCCGCGCAGGAAGCCCGCGAACATGAGCTCGTCGATGCCGGGGGGCAGCGGCGCCGTCGCCGCGTACGTCACGATGGGGTCGGTCCCCAAAGCGACGGCCACCTCCATGCGGTCGCCCGACTGTCGGTAGTTGGCGGCGCCATCGTGATGAATGTGCCAGTGCATGCCGGTGGTCTGGCCGTCGTAGACCTGCAGGCGGTACATGCCGGCGTTGCGCCGGCCTTCGCCGTCCTTCGTCACGACTACCGGCAGAGTGACGAACGGTCCGCCGTCACCGGGCCACGTGGTCACCACCGGCAGCTTACCGAGATCGGGCGGGTCGACCACGACCTCGCTGAAGACGGCCTTCTTGCCGACCTTGGGCGCGAACGAGGCGAGCTCGCGCAGCTGCCCCAGCGCCTTCACCTTGCCCACGAGACCGCTCGGCACCTGCAGCTCGAGCAGGTTCGCAATGCGCGCCGCGACGTCGTCCAGCGGCGCGCCCAGCGCCAGCTCGACGCGGCGGATCGAGCCCATCTGGTTCATCAGCACCGGCAACGAGTGGCCTTTGACATGTCGAAAGAGCAGCGCCGGCCCGTGCGCCTTGCTGGCGCGATCGGCGATCTCGGCGATCTCGAGATAGGCATCGACCTCGGCGTCGACGACGGCGAGCTCGCCCTCGCGCGTCAGAAGGTCGACGAAGCTGCGCAGGTCCATGCCTACACCTCCGCCACAGCGCCGGCGGCCGCGGGTGCGCGCCGGTCGAGCAGAATGTCGAGCGGCCGCCGCCCGGTGAGCGGCAGGGCGGCCGCGTGGGTGCGCACGGCGCGCGGCACGTCGTCGATCCGGCCGCTGCGCACGAGAATGTCAAACTCAGCGTAGAAGGCGCTGGCGGTGGCCGGCGCGCCGCGCGCGCCGGCC
>PKYG01000053.1:10819-22041 GCA_003132585.1 Actinomycetota bacterium
TAGTCGCCGGCCAGCAGCCGCGCCGCCGCGTGCGCGGCGCCCCTGCCCGCCAACACGCGGCTCGTCCGATAGTGCAACAGGTAGCCCTCGTAGATCAGCTCGACGGCGGCGGCATACGGCTCGCGTTCTGGACGCGCGTCAAGAGCGGCGAACAGCGGCCCGTAGCGCATGTCGCCCGCGCGCCGCGACGCCGGCAGGACAGACTGCAAGGCTGTCGCCGCCGCCGTCAGCTCGCCGCGCACGGCGTCTTCGTTCACCTCAATCCGACCCCCGGTCGAGGTGGAAAGAGAGGAACATCAGCTCGCTCGAGAGGTCGACCTGCCGCACGATCACGTCCTTCGGCGTGAACACTTTGATGGGCGCGAAGTTGAGCACTGCCGTGATGCCCGCCGCCACGGCCCGATCGATCGTGCCCTGGGCGGCGTGTGCCGGCACGGTCACGAGCGCGATATCGACGGTCTGCGCAGCGCAGAACTCCTCCAGCTCGGCGACGCTGCGCACGCGGCCGGCGCCGTAGCTGGCACCGATCACGCGCGCCGAGCTGTCGAACATGCCGACCAATCTGAACCCCTGCTCCGAAAAGCCGCGATAGCGCGCCAGCGCCGTGCCCAACAGGCCGGCGCCGATGATGACGACGTTCCACGTCCGCTCAAGCCCGAGGCAGCGCGCGATCTCGTCGATGAGGCGCTGCACCTCATAGCCGACGCCGCGCGTGCCGAACTCGCCGAAGTACGAGAAGTCCTTGCGGATCTGCGCCGCGTTGAGGTCGATCATCTGCGCGAGGTCCTTCGACGAGACCCGCTCGACGCCCCTCGCGCGCAACTCGCGCAGTTTGCGCAAGTACGTCGCCAGGCGCGGGACGGTGACCGCCGGGACACTGCTCTTGTCGATACGTCGCGCCATCAGCCGCCTCCCCCCTGCTCGCCTGCGAAGAACTCCGCCGCCGCCTCGCCGGCACGTGCAAGGTCGGCGTCCGTATGTGAAAGAGACATCATAGTCGACTCGAACTGGGAGGGTGCAAGATACACGCCCCGTTCGAGCATGTGCCGGTAGTAGCGGGCGAAGGCGTTGGTGTCGGCGTGCTTCGCCGACGCGAAGCTGGTGACCGGCCCATCGCAGAAGAAGAGCGTCATCATCGGTCCGACCTGATTGAGGCAAGTCGGCAGAGCGCTGCCGGCGGCGGCCGTGCGCAGGCCTGCGGCCAGCTTGTCGGCCGCCGCCTCGAGGCGCTCGTACACACCGGGCTCGCCGAGCACGCTCAATGTCGCCGCTCCCGCCGCCATCGCCAGGGGATTGCCGGCGAGCGTGCCCGCCTGGTAGGTGCTGCCCAGCGGCGCGACTGTCTCCATGATCTCGCGTCGCCCGCCGAAAGCGCCGACCGGAAGGCCGCCGCCGATGATCTTGCCGAGCGTCGTCATGTCGGGAACGACGCCGAAGCGCTCCTGGGCGCCGCCCCACGCGACCCGAAACCCGGTGATCACTTCGTCGAAGATGAGCAGCGCGCCATACTTCGTGCAGAGCTCGCGCGCCTTCTCGAGGAACCCGGGCGCCGGAGACACGACGCCCATGTTGCCGGCCACCGGCTCAACGATGATGCAGGCGACCTCCTCGCCGCGAGCAGCGAAGAGGTCGCTCAGCGCGGCGCTGTCGTTGTACTCGACGAGCAGCGTGTCGGCCGTCGTCCCCTTGGTCACGCCCGGGCTGTCGGGCAGCGCGAGCGTGAGCACGCCGCTGCCCGCCGCCGCGAGGAACGCGTCGGAGTGGCCGTGGTAGCAGCCGATGAACTTGACGATCTTCTCGCGCCCGGTGAAGCCGCGGGCGACACGCACGGCGCTCATCGTCGCCTCGGTGCCCGAATTGACCATGCGCACCATCTCGATCGAGGGGACCGCTGCGCAGATGACCTCAGCCAGTTCGACCTCGAGCGCCGTGGGAGCGCCGAAGCTCGTCCCCTGGTCGAGCACGGCGTGCAGCCGCTCCACCACTTCAGGATGTCCCCAGCCGAGGATCATCGGTCCCCAGGAGCCGACGAAGTCGACGAACTCGTTGCCGTCGGCGTCCCAGATGTGGGCGCCCTCGGCGCGCGCGATGAAGAGCGGATACGGCATGCCCACACTCTTCATCGCGCGCACCGGCGAGTTCACCCCGCCGGGGATGACGCGCAGGGCCTCGGCGAAGAGGCGTTGCGAAGTGTCGGTCCTCACTTGTCCCTCCATCGAAGAAGCCGCGAAGGCGTGCTGAGAGAGTACGATTCGATACATAATACCCGCTATGGACGGAGCGCCCACGTGAACGTCACGGTACGACCGGCGACTGTCGGCGACGAAGCGACGATCGTCCGCCTCATCCGGGAGCTGGCCCAAGTGGCTGACGACACGAGTCCGGTGACGATCGCCGACGGTCGCGCCTTCCTCGCCCGCGAAGGCAACGGTGGCCTTCTCGCCGAGGTCGACGGGGCGCCGGTGGGCGCGCTCACTTACTCGATCCACCCTGGGCTCTATCACGGCGGCACGTGGGCGCTGATCGAGGAGCTGATCGTGACCGAGGCCGCGCGCGGCCAGGGTGTCGGGCACGCTCTCCTCGAGGAGTCGGTGCGTGTCTTTCGGGCGGCCGGCTGCCGCGAGGCCGGCGTTCAGACGGACTTCGACAACGAAGTCGCCAAGCACCTTTACCGCGTACACGGGTTCGTCGACGAATCGCTGATGCTTGAGCGACACTTCGAGCAGGCTTAGGGCGACCCTCCTACGCGGCGGGGCGGCGTCGGGTCAGCCGGCGGCGTGCGGCGCCCAGCCGCGCGGCACGTACGCGCAGTAGGGCTCCTCGGCCATGTAGTCGCCGCTGCACTCGTAGGCGCGCGCGCGGCAGCCGCCACAGACCTTGAGGTACTCGCAGGCGCCGCACTTGCCGCCGATCTGTGAGAGGTCGCGCAATCGGTTGAACAGCTCCGAGTCGTTCCAGATCTCGGCGAACGGCTGCGTGCGCACATCGCCGGCGACCTTGTCGAAGTAGCCACACGGCTGCACTTCGCCGACGTGAGAGATGAAGCAAAAACCCACGGCGGCCAGGCAGCCGCGACTGAGCGTGTTCATGCCGCCGTGAGAGTGCGGGTGCACGGCGAGCTTCGTGCCCTCGGCTTTGGCACGCTGGCGCATCACGCGCCAGTAGTGCGGCACGTCGGTCGGCTTGAAGAACAGCTTCGACTGCTTCTGCGCGTCGTACATCCAGTTAAGTGCGCGCTCGTACTCCTCCGGCGGCAGCTCCTGCTGCTCGAGCTCCTTGCCGCGCCCGGTAGGGACGAGCATGAAGGGATGGAAGCTGACGGCGCCCAGTCGCTCGGAAAGCGCCAGCAGCGCCGGCAAATGATGGACGTTCAACTTGGTGATCGTCGAGTTGATCTGTACCTCGACGCCGGCGGCGACGGCATGGCGCACGCCCTGCACGGCGCCGTCGAAGGCGCCCGGGACACCGCGGAACTCATCGTGCTCGGCGGCGGTGGGAAAGTCGATCGAGATGCTGATGCGGCGGATGCCGATCTCATGCATGCGCCGCGCGACCTCGGGCGTGACCAGCGTGCCGTTGGGCGACATGACAACGTGCAGACCGGCGGTGATCGCGTGCTGCGCGATGTCGAAGATGTCGGCGCGCATCAGCGGATCGCCGCCCGTGAGTATGAGGATCGGATCGGCGAAGGCGGCGATCTGGTCGACGAGGGCGAGCGCCTCGCCAGTGTTCAGCTCGCCCTCGTACGGGCCGTGGATCGCCGACGCCCGGCAGTGGACGCAGGCGAGGTTGCAGCTGCGCGTGACCTCCCAGGCGACCACGCGCGGCGGCGTGGTCGCCAGAACGGGCGCGCGGCGACGCGCGACGTATCGACTGCTGTTCGGAGGTTCGCCGGTCACAGGCATCACTTCGATCTGAAGGGACTGCTCGGCCGCGTTGGGCCGGCAGGCCACGGACTTGCACGACGCGGCGCCTCGCGAGGCGCCTCCCGAAGTATGACGGCGGGTGCCCACGGCCGCAATGCCGTGGCCGTTGGCGACTGCGTCGCCGGCGCCGCCGCGGCCGCCCCCCTCAGCGGCCGTGCGGCTCTAGCCAAGCCAGCGGCAGACGTCCTTGGCGTGATAGGTGATGATCAGGTCGGCGCCGGCGCGCTTGATGGAGTTCATCGCCTCCATCACGCAGCGCTGCTCGTCGAGCCAGCCGTTGGCGGCGGCGGCCTTGAGCATCGCGTACTCGCCGCTCACGTTGTACGCCGCCAGGGGGAACTTGGTCTCCTGCTTGATCACCTTGACGACGTCGAGGTAGGGCAGCGCCGGTTTGACCATGATGATGTCGGCGCCCTCCTCGATGTCGAGCAGCGCCTCGCGCACCGCCTCCTCACCGTTGGCCGGGTCCATCTGATAGCTGAGCCGGTCGCCGAACGCGGGCGCCGACTCGGCCGCCTCGCGGAACGGACCGTAGAAAGCGGAGGCGAACTTGGCCGAGTACGCCATGATCACCGTGTCGGTGAAGTTGTCCTCGTCGAGCGCATTGCGGATGGCGGCGACACGACCGTCCATCATGTCCGATGGGGCGACGATGTCGGCGCCGGCCTCGGCGTGCGTGAGCGCCATCTTGGCGAGCAGCTCAAGCGTGACGTCGTTGAGCACCTCGCCGTCCTGCACGACACCGCAGTGGCCGTGGTCCATGTACTCGCAGAGGCACACGTCGGTGACAACGACCATCTCCGGCATGTCGTCCTTGATCGCCTTGACGGCCATCTGCACGATGCCCTCCGAATCGTAAGCGCTAGTCGCCGCCGCGTCCTTGTGCGTGGGGATGCCGAAGAGCAGCACCGCCGGTATGCCGAGGTCTTTCGCTTCACGGACCTCGGCGAGCAGGTTGCCAATCGAGAGCTTTGCGCAACCCGGCATCGACGAGATCGGGTTGCGCACCTTCTCCCCATGCGTGACGAACAGGGGGTAGATCAGGTCGTCGGGAGCAAGCGTCGTCTCGCGCAGCATCCGGCGCAGCGCCGGCGTGCGCCGCAGGCGCCTCATACGATAGGTGGGGTAGTACATGCCATCGGGTCCTTTCATGAGAGGAGAGGAGACGCCTACTTGGTCTTGGCGTCGACGAGCTTGAGCGCCTCCTCGACGACGGCCGTCACCGATTCGCGGTCGCGCAAGCTAAAGGAGACGACCGGCACGTCGGCGCCGAGCCCGAGGATCTGCTGGATCGCTGCCGCCGGCACGGCGTCGTCGCCTGTCGACAGATAGGTCGCGACGACGATCGGCGGGTCGCCGAGTGATTTGACGAACTCGATGTCGCGCTTGGACGCGCGCACGCTGTCGTCGGAGTTGGCGTTGGCGAGCAGCACGAACGCCGAGCTCTCGCCGGCCAGTCGCCGCCACGCCTGCTCCGGCGCCGACACGCTGGCCGTGAACACGATCGTCTCGGGCTCGGCGGCTTCGCCGGCATTCTCCTCGCCCATCTTCGGACCGGACGGTTGGCCGTTGTCTGCGCCCAGGGTCGCCGCGAAGATCGGTATCTCGACCTCGCGGTCGTCGATGATCTCGATTCGCAGGTGCTTGGTCACGTTGGAGTCAGTGAGCGTATTAAGGAAGACCTCGTTGTAGATGTCGATCGGGCCGCGCACGGCCACCGAGAGACCCTTGCCGATGCCCTCGATAAGCGGCTCACTGACGGTCAGCAAGCCGCTCGAGAACAGGCTGTAGATGACCTTCGCCGAGTGGAAGCGATCGAGTCCCGAATCTTTGAGCACCGTGTTGATGTCGCGGCGACCGTCCATCTGGCAGATGACGCGCCACTCGTCGGCGGTAAGCTTGACCTCGCCGCGCTCCTCGACGCTCTCGTCCCAGGAGAGGTGCGGTACGCGCTCGAGCGAACCGAGCTGGTCGAAGATCAGCTCCCACTCGTCGATGCGCCGGCAGCCCTCCATGATCACGTTCTCGACGTTCATCTCAGCGACGATGTCTTCGTTGTCGACGGTCTCATCGGCGGTGAACTCGAAGTCACCTTCGGTCCAGCTGAAGAAATTGAAGGTAGCGTCCTCGATCTGCTCCTTGACGGCTGTCTCCAGCGCTTGCTTGTCGATGGCGCCGCTCTCGAGCAGGATCATGCCGAGGCGCCCGCTGCGCTTGGACGATGCCTGTTCGGCGAGCGCCTCCTTGAGCTGTGTGGGAGTGATCTTGCCAGCCTTGACGAGGCGCTCGCCCAGCGGCATCGCCTGCGGCGCCGAGAACGCGTAGTAGATCTGACCCCGATTGAAGAAGATCTTGCCCCACTCCTTTTCGCGCTGGATCGAGAGCGAGCCCGTCTTGGCGCTCATCTTGACCAGCTGAAGGATGTTGGGCAGGTTGAACTCTCTCAGGTTCCCTTGCAGGAGCAAGGCGCCTTCTCCTCTCGGTTTCGGTCAGGACTCTAGATTATACGAGAGTCGGTGGCGGCGCGCGACGGGGCGCCTTGAAGGTGGGCGGGGCGAGCGCCGGACGACGCTCGCCCCGCCCACCTTCAGTCAGACGTTGTCGTTCGCCGTCGACGGCCGCGAGGAGCGCTGCCGTGCGTGCTTGGGTCTGCGCTTGGGAAGGTCGCGCGAGAGGATCCGGTAGGACACGGCGAAGATGATCGCCGCCATCGCCACGATCGAAGTGACGGTGTACAGCGTCTGGGCAGTGTCGGTCCCGGAGAGAGCGGCATGGATACTCGTCAGCCAGAAGACTCCGTAGCTGGCGACATGGACATCGCGCCACCATTTCTTTGAGAGCCGCTTCATGGCGAGGGCCGTCGCCTCGACGGCGACGAGCAGCCAGACGGCAAACACGCCCAACGCGACCGCGGTGGGTCTCCATGTGCTGGCGAACGGGACCAAGAGCTCCCGAGGGCCAAAGTGCGTGTAGCTGTCGGCGACGAGAGTGCCCAGGTGAACGGCGACGAAGCAGATGGTCATCCCACCGAGCCAACGGTGCAGGTCGAGGAGCCAGGCCGCCCGGCGCCGCCGGGGAAAGAGATCCGTGGAGAGCACGATCCCCCACAGCACCGACACTGTGAGCATGAGCCAGGCGACGATTCCCGACGCCCGCGAGAGATACCACCAGAAGTGGGGATTCACGCTGAGCTCGCTTCGGTGGCGTAGACACGTTCGAGAACGGGGCTCACGCTGGTTTCTCCGTCGAGAGTCGTGGCGATGCCGTCGAGTCGGTGGCTGTCGAAGTAGTCGAGAACTCGGCCACTGCCAGAGAGAAGAGCGGCCGTGGCGTGCGCCTCCGCCTCCCACCCGGCCCCCGCGACCACGGTCACCGCAGCGAGATCCGTGGTCGCGCACGTGCGGGTGAGGGGGTCGATCACGTGGTGACGGCGGCTGCCGTTCTGGACCCATGAGCGCGACAGGGTACTGGACGTAGCGACTCCGCCGACGCCGAGCGCGAGTGTCATGAGCTCTCGCGAAGCGTCGAGCGGATGTTTGACGGCGACATACCATCCCCCCGCCGCGGGCGGCGTGCCGGCCGCCGCGAGGTCGCCCCCGACGCCGACGAGAGCGCCGCCGGTGCCGGCGTCGAGCAGTTCGGTTACGACCATGTCGGCGGCAAGACCCTTGCCGATCCCACCGGGATCGAGACCGAGACCGGCGGGGACGATCACCGCCGACGTCGCCGCATCGATCGTCACGTCGCCAATCGTGTGTCCGAGACTAGGGCGCCGGGCCATTCGGCTCGTCCTGTTGGACCCGTCGATGCTCTTCGAGTAACCGACAGCGTTGATCGCGGAGAGCATCGACGGGTCGTAGCGACCCTCCGTCAGGCGCCACGCGTGCTTCATTGTGTTGAGCAGGACGATGGTGTCTGACGATACGACCACGAAGGCCTCCGGCGCCGTGTTCAGGCGCGAGATGTCGCTCTCGGGCAGGAACCGGCTCCAGCGCTGCTCCAGCTCCTCGAGACGGCGTCGGGCGTAGTCCTGAGCGCCTTCGACCGGATCAACCAGGATCACCTGCACCGCGCTCGCCATGGCGAGGAACTTCAGCTCAGCCACCACCACTGCCACTGGTAGTCGCAACGGGCGCTGCCGCGGGAGCCGCAGCCGGAGCCGGAGCAGCGTACCCGGATCCCACGTAGCCGCCCGTCGACGGCGCGCTGACGGTGCGCACCACGACGTGAACGGTCAGCACAATCGGACGGCTTGACTTGACGGCCGCGGTGGCCTTTGTCGCCGTTCCGCGGTTGGCGGCCAGGATCGCGCGATGAGAAGCCGCGGGCGCAAGTGATTTGGCGTTGGCCGAGTGGGCGCGGTTGTAGGTGACCTCCATGTTGCTCGCGAGGCCCAGCATCGCGCCGACTCCGATCCCCGCCGCCGCTATCCGCGCCCGGGCGGCAGGGTGCCGGCGCCTCTTTCCGCGACCGGCGTGGGCGGTTGTCCCTTCGTCGGTGCGGGCCGGCTTCTCTTCGGGCGTCGGCCCGACCGGCGGCCGTGTCACGTCAGTCATCCGCTCCACCCCCTCCACCGTCGCCGCCCTCGCCGCTGCGCGCAGGTGCGGGATTGGCCGGCACCGGCGCGGGTGCCGGAGCAGGCGCCGAGTAGGCAATCACGGCCGGAGACGACGTACTCGGCGCGACCTTGGTGATCGGTTGATCGACCCGGGCGACGATCGCGCCGTGACGGCCGAGAACGGCGACGAACTTGTAGGTCGTCGAGTGAGCCTGGAACGTCACCGTTAGCTTCGCATCAGCCGTTTGCGCCAGCTTCCACCTCCAGCTCGGTTTGACCGTCACGTCAACGAGTCGCAGACCGGCCTTGGTGACTGCGACACGCACCGTGCCGGCTTTCTTGATGATGTACTTCTGGGTGCGCGTAACCTTCTTGTCGCCGACATAAACGCGGACCACTTTGGACCCAATCGTTGGGGGTGCTACCGACGCCGAAAGCTTGCCGACGGGTCGCGAGTCGGCGACGTTGAGGATGCCGAGGTTGGCGCCGACAGCGATGGCGCCGGCAAAGACCACGGCGGCGATCGAGCCGGCGGTGATCAAAGCTGTGCGGTGTACCATTCGTGACTCCTCTCGAGGCGAGCATGTGGGCCGGACGAGGCGAAACCTATCGAACGGCGATCCAAGGCAGACCCAACGCAGGGTTAACGTTTGGTTAAGATTCCGCACGTTCGCTGGTTCGCGCCGCTTCCCATGGGAACATATGACCATGCGCTTGCTGGTCATCGAAGACGACCCCACCATCGCCGAGCCACTCCGCACAGGTCTGCTGCGCGAAGGTTTCGAGGTCGACCTGGTCGACACCGGCGCCGACGCGCTCGCCGCCGGGGCCTGCGACCTCGTGCTCCTCGATCTCGGTCTTCCGGACCTCGACGGCCGAGTCGTCTGCAGGCATCTGCGCGAGCGATCGAACGTGCCGATCATCGTCGTCACCGCTCGCGGAGAGGAGGTCGACCGCGTGACCCTGCTCGAGCTCGGCGCCGACGACTACGTGGTCAAGCCGTTCGGGTTCCGCGAGCTCGTCGCGCGGATCCGCGCCGTTCTACGCCGGACCGGTGGCGACCGTCTCCGTGACGGCGACGCGCTCCGGATCGACGTCGGACGTCTCCAGATCGACACCCGGACCCGGAACGTGAGCTACGACGGCCGGCCCGTCGCGCTGACTCCCAAGGAGCACGATCTGCTCGTCTACCTCGCGCGCGACCCCGACGCCGTCCACACCCGCGAGCAGATCATCGACGTCGTGTGGGACGAGAACTGGTGGGGCTCCACCAAGACCCTGGACGTTCACATCGCGTCGCTGCGGAAGAAACTCGCGCCGGAGATCATCGAGACCGTGCGTGGCGTCGGGTTCCGCCTCGTCGACGCCGCCACCTCGACGTGACCAGGCGGCTGCTGCTCAGCTACCTGACCATCGCCGTCATCGTGCTGCTCGTCCTCGAGATCCCTCTCGCCGTCTTCTACCAGCAACGCGAAACGGACCGCCTCACGGTGGGTGTCGAACGCGACGCGAACGCACTGGCGAGCATCTATGAAGACGCCCTCGAACAGCGGAAGCCGCCCGACCCGGCCATCGCCAGGAAGTACGCCATGCGCACCGGCGCACGGGTCGTGGTCGTCAATAGGAACGGCGCCGCGGTGATCGACACGGCCGGCGACCCAAACCGCGACTTCTCGACCCGGCCGGAGATCCAGACTGCGCTGCGCGGCACCCAGACCACGGGTGTCAGACATTCCGCCACCCTCGGCACCGACCTCCTCTACGTGGCCGTGCCGATCGCCTCGGGTGGGAACGTGCTCGGTGCCGTTCGTTTGACGCTCGACACCCGGGAGGTGAACGCGGCCGTCCATCGCTTCTGGCTCGGCCTGGTCGGCATGGCCGCAGTCGTGCTCACGGCCGTGGCCGGCATCGGATGGGCGATCGCTCGGTCGGTCGACCGGCCCCTGCGCAAGCTCGAGACGGCGGCAGCACGATTCGCCACCGGCGACCTGACCACCACCGAGCAGGATCTCGACGCGCCCGCTGGGATAGCTGCACTGGGAGCGACCATGAACACGATGGCGCAACGTCTCGAGCAGCTCCTCGCCGAACACAGAGCGTTCGTGGCCGACGCCTCGCACCAGCTGCGCACTCCGCTGACCGCACTCAGGCTGCGCCTCGAGAACCTGCAGAGCGACTCTGCCATCTCCGGCGGCGCCGAAGACCTCGGCGCCGCCATCGACGAGACCAGCAGGTTGAGCGAGCTCGTCGACGACCTCCTCAGGCTCGCCCGTGCGGAACAAACCGCCGCACCGGGGCCCGTCGATCTCGTTCGGGTCGCCCGCGACAGGGTCGACACCTGGTCGGCCGTCGCCGACGCCGCCGGCGTCACGCTGGTTTTCGATTCGCCGGGCGGCCCCGTCGTCGCCAGCGCCGTCCCCACCGGAGTCGAGCAGGTCCTCGACAACCTCATCGACAACGCGATCACCGCGTCGCCGTCCCGCACCCGCGTGACTGTGACCGTCACGCCCGGCCGGAGCCGCCACGCCCTCACAGTCGCCGACGAAGGTCCCGGCCTCAGCGACGAGGTGAAGGCGAGGGCCCTCGACCGCTTCTGGCGGCTCGACCACGCCCGGCCCGGCAGCGGACTCGGGCTCCCGATCGCGCAGGCGCTCGCCGAGGCGTCCGCGGGCTCACTCGCCCTCGGCGACGGTCAGGCGGGCGGCCTCGCCGTCACCGTCACCCTGCCCGCAACGGAA
>PKYG01000053.1:22071-41035 GCA_003132585.1 Actinomycetota bacterium
AGGAGAGAGTCGCAAGTACTCACGACCTGAGCGACGGTCAGATGACGACCGTCCTCGTAGGCGGCAAGAAGGTCTTGCTCGCCAGGGTCGAGGGCCGCTTCTATGCCACGGCGGCCCGCTGCCCGCACTGGGGTGGACCGCTGCCCGAGGGCACGCTTCACGCTCCGAGATTGCTGTGCCCGTGGCACAAGGCCACCTTCGATGTGCGCAGCGGCGACCTGATCGAGCCGCCGGCGCTCGACGGCATCGCCGCATTCCGCGTGCGCGTCGACGGCGACGACGTGTACGTGGACCGCTCGGAGGAGCCGCGCCGTGGCCGCACCATGCCCATGTACGCCTGCGACATCGCCGCCGATGCGCGCCTCTTCGCGATCATCGGCGGCGGCGCTGCTGCTGCTGCTGCTGCCGAGGCGTTGCGCCAGGAGTGCTACATCGGCCGCATCATGCTAATCAGCCCCGAGGACCACTGGCCGTATGACCGGCCCAACCTGAGCAAGGACTTCCTGGCCGGCGAGCTCGAGGCCAAGTGGCTGCCGCTGCGTTCGCCCGAGTTCTACGAGGAGCACGCCATCGAGCGCGTGGTCGGCAGCGTCACCAGTCTCGACGTCGCCAGCCGCACGATCACGCTGGACGACGGGTCGACACTGACGCCGGACGCCGTGCTGATCGCCAGCGGCGCCCGTCCGCGCCACTTGGACGTGCCCGGGGCTGCACTGCCCGGCGTGTTCACCTTGCGCTCCTGGGCCGACGCCGAGGCGCTCGCCGCCGCGGCCGCGGCGGCGAAGCGTGTCGTCGTCGTCGGCGCGAGCTTCATCGGTATGGAGACCGCGGCCAGCCTGGTGCGGCGCGGCCTCGATGTCACCGTCGTCGGGCCGAAGGCCACGCCGTTCGCGACCGTCCTCGGCGAGGCCGTGGGCCGCGTTGTGCAGGCGTGTCACGAAGAGCACGGCACACGCTTCGCCCTGGGGCGCGGCGTCACGCGCTTGGTGGGCGAAGCTTCCGTCCGCGCCGTCGAGCTGGACGACGGCGAAACGCTCGCCGCCGACCTCGTAGTCGTCGGCGTCGGTGTCGACCCGGTCACGGGCTTCGTCGAGGGTGTACGACTCGCTCGCGACGGCGGACTGGCCGTGGACGAGCAGCTCAGCGTCGCACCCGGAGTGTGGGCTGCCGGCGACGTGGCACGCTACCGGGACTCTCACATCGGCCAGGACGTGCGCATCGAGCACTGGCGGCTCGCCGAGCAGCACGGCCGCGCGGCGGCGCGTGCCATGGCCGGCAGGGGTGAGCCGTTCACCGGTGTGCCCTTCTTCTGGACGAAGCACTTCGACCTCGAGCTCGGCTACGCCGGAGCCGGTCGTGGCTGGAAGGAGGTCGTCGTCATGGGCGACCCCGAGGCACGCGACTTCACAGCCTTCTACGCCGTTGGTGACCGGCTGCTCGCCGCCTGCGGCACGCAGCCGCAGGAGCTCGGCGCCTTCATGGAGCTCATGCGCTCAGGCGAGCTGCCGTCGGCCGGTGAGCTGCGCAGCCGGCGGCGCACCGGCCTGGTTGGGCTCCTCGGGTAGCGGTGGACGGACCCGACTCGCCCCACGTCGAGCGACCGTGATGATCCAGTTGAAACGGGCCTACGAAGAACCGTCGTCCAGTGACGGCCGGCGCATCCTCGTCGAACGGCTGTGGCCACGCGGGCTCAGCAAGGAGAGGGCGGACGTCGACCTCTGGCTGAAGGACGTGGCGCCGAGCACCGAACTCCGGCGCTGGTTCGGGCATGATGTCAGCAAATGGCCGGAGTTCCAGCACCGCTACCGTGAGGAATTGCGCCGGCGGTCAGCTGAAATTGCGCGGCTGAGGAATCTGGTCGAAGAGGGCCCCGTCACGTTCGTGTACGGGTCCCGCGACCAAGAGCACAATTCTGCAACGGTACTCAAAGGGCTCCTCGAGAGCGAGGGGGAGAGCTAAGGGGGGCTTGACGCGCTGATCGCGCCAGCCGGACGCGCGCCGTGGCCTAGTGAAAACCCGCCGCCGCGAACAGCTCCGGCACCGTGACCATCTTGTAGTGGCGGGCGCGCAGACCCGCGATGATCAGCGGCAAGGCCTTGGGGGCCTTGCCGCGCGTGTGCAGCAAGATGATGCTGCCGGGACGCACATTCTCGAGCACATTGCGCACGATTGCGTGAACGCCCGGGTTGGCCCAATCACCCGAGTCAACGTCCCACAGGATGACGCGCGAGTAGCCGAGCCGGCCGGCAATGGCCAGGGTGCGCGCGTTGTAGGCCCCGTACGGCGGACGCAGGTAGGGGACCGGCGACGCGCGGAAGTCACGCCACCAGACCCTCTCCGTCCGCCGCAGTTGAGCACGAACGTGGGTGGCGCTCAGCCACGTGAGCAGGGGGTGACTCCAGGAATGATTGCCGATCGCCATGTGGTACTTGAGGGTGAGGCCCGCCATGCGCCTGGCGTAGTCGCCCACGTAGAGCCCGATGGGAAAGAAGGTGCCCTTGACATGCGCCGCCCTGAGCTTGTGCAGGATCCAGTACCAGGCCGTCTTGCCGCCGCCATCGTCGAACGTGAACGCCACACGCCTGCCGGCGGCCGGCAATCTGGTGTAGACGCGGGCCTTCAGCGGCGGCTGAAAGCGCACCCAGCCGATGGTGGTCATCGAGGACGCCGGTGCGCCGACGGCGCCCACCTTGACCAGGTAGAGACCGGGGTCAGCACGCGAGCCGTCTGCTCGCAAGCCGTTCCAGGTGACGCCGCCGGTGCTGCGACCGGCAGTCGTCGCGCGCCGTCCGGCGGCCACCTCGTCGCCGTAGAAGCTCACAACCCGCCAGCGCCAGGAAGACGGCACGGCGCCGACGAAGCGGAACCTGAAGCGAACACTACGGCGACTGCGCACGAGGGCGGAGTCCGGGCCAACGGTGCGCACGTGCCTGGTCCCGCTCGTGACCGATGACGGGCTCGGCGACCCCGGGGCCGATGACAACCCCGGCGGCCCCGGGGTGGAAAGGACTGAGCCGCCGCCGCAGGCGGCGGCGGAGAGCAGCAGGAGCGGCGCCGTGAGCAGTACCGCCGTGCGGAAAACGGCGCGGACTCGGGGTGGGGTCAGAGAGCGTGCGCGGCGTCGCGAACTCTTCCAGGTCGTCACGGTCATCACCTTCCGGTTCTCAGGAGCCGCCCGGTTGGCTCCAGCCATCGATGACGAGCTCGTAGCCCGTGAGTGCCGCATGCGCGGCGCCGAGGAATCTGATCTCGACCGCCTGGCCGCCGCGCCAATAGGAGGAGGGCAGCTCAGCGGCGGGCGGCGCCGGCTGCCAGCCCCCGAAACGAGGCACGTAGAACCGTAGGACCTGGGCTCGGGTCGTTCCCGCCGGCAGTGAGTAACCGAGACGGCGCGCGTAGTCCCAGGCGAGCGGGATGAGTTGGGTCAGGAGAACGGACTGGCGCGGTCCATCGCCGTTGTTGTAGTCGGGCCAGACCGCGACGCGCGTGGATCTCGCCCCGGGATAAACGGGCACAGAAACGGCCAGGGCATCGTCGGCACGCAGGCACGAGGAGCGGAACTGGGCGCCGACAAGCGCGTAGCCGGTACCGACCAACACGAGCAGCGCTGCAGCCGCCGCGGTCGTCGCCACGAGCGCCCGCCGGTTTGGGCGATCGGACAGAAGGATGATGAGCAACAAAGCCACGAAGCCGACGACGGCGATGAGCGTGAAGAGATCGCTCAGTATGCGCTCGGTCTGGAGGTAAGCGTAGAAGTGGCGCAACCAGAAGCCTGTCCGGATGTTCACCGATCGCCTCCACTCTCGTCGCGCTGCTCGCGGTTCTTGACCCTAAGAAACATCCACCAACCCTCTGACGGAGATGGGGGGTGGCGTTGTTCCCATCCGAACGCCGTCGGAGGTAGACGGTGGCGTCACCAGCGGCGGCTACGGCCGGGGCCGGTTCAGCATGTGCTAGCTGGCCGGCTGCGAAATGCCGTTGGCGTCTTCGGCGAGTGGCTCGAGGAACTGGCTGGTGTAGAGCTCGTTGTAGAAGCCGTGCGCCTCCAGCAACTCCTCGTGTGTCCCCTGCTCGATGATGCGGCCGTGATCCATCACGAGGATCGTGTCGGCGCCGCGGATGGTGGAGAGCCGGTGGGCGATCACGAAAGTGGTGCGGTCCTTCATCAGCTCCGCCATGGCCTCCTGGATCAGCACCTCCGTGCGCGTGTCCACTGAGCTCGTCGCCTCGTCCAGGATCAGGATCTGGGGGTCGACGAGAAAGGCTCGGGCGATCGTGAGGAGCTGTCTCTCGCCCTGCGACACGGTGGTGGCGTCTTCGTCGAGCACCGTGTCGTAGCCTTGGGGCAGGGCGCGCGTGAAGTGGTCCACGCGAGCGGCGCGCGCCGCAACGCGGATCTCTTCGTCGCCGGCGCCCTCGCGGCCGTAGGCGATGTTGTCGCGGATGGTGCCGGTGAACAGCCAGGCGTCCTGCAGCACCATGCCGAAGAGTCGGCGAAGGGCGCTGCGCGTCATTTGGCGCGTGTCGACGCCGTCGATGAGGATGCTGCCGCGGTCGATTTCGTAGAACCGCAGCAGCAGGTTGACGAGGGTGGTCTTGCCGGCGCCGGTGGGACCGACGATCGCGACGGTGGCGCCGGCATCGACCTGCAGATCGAGGTCCTCGATGAGCGGCGTGTCGGGCACGTAACGGAACGACACGCCGCTCAGCGTGATTTGACCCTGCGTCCGCGCGAGGGTGACCGGCTCCGTGACGTCGGGCTCTTCTTCGGGTTCGTCCAGCAGTTCGAAGACGCGCTCGGCCGATGCCGCCGTGCTCTGCAGCACGTTCATGATGCTGGCCGTCTGTGTGATCGGCATCGTGAACTGCCGCGAGTACTGGATGAAGGCCTGCACACCGCCGAGAGAGATGCGGCCCGTGGCTACGCCGAGGCCGCCGACCACGACGATGGCCACGTAGCTGAGGTTGCCGACGACGTTCATCACGGGCTGGATCATGCCGGAGATGAACTGCGCCTTGAAGCTCGCCAGGTAGAGCTGCTGGTTCTGTTCGTCGAAGCGGTCGATCGCCTCCTGCTGCCGGCCGAACACCTTGACCACGTTGTGGCCCGTGAACATCTCCTCCACGTGTCCGTCGAGGTCTCCCATCTCCTTCCACTGCGCCGCGAACTGCTTCTGCGAGCGCTTGGCGATGATCATCGTGAGCACGAATGAGAGCGGCACCGCGAGCAGCGCGATGGCCGCAAGGAGCAGACTGATGGTGAGCATCATGATCAGCACGCCGATGATCGTCAGGGCGGCGCTGATCAGCTGCGTGAGACTTTGCTGCAGCGACTGGGAGATGTTGTCAAGGTCGTTGGTCATGCGGCTGAGGATGTCGCCGCGGGCGTGCTCGTCGAAGTACTTGAGCGGCAGGCGCGCCAACTTTTCGTCAAGGCGCTGACGCAGCCGGTACATGGTGCGCTGGGCGACGCCGGCCATGATGTACTGCTGCAGCCATCCGAAGGCGGCGCTGGCGAGGAAGATGACGACCAGGGTCAGCAGGATGCGACCCAGGACGCCGAAGTCGACGCCGTGGCCGGGGTGCAGATGCATGGTCGAAAGCATCTTCGCGTAGTTCGCCTGGCCGGTCGTTTTGGCCAGGGCGACGGCCTGGGCCTGCGTCATGCCGGGCGGCAGTCGCTTGCTGATGATGCCCTCAAGGAGGACGTTGGTGGCGTTGCCGAGGATCTTCGGCCCGAGGATGGCGAATGTGACGCTGACGACGCCGAAAGCGAGGACGGCGGCGATGCGCGTGTGCTCGGGCTTGAGCATGCGGATCAGTCGTCCGAAGGCGCCTTTGAAATCTTTTGGCTTCTCCGCCGGCATCATCAGCGCGTGACCGGGCGGGCCGCCGCCCGGGCGGACCGGTCGGCGCGGCGGACCGCCGGGCCCGGCAGGCCCGCGTGGATCGCCCGATGGCCGCGGCGTGCTCACGACGCGTGCTCCTCGCCCAGCTGAGAAGCGACGATCTCGCGATATGTATCGCTGGTCGCCAGCAGCTCCTCGTGCGTGCCCGTGCCGGCGATGGTGCCGTTCTCGAGCACGATGATGCGGTCGGCGTGCATGATCGTGCCCACCCGCTGGGCGACGATGATGACCGTAGCGTCGGCCGTCTCGCGCTTGAGGGCGCTGCGCAATAGCGCGTCGGTCCTGAAGTCGAGCGCCGAGAAGCTGTCGTCGAAAATGAAGACCTGGGGCCGTCTAGCCAGTGCGCGGGCGATGGCGAGACGCTGGCGCTGGCCGCCGGACACGTTGGCGCCGCCCTGGGTGATCGGCGCCTCGAGCTGGTCGGTCATCTCGGCGACGAACTCGCGCCCCTGCGCGATCCCGAGCAGTCGCCAGAGCTCGTCGTCGGTGGCGTCGTCGTTGCCCTGGCGCAGGTTGCTGGCGACGGTGCCGCTAAAGAGGAACGCCTTTTGCGGCACCAGCCCCAACCTGCGCCACAGGTTCTGACGCTCCATCTGGCGCACGTCGACCCCGTCCACGCGGACGCTGCCGGCGGTGACATCGTAGAACCGCGGGATGAGGTTGATCAGCGTCGACTTGCCGCTGCCCGTGCTGCCGACGATAGCCGTCGTCTCGCCGGGTTGCGCCGTGAAG
The DNA here is from genome assembly GCA_003132585.1 of Actinomycetota bacterium. Taxonomy (GTDB): domain Bacteria; phylum Actinomycetota; class Thermoleophilia; order UBA2241; family UBA2241; genus PALSA-647. The sequence goes on from PKYG01000053.1 coordinate 28,713, forward strand.
GTGATGCCGGTGAGCACCGGCTCCTCGGCACCCGGGTAGCGGAACTCCACATCTTCGAACTCGACGACGCCTCTTGCGGGGACGCCGGTCGCCGGAGATCCGGGATCGGTGATCGTCGGCTCCGTCTCCAGCACCTGCTGGATGCGCTCGGACGACGCGGCTGCGCGCGGCACCATCACGAACATGATCGTCGCCATCACGACGGCGAAAAGGATCTGCATCACGTACTGCAGGAACGCGGTGAGGTCGCCCATCTGCATGCCGTGATTGGCGACCCGCAAGCTGCCGAACCACATGACCGCCACCATGGAGAGGTTGAGGATCGCCGTGAGCGTCGGGATCATGAGCGCGAACATGCGTGTGACTCTGAGCGTGGTCTGGGTGAGGTCGACGTTCGCCTCGTCGAAGCGCCGCTCTTCGTACCCTGTGCGATCGAAGGCGCGGATGACGCGCACGCCGCTCAATGTCTCGCGCGTCACCTGGTTGATGCGGTCGATCTTCACCTGCATGGCGCGGAACAGGGGCACGGCCTTGCGCACGACGAGGCCGATGAAGATGCCCATGACCGGCACGGCGGCGAGGATCACGCCGGAAAGCGGCACGTCGAGGCGCAGCGCGAGGACGATGCCGCCGATCGCCGTGATGGGAGCCGAGATGATCACCGTCACCATCATCAGCACGACCATTTGCACCTGCTGCACGTCGTTGGTCGTGCGCGTGATCAGCGACGGCGTGCCGAAGTGATTGACCTCTGCCTGCGAGAAGCTCTCGACCTTGCGGAACAGCGCGCCCCGAATGTCGCGGCCGAACGACATGGCGATCTTGGCGCCCCAGTACACTGCGATGATTGACGCGATCGCAAAGAGCACGGTGACGCCCAGCATGATGCCGCCGACACGGAGGATGTAGTTCGTGTCGCCCTTTAGCACGCCGTTGTTGATGATGTCGGCGTTGAGGGTCGGCAGGTACAGATTGGCGACCGCCTGAACGAGCAGCAAGGCGAGAACGAAGGTGAGCTGCCGCGAGTACGGCGCGAGCTTCTGTCTCAGAAGTCTGATCACGGCGCCGGCCCGGGTTGACGCGGCTGCCCGGCGCTGCCGGCAGCCGTGTCGGGGTTATCGCGCACCGGCTCGTCGGTGACGGCGAGGGCGCGCGCGAGGCTCTCAGCCAGCTCGCCGAGCAGCCGCGTCAGCTCGCGCCGATCGGCAGCCGGCAGCGTGCCGATGGTCTGATCGACGTAGTCGACCGCGACCGCGCTCACCGCGCGCTCGCGGTCGCGTCCCGCCGCCGTCAGATAGACACGCGTCAGGCGCTGATCGGCTGCATCCGGTCGCCGCTCCACCATCCCCGACTTCTCGATCGCCTGCAGCATCCTCGTCACCGTGGGCCGGGCGAGGTGGAGCATCTCCGCCAGGTCGCGCTGGGAGATCCCCTCGTGGGCCGCCAGAAGTCGCAGGCAGAACGCCTGGCCGGGGTTCGCGCCGCGCGCCGTCAACGTCTTGATCATGAGCTGACGATGCAGCCGCATTGCGTTCAGGAACGCGCGGAAGACCAGCGCCGACGACGCCTCGTCGGCGCCCGCCAGCTCCGCGCGGGCATCACGAAGCTCCGCGCCGTCTCCTGTCGCTGGGTGCTGCTCGCCTTCGGCCATTGCGCGACATTACCGGGCTAATGGTTAGCTGTGCAACCATCACCCTGTGCGTCCGTGTGGATATGTCTGCGAGCGCCGGATCGAGCACGCGGTGACGTTGACCCGGAAGGTGAAGGCTTTCCTCTCGCTCTTCGTTCAGGCCCTGACTCTCCAGAACCTTGACGCGGGATAGTTCGCGGTTACCAGGGCGGTAGCGGGTCGCCTCCAGTCGCGCGGCCTGGTCAGAGTATGTTGAGGCCGCCCAAGAAGATCCCGATCACGATCAGCACGATTCCCATGAGCAGACTGCCGCGGAAGAGGCCCACAACTCCTGCGACGATCAAGATGATGCCGATCACCCACACTATCGGAACAGCGGTCCCGTTCACGACGGAAGCCAGCAGTGGTGCCGCGAGCCCTTTGTACATCGTATCCTCCCCTTGGTCTCGGCTTTCTCGTTGCGCGATTTCGCAACGAACTTAATCCTCATGCGCAGCCTATTGACCGGTCAAGTGTTCTGCGCAGCCCGGTGACCAGAGGGGTTTGCGGGCCATAACGACCGGGTAGGCATGCTCCGGTCCATGAAGACGAATTCACGCATCGGTCTGATGACGTTCGGCATCGTGCTGGTGGTCGTCGGCGCGATCATGAAGTTCGCCATCACGGTGCATGCGCATGGATTCAACATCCACGTGGCCGGCGTCATCCTGCTCTGGGTGGGGATCGGTATCGTCGTCTTGAGCTTGCTCATCCTCGCACTGGGGGGCCGGAGCCGCAGCACCATGCGAACCGACGTCCGGGAGACTCCCTCAGGCCAACAGAGGACCGAGCAGCAGGACGACTGGCGCACGCCCTGACGACTCGGCAACTGTAATCCACCGAGAGCGAGATCCGGCGATGCGCCCAGCGTCCCGGTCACTGCAACTAGCGTCAAACAGAACGTCAAAGAACGGTTAGGAGGACTCATGTTCGGGGGCACGCTGAGAACGGTTCTTTTCGTGATTTACATCGTTGTGGGCTTTGTCGTGGCGAACTCGCATCATTATTTCGCGCACCTGAACGGAACCAAGCCGATCCTCTCCGCGGTCATCGCCGTGGTGCTCTGGCCGCTCATACTTTTCGGAGTCAATCTTCACATCAAGTGAAAGCGCTGGTCGCCTGGCCAGTCGCGCGTTCTCCCTAAGCATTGAGGACGAGACTGGAAGGGGTTCGTTACACGGCGGGTAGGGCGCCACTGCTGCGCGATCGTGGGGTCGGAGTCCGAAGCGAGAGGGAGACGCACATGGACTGGAACATCATCGAGGGCAAGTGGAAAGAACTCAAAGGCAATGCGCGGGAACAGTGGGGCAAGCTGACCGACGACGAGCTTGAGGAAGTCGGGGGCAAGAAGGATCGCCTCGTGGGCAAGCTGCAGCAGAAGTACGGCTACGCCTCCGACGAGGCCGCTCGGCGTGCGGACGAGTGGGCGAAGCATCAGGATGCGAAGCCTGAGGATGCGAAGCCGCAGAATGCGCCCACCAAGACCTGAGTTCTCTCTCAAGGGGGTGAAGTTTAGTGTGGTTCATCATTCTGGTCATTGTGGTGCTCGTGCTGGTTTTCGGTGGATGGGGATACAGACGGAGGAGGTAATTGAATGGATAGGAATTCAGGCATCGGTCTGATGACGTTCGGCATCGTGCTGGTGGTCGTCGGCGCCGTCATGAGGTTCGCCGTCTCGGCGCATACTCACGGATTCAACATCCACACGGCCGGCGTCATCCTGCTCCTGGTGGGGATCGGTATCTTCGTCTTAAGCCTGCTCCTCATCGCACTCGGGGGCAGGAGCCGCAGCACGACGCGAACGGACGTCCGCGAGACTCCCTCAGGCCAAGAGCGGACCGAACAGCAGGACGACTGGCGCACGCCCTAGCGACTCCGGAACCTGAACGAAGCCAAGCCGATCGCCTCCGCGGTCATCGCCGTCCTGCTCTGGCCACTCGTGCTGCTCGGAGTCAAGCTTCACATCAAGTGAAAGCGCTTGTCGCCTGGCTAGCCGCGCATTCTCCCTAGGCATCGAGGACGAGGCCGGAAGGTGTTCGTTATCGCGCGCCAGAGCTCGGCGAGATTCTTGTAGCTGGGCGCGATCCAGCCCACCCGCTGGCCTTGACCTGCTTCCTCCTTCTCGGTCCGAAACCCCAATCTCAAGGTGAACCGATTTCAGGGGGTCAGGTCAGCCTCGCGGAGGCGAGCGACCCCAGCTACGAGGAATGGCCCGCGGGAGTGGCCGATCCCGGACTCGGGTATGAGCGACCAGAGAGACCGCAGCGAGGAGGCATCCGCCACGATGACGACGGTGTTCACGAGCGCGCTCGGCGTGCCAATCGACTCGGAGGGCCTGGAAGAGGGCTGCAACCGCATGCCGGCGGCACTGCGACGCAGCGGCCTCATCGCGACGCTCGGGGTGCGCGACCTCGGTGACGTGGAGGCCGGTCCGGTGCGCGGCCCACGCGACCCGCTCACCGGCGTGCGCGGCCCGGCCGAGGTGGCGGCCGTCAGCCTCCGCCTGAGGGACGCGCTCCTCCCGCTCCTGCGCTCCGGGGAGCGGCCCCTCGTCGTCGGCGGCTGCTGCGCCGTTCTGCTGGGCGCCGGACTCGCCGTGCGCGAGGTCGCTGGGCGAGCCGGGCTCGCCTTCGTCGACGGCCACGAGGACTTCTACGACGGGCGGTCCTCGCTCAACGGCTGCGTCGCCGACATGGAGCTGGCGATCGTCACCGGCCACGGCCCCGCAGGACTGCTGCCGGACGCGCCCGGCGCGCCGCTGTTCCGCGACGAGGACGCGGTGGCGCTCGGCATTCGAGACTCGACCATCGCCCGCGACAACGAGTCGCCCGACCCGCGCCGCCTGGCGCCCGGCCTGCGCATCATCGAGTCGGCGAGCCTCCTCGCCGACGGCCCTGAGCGCACCGGGCAGCGCGTCGCCGCCGAGCTCGCAGCCGGCCCCGGGCGCTTCTGGCTGCACTTCGACCTCGACGTGATCGACGGCGAGGCGATGCCGGCGGTCGACGACCCGCTCCCCGGCGGACCGGATTGGCGGCAGACGACAGAGCTGCTGCGGCCGCTGCTGCTCTCGCCGGTGCTGCTCGGCGCCGACGTCACGATCCTGAACCCGTCTCTCGACCCCGGCGACCACTACGCGCGCCGGGTCGTCGACCTCCTCGCCACCGCCGCCCAGGCCACCGCCGGCAAGTAGCCGCACCCTGAACGGGCGCGTCGGCTCCCCCAAGGTGGACGAGCACCCCGCTCTCCGCGCCGTGGCGTCTTGGGGTCTCAATGTGACCGGGAAACGGCCGAGTCGTAGCGGCGCGGTCGTGGGCGGCGTGGCGCCCCGGGCCGGAGGAGAGGGGCGCCGCCCACGACAAAAGGACGGGCGGCGAGGCGCCACGCCTCGCCGCCCGTCCGGTCGGCGTCTGTCAGAAGCTGGTCAGCTTCTGCTTCTCCCTTTCTTTCGGCTACCTCACGGCACCACCGCGGGAGCCGCCGCGTCCACCCAGACGGAGAAGCTTGCGTCGTTCTCCGCCCTGACCCTGTAGTAGTAAGTCGTCGCGACCGCGACGGTCGTGTCGTTGAACGACGTCGCGGTCGGGTTGTTGATCGCTGTGGCGACGACGTTCGCGGTGAACGCCGCGTCCGTGGCCCGCTGGACCGTGTACATGGTCGCCGCCGGATTCGTCGCGTTGTCCGTCCACGCGACCGCCACCGACGGACCAGCACCCGGCGTGGCCGTCACCGCGTTGGGCGCTGCCGGCGCCACCTGGAACACGAACGGCCGCATCATGTCGTTCTCTTCGTGTCCGAGCAGATGGCAGTGCCACACGTACTCCCAGCCGTAGTTCTGCAGTGCGTTCGGGACCAACGTGCCGTTGGCGTCCATGAACGACTGGCCCAGAGGGACACTCGGCTCCAGGGGACGGATGCTCTCGCCGATCTTCCACGGCAGCGTCGGCACTATCGCCCTGACCGCCAGGATCACATCCTGGCCCGGGTTCATGCGCACGGTCTCCTTCCAGCCAAGTTCGTTAGGGTCAGGCGCGAAGATCTGACCGTCGATCGCCACGCGGTTGATGATCTCCACATTGACCAGATGGAAGTGGATGGCGTGGGTGTCCACGCCCTGATGGTCGATCCGCCAGATCTGCGTGCCGTCTGCCAGCGAACCGATCTGCGTCCCCGCCGAGTTGAGGATGAAGTCTGTCGGCGTGTCGTCATAGGAGTATGGCGTGGCGGTACCGGTCGAGGCGCCGCCGTTCGCGAGACCGGTGCCGAGGACGGCGTTCATGCGCCCGTAGTCCATGTCGAACTGCTCGATGATCGCCTTCTCCTGCTGCGGGATCGTGACCGGCGTGTTCGTGCCCATCGGCGTGAACGAGAGCTGCGAGTCGAGCACGTGCATATAGGTGAGCGGGAAGTTCGACTTGTAGGCTGCGTCGTAGGCCGGCTCGGGCACGATCGGCTGGGGCTGGTCGGCAGCGAACATCGCCGGTAGGGCCGTCTTCAGCGCGGCCACGTTGTAAGGCGTGGATGCGAGCCCAGACACCCGGAATTGCATGATGGTGCGGGTGTTGGGGCCGTAACCGGCTGCCGTGTTCGGCGCGCCGCCGCTCGACGTCTGGCTACCGTCGTTGGTGTAGTAGTCAAGGCGCGAGTCGAACGCCGGCACGGGGGCGGGCGCGTCGTTGTAGAGGATGAGCTTGGAGCCGGCGGGCACCTTGGAGAAGTCGATGATCACATCGGCCCGCTCGGCCGGTCCGAGCATGAGCGTCTTGTTCTTGACGTTCAAGACCGTGATCGTCCGGCGGAAGAACTCGTAGCCGATCGGCGTGTTCGGCAGTACCGCGACCTGCGGCAAGAAGCCGCACTCGTTGCCGATCTGGATCATCGACGGTCCAGCTGCCGTTGGATTCGGCACGCCGCCGTCGCGGCCGTCGGTCGGCCACCTCGCCGGCAAGCCGGCGCCCGGGGCTGCCTTGACCATCGGCACCTCGCCGGCGTTGGCGTTGTTCAGCGTTCCGTTCGCGTTCCATATCGACGCGTTGGACTTGGCGTAGTAGAGCTGCAGATTGAGCATGCGGTCGTCGGAGGCGTTCAGGATCCGGAACCGGTACGCCTTGCGCTGCACCCTGAGGAATGGATAGGCGGTGCCGTTGACAAGCGGCGTGTCCATGAACGACTCAGGCACGATCGTCGGCGAGATCCCTCTCGCATCGGGCGTGCCCGGATTCTGCGATCCCTCGAGCGCCGTCGTCCCGGCGAGAGGGTTGGCAACAGGTCCGAACGTCTGAGGGACCTGCGGCGGATAGAACCAGGAGTTATAGTCCCAGCGGCCCATGGCGTTGACACCCTGGGAGTCGTAAGGGTTCTGGTTCGGCATGTAGACGTGCGGCAGCCAGAGGTTGCCCGTGCCGCCCCAGTTGGTCGTATCCCAGGTCGGGTCCTCAGCGGCGAGCTGCGTGGCGCTGGGCACGAAGGTCTTGTCCTGGATGACCAGCGGGATCTCGGTGGCGGGGATGACCTTTGCGTGGGTGGGGTTGGCGCCTGAAGTGTTGGTCCCGGCGGTGAAGTCGTGCTCGACCTTGTCCTGCAACAGGAACGGCGCCGCCTCGCCGGCATAGACGTTGAGGCGCGTGATGCCGACCGCATGGTCGTGGTAGAACATCAGCCGCGCGCTCTGCTGGTTGGTGTAGTAGAAGGTCAGCGAACCGGGGCCCGGGTCGTTCGTGGCACCGGGGCTGCTCGCCGGGACCACGTTGTGGGTGACCGGGTCAAACCACATGTCGGGCACGGACTGCACGCTGACGCCCCGCGTATAGGTCGTGGTGTCGGCAGCGGGGGTGGTCCACTGGTACGGCGTCCCGTCGCTGATCCACGGGGTGGCGCCGCCATGGAGGTGCAGCGTGGCACGGTTCTGCGTGTAATTACCGGCGGCCGCACCCAGCGGCCCAAGTCCGGCGCCCATGAGGGTGGTGTCGACCGGCAGGAACAGGTCGCCTGCGGCCCCCGAGGGCAGGTAGTTGGTGAACTTCACACGCACCGGGCGGTTCGTCTGAGCGACGATCGTGGGCCCCAGGTACTGCGGGTTATCCACCGCGTAGACCTGCGCACCGGTGGCGTCCAGGATGGGACTGCCGTCAGGGTACTGCAGGGCGATGTGCTTGCTCTGGCCCGCATTCGCCGGTGTCTCAAGTTGCACGTAGCCACGCAGCGTCGTCGCCGGAAGGTCGCGGCTCAGTTTCTCCGTGTACTGGACCAGGGCGATCTCGTAGTAGTCGGACCCCGTGAAGGTCGTCGTATCGGGAACGGCCACGGGGATGTACTGGCCCAGGCCGTTCGCACCGGCTGCGCCCAGACCCGGCATCGCATCGACGAACTTGCGGATGCCGCCCTTCAGCTTGGCGCTGTTGAGGATCGCCATGGCATCGGCGCCGTTGCCCGTGCCCACGATCGTCACGATGGGGTCGGTGTAGCGACTGCCGGGCTTGGTGACGGCGATGGACACGACGTGCCCGCTGACGACCGTGGCCGTGGCTTGGGCGCCGCTGCCTGACCCCCAGCTGATGTCGGTGATCTGGACCGTGACCGACGTCCCGTAGCCGCTGCCGCGGTGCATGACCATGATGCTGCCGATCGGACCCGCCGGCAGAGGGCTGTTGGCGTAGTTGGGAATGGTGCCGAAGTAGTCGGGCACTCCGGTCGCCGCTGCAACGGCGCGGATCTTGGCTGTGCCGCCCGGCGTGAGGCCGAGCGCCGCGGCGCGAGCCGCTGCTGCCTTGCGGTCGGCATTCGTGATGCGCCCGTGATGGACGTGGAGCGGCGGCACTACCACCGCGTGTGAAACCGCTTTCACGGCGGTCGGCCGGTTGCCTGCCAGTGATGGCGCCACGCCCCACAAAGCGGCGGTCAGCGCCAACGCGATGCCAAGCAGAATCGGGCGTCTGCGTTTACTAATCATCTGCCTTGCTCCTTCTCGCTGAGACTCCATTGCTCGAGACGACCGCCGGAAAGCATCGGCTTGCGGCGTCGGAACGTTTCGTGAACCTCCCCCGTGATGCTTGCCTGACCCTCACCTCCTCTTTCGCACTGCTGTCAGACTGCTTGGCGGCAGCGTGCGGTCCATCGCGAAAGGTCTACCTGCTTGATAGGCGAGTTCACACGGTACGGGGACAGCAGCGCTTGGCGCCACCCACCGGATCCGCGTCGACCGACAAGGCGGGCGGCTGCTAACTCGCTCCCGAGTGTCGGTTGTCGGTCGTCTCGGAGATGGCCGTCCTCCCTCCTGGGGTCGCCGGGACAATCGCTCCATGCCTATGATGGATGAATTTGGTCCGTTTTCTAACGTTGTGTCAACGTTGGTTTGAAGTGAACCCCTCTGGGCCGGCGGCGGTAGGCTCGCAGCCGGCCCCGGGCGCTTCTGGCTGCACTTCGACCTCGACGTGATCGACGGCGAGGCGATGCTGGCGGTCGACGACCCCCTCCCCGGCGGACCGGACTGGCGGCAGACGGCGGAGCTGCTGCGGCCGCTGCTGCTCTCGCCGGCGCTGCTCGGCGCCGACGTTACGATCCTGAACCCGTCTCTCGACCCGGGCGACCGCTACGCGCGCCGGGTCGTCGACCTTCTCGCCACCGCCGGCGAAGCCCCCGTCAACCATGGACCCGATCTCGAGAGGGTAGGGTAATCCCAACTGAAGACATAAGGAGAACCTGACGCTATGCCCGTCGACCGGATCCTGCTGCTCGGTGCGCTCGCCGGTTTCACGATCTTTCTCGGCTTGCCGGTGGGGCGGCTGCGCAACCCGGCGTTGCGCCTGAAGGCCTTTCTCAGCGCAGCCGCGACCGGCATCCTGCTCTTCCTGTTCTGGGACGTGCTGACCGCCGCAAGCGAGCCCGTCGAGTCGGCGCTTCGGGCAGCATCGGCTGATGGCGGCTCGTGGACCCGCCTTCTCGCGTTGGGTGGACTGTTCATCGTCGGCATGGGAGTCGGGCTGCTGAGCCTCGTCTACTGGGAGCACCTGGCCTCGCAGCGCAGATCGGCTGCCATGTTGGGACCTGGGGCCACATCGGCGGTGGAGCTCGAGTACGGCAAGGGGCTGGCGCCAGGCCGCGCCCTCGCCCTCTTCATCGCGATCGGTATCGGCCTGCACAACTTCGCCGAAGGCCTCGCCATCGGCCAGTCGGCGGCCGCGGGCGAGATCAGCTTGGCGCTCGTCCTCATCATCGGGTTTGGCCTTCACAACGCCACCGAGGGTTTCGGGATCGTCGCACCCCTCTCTAGTGAGAGCGCATTGCCGAGCTGGCGCTTCCTCGTGTCGCTCGGCCTCATCGGCGGCGGGCCGACGTTCCTCGGCACGCTGGTGGGACAGGCGTGGGTCAACGACTTCGTATCGGTAGCCTTCCTCACCCTGGCAGCGGGCTCCATCCTCTACGTCGTCATCGAGCTGCTGCAGATCAATCGCGCCTTCGGCTTCAAGAGGCTCGTGACTTGGGGGATCGTGCTCGGGCTGGTTGCCGGCTTCCTGACTGATTGGGTGCTTGTCGGCGCCGGAGCGTGAATGGAGTCCACGCTCGCAGCAGGCGAGCTCGCCCCGGTGACCTGCCCTCCATTCGTTGGTCCACCCCCTCTGATGGTGCGGGAGTTGGCCCTGGCGCGAGCCCGGCGGCGTGGTCGGCAAGCGCCGGCCCCGACCACGCGATCGGCGGCGACACCTTGGCCGTGGCGTCACGGGTCTTCATGCCGTGTCCACGGGCAGGAAGTTCGCGAGGTGCAGGCATCTTGACGATCAGCCGACGTGATGCCGACTGCGCCGTGGCCGGCGGTGATGGGGCGTCGCGGTGGCAGAATGTCGGCGGTGAAACTCGCCGAGGAGGTCACGAGCTACCTCTCGCCCTACAACGAGGTCAGGCTGCATGAGTCGCTCGGGCAGCGGACCCAGCTCGCGATGCACCGCGCAGATCAACACCTGTTTCGCGGCTAAGTGTCCAAGAACCTAGACACCGTACACTCAGCTTTGTGCGACCGCTTTCCGGTTGACGAAGACGCTGTCCAGGGCGGAACGGCGGCCGACATCGAGCGCGCCGGTCAGGACGGCCGCGTCGCCCAGGCTCGACACCTCGACACTCGGGGGATAGGGCAGCCAGTCAGCGAGCAGCCCGCGCACCGGCTCGAGCAGCAGGTCGCCGTTCGCGCCTAGGCCGCCGCCGAGCACGACCAGCCTCACGTCCGCCACGGCGGCGATCGGGGCGATGTGAAGCGCGATCCGCCGCGCGATCTCTGCTGCGACGGCTCGTCCGAGCGGGTCGCCGCCGCGCGCCGCGGTGAAGACGGCGCGCGCATCGTACGGTGCCGCCAGCGAGGTCTCGAGCGCGCCCTCGCCCGCGAGTCGCGCCGTCAAGGCAAGCAGCGCCCCGGCGCACGGGCTGAGCTCCTCGCTCATGCCTGTGAGTGCGTAGTCGAGCTCACCGGCCGCCCCGTGGTGACCGTGGTGCAGTTCGCCGCGCAGTATGAGACCCGCACCCATACCGGTCCCGATCGAGAGGAAGGCGAAGTCGTCTACGCCACGGGCTACGCCCTGCCAGCGCTCGCCCAGCGCAGCGAGGTTGATGTCGTTCTCGAGCGTCACGGGCAGGCCGAGGCGGTCGCGAAGCTCGCTGCCGAGCTCCCGGCCCTCGAGACCGTGGATGTTCGTTGCCAGGTGCACGGTCTCGTTCGAGGCGTCAATCGCGCCGGGGACGCCGATCACGGCACTGTCGAGGAGCTCGGACGGCAGGCCCGTCGCGCCCACGAGCGACTTCCTGAGCGCCGCGATCGCCTCGATCGCCTGCCCCGCGTCCGGTCCATTCAGCTCGACGTCCTGGCGAGCACGGATCCGTCCGCTGAGGTCGCAGATCGCCCCGCGCAGGAAGCGCGCGCCGAGATCGAGCCCGAGCACGAGCGCGACGTCCTGCACGGGCTCGAAGAACACCGCGCCGTAACTCGGCCCGTCGGGGTCGTGTACCGCGTCGCGGACGAGCCCCGCATCGAGCAACGACTGCAGCGCAAGCGAGACGGTCGGCTTGGAAATCCCTGCACGGCGGGATATCTCGGCGCGCGAGATGGGTGCTCCGGCGCGGATCGTGTCGAGCACGGTGCGCTCGTTGAGATCCTTGAGAAGCGGCGGGATCGCTCGGCGTGGTTTGCTGGCTCTCGTCATTTGGTCAGGTATCTTAACTCATTTTGCGAGTTGTGTCTCCTTGTTCTTCCGAAATTTCGCACTTGACTCTTCCGAGGGCACATGTTACAAGCTCAGTTCGGAAAGTTAACTAACAGGTGCTCCCACGCGAGAAGGTGGACCTCGCTTGTTGTGGCGCCGGAGGGAGTGATTCCAATCATCGTCCACCTACTTCCTAGGAGGGGCTACATGAAACGCGTCACGATGGTTATCACGCTACTCGCGGTTCTGGTACTTACGCTCTTCGCGGGCTGCGGCGGAGGCACGAAGACGAGCACGACGCCCGGGGGCCCGGTGAAGCTCACGATCTGGGTCGGCTGGAGCGCCCGTGAGCTGGGCATCTTCAAGGGCGTGGTCGCCGGGTACACCAAGTTGCACCCGAACGTGACGGTCACCGTTCGGGGCTCGGTGAACGACGATCAGATCATCGCCGCGATTCGCGGCGGCAATGCGCC
>PKYG01000051.1:0-13317 GCA_003132585.1 Actinomycetota bacterium
GTCACGCGCACCTACTGAGCGACCCGCGCTCGACGTGCTGGAGGCGATGGCGCGCATCTACTGCGCCTGACGCGCCGCCCACCGGCTGCGCCGCTGCGCAGCTCGCGATAAGCTAGCGGCACGAGTCTGCGCCGGTCGCGACAAAGGGGAACGATGAACGCCAACCTCGACGGTAAGACGGTCGTCATCACCGGCGCAGCTGGCGGTATCGCCGCCGCCGCCGCGCGGCGCTTCGCCGCGGCGGCGGCCAAGCTCGTGCTCGGCGACCTCAACGGTACCGCGCTCGAGGTGCTCGCCGGTGAGCTGGCCGCGATTACCGAAGTCCATGCGATGACGTGCGACGTGACCAAGCCGGCCGAGTGCGCGGCGCTCGTCGCGGAGGCGGTCGCCGGGACCGGCCGTGTGGACGTGCTCGTCAACACGGCCGGTCTCTGGGTCGAAGGCCCGAGCGAGACGATGACCGAGGCCGACTGGGACCGCGTCGTCGATGTTAATCTCAAGGGCACGTTCTTCTGCTGCCGGTACGCCATCCCCGAGCTCAAGAAGACACAGGGTTGCATCGTCAACTTAAGCTCGGACGCTGGCCTTGTCGGCACGCCGGAGACGGCGATCTACACGGCCTCCAAGGGCGGCGTCAGCCTGCTGACACGATCGCTGGCGCTCGAGCTTGCGCCGGCGCTGGTACGTGTCAACGCCGTCTGCCCCGCCGACGTGGCGACGCCGATGCTCGAGGGTCAGGCGCGCGACTTCGGCGGCGGCGATCCGCAGGGCTACCTCAAGCGCCTGCTGACCGGTTACCCGCAGGGCGACAAGGCGCGCTTCATCAAACCCGAGGAGGTGGCGGAGCTGATCTTCTACCTCGCTTCCGCGGCGGCGGCGCCGGTCACCGGCGCCAACATCTCGATCGATTTCGGCACGACCGCCGGCTACGGCTACGAGTGAGCCGGCCCAGGCAGTACAAGGGAAGGAGCGGCTACCCAATAATGGCAGAGAGACCCTTCATCCATCCCTACATCCCGAACTCGGTGCCGGCCACCAAGCAGGCGATGCTCGACGAGCTCGGATTGAAGAGCGTCGAAGAGATCTACGCCGAGATCCCGGAACGCCTGCGCTTCAAGGGCCGGCTCGAGATCCCCGCGCCGATCCTCGCGGAGCGCGATCTCGAGCGGCACATGGTGGGGCTCCTCGGCAAGAACACCTCGTGCGAGGAGTTCCTCAACTTCTGCGGCGCCGGCTGCTGGCAGCACTACGTGCCGGCGATCGTCGACGAGGTCATCAATCGCGCCGAGTTCGTCAGCGCCTACTGTGGTGGCGAGTACTCCGACCTCGGCAAGTATCAGGCGCGCTTCGAGTTCAACAGCCAGCTCGGCGAGCTGCTCGACCTCGATGCGGTCGCCAACCCGATCTACGACTGGGGTGACGTCGCCGGCCGGTCGTTCCGCATGGCGAGTCGCATCACCGGCCGCAAGCGTGTGCTCTACCCGCGCACGATGAGCCCGATGCGGCTGGCAGAGGCGAAGACACTCTGCCAGCCCGAGGTGATGCCCACGCACGTTAGGCTGGAGGCGGTCGACTACGACCCGGCGACCGGGTGCATGGACCTCGTCGACCTCGACCGCAAGCTCGGCGACGACGTCGCCGCGGTCTATCTCGAGAATCCAGGCTACCTCGGGTTCATCGAGGCGGGCGCCGCGGAGATCGTGCGCAGAGCGCACGCGCGCGGCGCCCTCGCCATCGTCGGCGTCGACCCGATCGCCCTCGGCGTGCTGGTGCCGCCAGGCAGCATCGGCGCCGACATCGCCTGCGGCGACATCCAGGCGCTGGGCATGCACATGCACGCCGGCGGCGGCTGCTCCGGCTTTATCGCCTTCCGCGACGACGACCCGGTGTATGCGCAGGAGTGCCCGCTCGAGCTCTACACGCTGCTCGAGACCGAAGCCGGCGAATACGCGGTCGCCGAGGCGATCGCCGAGCGCACGTCCTACGGCGCGCGCGACCAGGGCAAGGACTGGGTGGGCACAGCGTCGGGCCTGTGGACGATCGCCGCCGCCGTCTACATGACGGTGATGGGACCGCAGGGCTTCAAGGAGCTCGGCGAGACCTGCATCGCCCGCGCGCACTTCGCCGCGAAGCGGCTCGCCGAGCTCGATGGTGTGCGGATCAGGCTCAGTCCGGCGTTCTTCAAGGAGTTCGTCGTCGACTTCGCCGGCACCGGCACGCCGGTCGCCGAGATCAACACGAAGCTGCTCGAAAAGGGCGTTTTCGGCGGCAAGGACCTGAGCGCCGAGTTCCCCGAACTCGGGCAGAGCGCCCTGTACTGCGTCACCGAGTACCACAGCCAGGCCGACATCGACTATCTGGCGTTCGCCCTGAAGGAGGTGCTGGCATGAGCGCTTCAGCACACGGGAGCGAGACGCCGAAAGACAAAGTCGGGCGTCTCGCTCGCCTCCGCCGCGAGGGCGGCGCGCTGCACGACTACCGCGCGCCGCACTGGGACGAGCCGCTGATCATGGAGATGGGCACGCCCGGCGAGCGCGGCGTGCTCGTGCCGCTCGCCGAGCCGGATGTCACGGCAGCAATCGGCGCGGCCGCGGACTACATCCCCGAGGGGATGGCCCGCGCGGCCGCGCCCGACCTGCCCGAGATCAGCCAGCACCAGGCGCTGCGCCACTACTTGCGCCTCTCGCAGATGACGCTCGGCATGGACCTCGGCAGCGACATCAGCGAGGGCACTTGCACGATGAAGTACAGCCCCAAACTGCACGAGGAGCTGATCCGCGGCCACAAGGCGGCCGACCTGCACCCGCTGCAGGACGAAAGCACGATGCAGGGTCTGCTCGAGATCGTCTACGCCTGCGGCGAGTACCTGAAGACGATCTCGGGCATGGACGCGATCACGCTGCAGCCCGGCGGCGGCTCGCACGCCGTGTACACGAACGCCTGCGTGATGCGCGAGTACTTCGCCGCCAGGGGTGAGCTGCCGCAGCGCAACGAGATGATCACGACGATCTTCTCGCATCCCTGCGACGCTGCCACGCCGATGGTCGCCGGCTTCAAGGTGATCACCGTGATGCCCGACGAGAACGGTTACCCCGACCTCGAGGCGGTCAAGGCGGCGGTGTCGGAGAAGACCGCCGGCTGCATGATCACCAACCCGGAAGACACCGGCATCTACAACCCGCGCATCGACGAGTACGTGAAGGTGATCCACGACGCCGGCGGTCTCTGCTTCACTGACCAGGCCAATGCCAACGGCATCCTCGGCGTCGCGCGGGCGCGCGATGCCGGCTTCGACGCCTGCCACTTCAACCTGCACAAGACGTTCTCCAGCCCGCACGGCTGCGAGGGCCCGGCGACCGGCGCCTACCTGGTGAGCGACACGCTCGCCCCGTATCTGCCGGTGCCGCTGGTCACCAAGGTCGGGGAGAATTACCACCTCGACTACGACCGGCCGCAGAGCATCGGCCGCGTACGCGGCTTCCTCGGCAACTGGATGGGCGTCATCCGCGCCTACGCCTGGATCAGGAACCTGGGCGCGGACGGCTTGCGCGAGGTTGCCGAGATCAGCGTGCTCAACAACAACTACCTCGACAACCTGCTGATGGCGATCCGCGGCGTGAGTCGGCCGTATGCTGAAGGCCACCGCCGGCTCGACCAGGTGCGCTACAGTCTGGAGACGCTCAAGCAAGAGACTGGTGTCGGCACCGAGGACGTGCGCGGCCGGATGATCGACTTCGGCATCCAGAGCTTCTGGATGAGTCACCACCCGTGGGTCGTGCCGGAGCCGTTCACGCCGGAACCGTGCGAGACCTACTCCAAAGCCGACCTCGACGAGTGGGCGGCGGTGATCAAGAAGGTGTCGGACGAGGCGTACGCCGACGCCGCGTCGGTCAAATCGGCGCCGCACAGCTCGAGCATCGCCAGGATGAAGCGCCTCGAGGCGCTTGAGCAACCGGACCAGTGGGCGTTCACGTGGCGCGCCTACCAACGCAAGATCAAGGAGAAGCGATGAAGAAGCTGCTGTTTGTACTCTTGATCGCCGGCGTCGGCTACGCCGTCTGGCGCAGATGCTGTTGCGGGTCGACGACCGACTGGAGCTGCTGTTGCGGCGACAAGGACAACCCTGCGGCCTGAGTGAATCGCAGTCGCTGAAGCGATGAAGCGGCTCGGGCTGATCGTCAATCCGGTCGCCGGGATCGGCGGCCGCGTCGGCCTGAAGGGCAGCGATGGCCGCGAGATCGTCGTCAGGGCGCTGGCGCTGGGCGCGGTGCGGGAAGCCCCGCACCGCGCCCAGCGCGCGCTTGAGCGGCTCGCGCGCATCAAGGATGAGCTCGAGATCGTTACCTGCCCGGGCGAGATGGGCGCCGACGAGGCGCGCGCCTGCGGCTTCGCGCCCGACGTACTCGAGGGCGTGGTCGGCGGGACGCCATGGGAGCAGTCCCTGCCCGACGGCGTCCCGCCGACCACGGCCGCTGACACCGAGGCGGCGGCGCGCGCGATGCTCGCCGCCGGTATCGACCTGTTGCTCTTTGCCGGCGGCGACGGCACCGCGCGCGACATCTTCAACGCCGTGGGCGACCGCCTGCCGTCGCTCGGCGTCCCCGCCGGCGTCAAGATCCACTCCGCCGTGTTTGCGACGACGCCGGCCGCCGCCGGCGATCTGACGGCGCTCTACCTGCACGACCGCCCGGTGGCGATCCGCCTGCGCGAGGCCGAGGTGATGGACATCGACGAGCAGGCGTTTCGCGACGGCCGCGTTTCGGCGCAACTCTACGGCTACCTCTCGGTGCCGTACGAACGCACGCTCGTGCAGAGCGCCAAGGCCGGCGGCGTCGCCGGCGACGCGCTGGCGCTGGCCGACATCGCCCGCGATGTCGTCAACGGCATGCGCCAGCGCGTCCTGTACCTTCTCGGCCCGGGCACGACGACGCGCGCGATCGCCGAGAAGCTCGGCCTGCCGAAGACGCTCCTCGGCGTCGATGCCATTCGCGATCGGCGCCTGGTCGGCACCGATCTCAGCGAGCGACAGGCGCTCGAGTTCGTCGGCAAGAACGACGTGACGCGCATCGTCGTCACCGTGATCGGCGGCCAGGGGCACATCTTCGGCCGCGGCAACCAACAGCTCAGCGCCGCCGTGATCCGCGCCGCCGGCCTGGTGAACGTGATCGTCGTCGCCACGCAGACGAAGCTGCTCTCGCTCGAGGGCCGGCCGCTGCTGGTCGACACCGGCGACGACGATCTCGACGCGCAGCTCGCGGGCTACGCCAAGGTGGTCACCGGGCTCAACGAACGCACGATGTACAAGGTCGCGGGCGAGGGCGGCTGATCGCCGCCCTCGCCCACTTGTCGCAACGGCCTTCGTCGTTTTTGTACAAGTACGCACATCCTTGGCTCGCCAAGTGGACAAGTTTGCACTAGTCTTCGACTGGCATCTGGGCGCCACGTGCCCTCGGCGTCCCGACCTTGTGGAGGAGTGTTCGTATGAAGGTACTGATCGTAGGCACCGGCGGCGTCGGCCAGTCGATGGCGGCGATCGCCAAGCGGCGCGACCCCAACGGAGGCTGGCTCGAGAAGATGGTCATGGCCGACTACGACCTGGCCCATGCCCAAAAGGTCTCCCAAGTTCTCGGTGAGGCTCGCTTCCCGGCCGAGAAGGTCGATGCAGGCAACCCGGACGAGGTCGCGGCGCTCGCCAAGAAGCACGGCGCCGAGATCATCTGCAACCTCGTCGCGCCGAACTTCAACCCGGCGCTGCTGCAAGCGGCCCTCAAGGCCCAGACGCACTACATGGACACGGCGATGACCGTGTCCGAGAAGCATCCCAGCGGCAAGATCGGCCCCTGCGGCGTCAAGCTCGGCGACAAGGAGTACCCGCTCAGCCCCGAGTTCGAAAAGATCGGCAAGACCGCCTTTGCCGGTTTCGGCGTCGAGCCCGGCATGGCCGACTGGTTCGCGCGCTACGCCGCCGATCACTACTTCGACGAGATCGAGGAGATCGGCATCCGCGACGGCTCCAACCTCGAGATCCCCGGCGCCACCGGCATCAGCTTCGGCTTCTCCATCTGGACCACGATCGAGGAGTGCACCCAGCCGGCGATCGTCTGGGAGAAGGACAAGGGCTGGTACACCATCCCGGCGTTCGCCGAGCTCGAGAAGTTCTGGCTGCCTGAGGGCATCGGCGAGGTCGAGATCGCCCACGTCGAGCACGAAGAGGTCATCATGCTCGGCCACAACGAGAAGCACCTGAAGGGCAACAAGAAGGCCACCTTCAAGTACGCCCTCGGCGACGAGTTCATGGAGGCGATGTCGATCTTCATCTCGGTCGGCCTCGACAACAAGGAGAAGATCAAGGTCGGCGACGTCGAGGTCGCCCCGCGCGACGTCGTCGCCGCCTCCGCCCCCGACCCCAACGAGGTGGGCAAGAAGTACGTCGGCCAGACGGCTGCCGGCACCTGGGTCAAGGGCAAGAAGGACGGCATGACGCGCCAGTGCTACCTCTACCAGGTTGCCGACAACCAGGAGTGTGTGCAGAAGTACGACCAGCAGATCGTGCAGGCGCAGACCGCCTTCACCTCAGTGATCATGCTCGAGCTGCTCGAGGCCGGCAAGATGGCCGGATACAAGGGCAATCCCGAGGCCGGCGTGCACAACCCCGAGGAGTTCTTCGCCGACGACTTCGTTGCGCTGATGCCCGAGTACGAGTTCCCAGGCGGGCTGATGGAGATGGACTCCGAATACAAGCGCGCGATGGATCATCGCGCGCTCACTTCGCCCCTGAAGTAGAAGGCGAGGAGAGAGACGGAAAGACCGGGGGGCGGCCGAGAGGCCGCCCCCCGGTCGTGTGGGCGTGTGAGGCGTGGCGGCGGGTGACACTGCGTCTCACCCGCCGCCGTCACCCGGCCCTACCCGCATGGTTTGCGCGCCCCCGGCGGTCGGGCAGGATACGCTTAGATCCCCGACCAAGTGAGGTTGACGGCGATGCTCCATCCCAAGATGCAGGACGCGATCAACAAACAGATTAACGCCGAGTATTTCTCCGCCTTCCTCTACCTGGCGATGGCCGCGCGGTTCAACGGCCTGGGCCTCGCCGGCGGCGCGAACTGGATGAACGTCCAGTTCCAGGAGGAGCTCGCGCACGCCAAGAAATTCTTCGACTACGTCGGTGAACGCGGCGGCACGGCGAAGCTCGAGACCATCGCGGGGCCGCCAACCGAGTGGCAGGACGCGCTGGCGATGTTCGAGCACGCCTACGCGCACGAGCAGAAGGTGACCGGGCTCATCAACGGGCTTGCCGACCTGGCGCTCGAGCTCAAGGACCACGCGACTCACAACTTCCTCCAGTGGTTCATCGCCGAGCAGGTGGAGGAGGAGGCGTCGGCCGACGCGATGGTGCAGAAGTTGAAGCTGACCAAGGACGCCCCCGGCGGCATCTTCCAGCTCGATGCGGAGATGGCGGCGCGCCTGTTCACGCCGCCGGCGCCGGCGAAGTAACCGGCGCCGGCGGCGATGAGTTCGCCCGCGGGGCTACTTCTTGCGGGTGCGCGTGAAGCCGCGCTGCGCGGCGCGCCGGGCGCCGCCGTTGAACACGAGCTTGCCCGGCCGCCGCGGCACCTCACTCGAGTGCGGGATCCGGCGCTCGGCATACTCGAAACCGGGCAGGTCGTGGCGGTCGATCGTGGCGCCGATCAGGCGCTCGATGTCTTTGAGCTCGTGCACGTCGTCGGCGGTGAGCAGACTCACGGCGATGCCGGTCGCGCCGGCGCGCGCCGTGCGTCCGATGCGGTGCACGTAGTCCTCGGGGTTGGTCGGTATGTCGTAGTTGATGACGTGCGAGATGCCGTCGACGTCGATGCCGCGGGCGACGATGTCGGTCGCCACGAGCACCTGGTAGCGGCCCTGCTTGAAGCCGTCCAGGGCCGCCTGCCGCTGCTGCTGCGTGCGGTTGGAGTGGATCGCCGTGCTCTTGATCCCGTGCTTGATGAGAGTGCTCTGCAGGCGGTCGGCGCGGTGCTTCGTGCGCGTGAAGATCAGCGTGCGCTCGGGCTTGTGGTGCTTGAGGAACCGGACCAGCAGCTCGGTCTTCTGGTTCACGTCGACGGGGAAGACCTTCTGCTCGACCTCGTCGACCGGGGTGGCGCGCTCGCCGATCTCGACGAGTACCGGCTTGATCAGCGTGTCGCCGACGACGTCGAGGATGGCGCGCGAGACTGTCGCCGAGAAGAGCAGGTTCTGGCGCTGGTCGGGGATCTTGCGCAGGATGCGGCGCACATCCGGCCAGAAGCCCATGTCGAGCATG
This sequence comes from Actinomycetota bacterium, assembly GCA_003132585.1. GTDB lineage: Bacteria > Actinomycetota > Thermoleophilia > UBA2241 > UBA2241 > PALSA-647. The sequence continues at coordinate 8,297 of PKYG01000051.1, forward strand.
CGATCGGCCTCGTCGAGGATGAGGATCTCAACGTGTGAGAGCGAGATGTCACCGTGGCTGATGAGATCGAGCAGCCGGCCGGGCGTGGCGATCAGCAGGTCGACGCCCTTGCGCGCCGCTTTCGCTTGCGGGTCGTACGGCATGCCGCCGTAGACGGCGAGCACGCGGCGGGAGGTCGCCTTGGCGCAGATCTTGGCGACCTCCTCGATCTGGCCCGCCAGTTCGCGCGTGGGCGTGACGACGAGCGCCTTCACTCCCGGCTTCTGGCTCATGCGTTGCAGCACGGGCAGCACGAAGGCGGCCGTCTTGCCGGTGCCCGTCTGGGCGCAGCCGACGACGTCGCGCCCGTCGAGCACCAGCGGGATGGCCTGCTCCTGGATCGGCGTGGGGTTCTCGTACCCCATCGCGGCGACGCCTTCGAGCAGCGCCTTGTCGAGACCTAGTTCGTTAAAGGACATGTGGTGTGGATCACTCCTTGAGGGGGAAAGGCGGGCGTGCGCAAACGCGAACGTACATCGACCTGCGCGGGCATCCCGAAGATGCGGCTTCCTCTCCTTGTGAGAAAGCCGCCGGTTGCAATCAGTTTCTCGGGTGTGTGGGGGGAGGAGCCTCAGCTGAGAGAGCGCGAGGATCTGAACCGGCTCCCCATATGTCTACTATCGGAACGGTAACAGCTTTCCCTGCGAACGGCAAGGTCACACCCGCCGCGCCCAGATCTCGCCTGCCGCCCGGCGCGCGTTGACCGGCCGCTCCCAGGAGTTTAGTTTCGAGCGCATGCAGTCGAAGGAAGGACTGTGAGCCCGAAACGCGCAAAATCGTCAGGCTGGCCGTTCGCCGACGACCGGCACACTTTCGGTGGCCCTGACGCCGCGAGCGTCGGCCGGCTCGAGACGCTCGCCCATCTCGTTGAGGATGCCGCGGACCTGCTCGCCGCCGACAGCAGCACAGCGGTCGTGGTCGAGATCGCCGAGCGGCTTGCCGACGCCCTCGGCTTCGATGCCGCGCGCGTCTGCCTGTGGGACGCGGGCGCCGCCCGCCTGCTGCCTCTCGAGGCAGATCCGGGCGGCGCTCCGGTACTCGCCGCCGGCTTCACTGTCGGCGATCTGCCGCACGCCTCTCTCGCCATCTACGACCAGAGCCCAGCCTTCTTCCGCGTCGGCGACGTCGACGTGACGACGGCGGAGCAGGCGGAGCTGAGCGATCGCGGACACCGATGCCGTTTGACGCTCCCGCTGGTGCATGAGGGCGGCATCGTCGGCGTTGTCGAGCTCGCTGCCGCACGCGAGCTCGAGGAGCCCGGCGTCGCCGAGAGCGTCCTTGCCAAAGGGATCTGCCGGCGTCTCGCCGCGGCCGTGCACCACGGCGACAGCTTCGATTCGCTGCGCACGCGGGCCGCAGGCGCCACCGCCGACGTGCGCGAACTGGCGGAGCGGCTCGATCTGACCGCCGTGCTCACCGAGCTCGCGCACCATCTCGCCACGGAGATCGGCGTCACGCGCTGCGACATCCTCGTGCGCAAGGCCGACCCCAACGCCTTCGGGGTCGTCGCCCGCTACAGCGCCGTGGCCGATCCCGAGAGAACCGGCGGCGAGATGCACGTGACGCTCGGCGATTGGGGCGCTCGTGCGCAGGCCGTCGCCATGCAATGCACAGTGACCTCCTATCGCGACGGCGGCGATCTCGAGCCCGTCCAGATGGCCGAGATGGCTTTGCTGCATCAGCGTGCGACGATGACCGTGCCGATCATCAATGACGGCGAGGTCGCCGGTCTCGTCAATCTGATCGAGACACGTCGCGACAGGCGGTTCACGAAGGCGGAGATCGCCGTGGTAGAGGGCGCCGCACGATCGGTCTCGGCGACGATCGCCAGAGCGCGCCAGCAGGAAGAACTCAAGGGCCAGAACGAAGAGCTGCGGCTGCTGCTCGAGATCGGCGCGGCGATCTCCTCGAGCATGGAACCGAGTGTGATCCTCTCGACGATCACCGAACGACTGGTGACCACGCTCGGCGTCGCCTGGTCGAACATCTACGACTACGACGCCGACAAGCAAGAAGCCGAGGTGATCGCCTACTATCAGATCCCCGAGATCGCCGCCGACCCCGACTGGCTCGGCTCACGGTTCGACCGCACGCGCTGGCCCGACGGGCACCGGGCGGCGGAGACCCGCCGGCCGCAGACCAAGTACTACGACTACGCCGGCCTCTCACCCGAGGACTTCGAAGAGATGAGGGAATGGGGCGAGAAGTCGACGCTCTCGGTGCCCCTCGTATTCCAGGACGAGGTCGTCGGTTTGATCGACGTCGCCGAGTCGCGCTACCCGCGCACGTACACCGACGCCGAGATCCGGCTGGTGACGGCGATCGCCGCGCAGGCGGCGGTGGCGATCCACCATGCACGGCTCTTCGACGAGTCGCGGCGGCGCAACGAGGAGCTGGCGGCGATGCTCGGCGCCGCCGAGACGCTGACGTCGGCGGGCAGTCTCGAGGCAGTGCTGCGCACGCTCGCCCAGCACCTGCGTGCAGCCGTCGGTACGCGGACCGCCGAAGTCTACGACTACGACGAGTCGACGCACAGCTGCCGCCTCGACGGCTACGACGTCGCCGAGGGCGTCGACACCAGCAGCTGGGCGGCGGAGTCGCCGCCCGTCGCGGTGCCGTTCTTTCGCGAGTGCATCGAGACGCGGCGACCGGCGAGCGCCTACCACTCCGATCCGGAGCTTCCCGATGCCTCCCGTGCGGAGTTGGAGAAGTGGGGCGATGCCGCCGTTCTGTGCGTGCCGATGGTCTACGGCGAAGAGCTGCTCGGCGTCGCCTACCTGGCGGACCCCGAGGAGCGGCGATTCGGCGAGCGCGAGATCGGACTTGTGGTGGGTATCGCCGCCCAGGGAGCGGCGGCGATCAACAACGCCCGGGCCTTCGCGCGCGAGCAAGCGGAGCGCGAGCGGCTCGCGCGCTTCAACGAGCGCCTGCGCAAGCTGGTCGAGCTCTCCGGCAGGATCCGCGGGATCATGGAGGACGGCGAGCTTCTCGAGCTCCTCGGCGAGGTCATGTCCGAAGCTTTCGGGTTCACCTGCTGGGCGGCCTATCTGTGCGACGCCAACGGTGGGACGCTGCGTCGCGCCGCCCGGGTTGGGTTCGCCGGTGACGACGCGGCGACCGTGAGCGGCGACCTGTTCGAAGGGCTGCAGGTCGACGCCGACCGAATCTCCGGTTCATTCTGGGTCGACCACCGCCGGCATACCTGGACCAAGGCCGAGAAAGCGTTGCTTCCGCGCGGCGACGCGGAGCCGCGCGCCGAGGGTCAATGGCAGCCCGGCGACGCGCTGTTCGTGCCGATGGTCGGCCAGAGCGGCCAACCCATCGGCTACATCCAAGCCGGCGATGCCGTGGACCATCGGCTGCCGTCGGAGACCACGGTGCAACTGCTTGAAGTGTTCGCCGCCAAGGCGGCGAGCAGCGTCGAGGTCAATAGGCTGAACGCCCAGCTCGCCGAGCAGGCGACCACCGACGGGCTGACCGGTCTCTACAACCACCGTTTCCTCGACGAGCGCCTCGAAGCAGAGGTCACGAGGGCCCGGCGGACCGCCACACCGCTCTCCGTGCTGATGGTCGATTTCGACGATTTCAAGCTCTTCAACGACACCTACGGGCACCCGCAGGGCGACAAACTGCTGAAGCGTGTCGCCGAGCTCCTGCTCAAGTCGGTGCGCGACAAAGTCGACTTCGTCGCCCGATTCGGCGGCGAGGAATTCGTGCTGCTGCTGCCGGGTATCGCCGCCGGAGTGGTCGCCAGCGGCGGGAGCAGCTCCCCGGGAGCGCACAAGCGCACCGCCGCCGACGTCGCCGAGTCGATCAGAACCGCAGCCGCGGAGATCGCCCACGAAGGCTATCCGGGCCGGATCGACGTGCACGTCACACTGAGCATCGGAGTGGCGTCCCTGCCCGAGCACGGCGAGACCGGCACAGAGTTGCTGATGTGCGCCGACAAGGCGCTGTACGTCGCCAAACGCGCGGGTAAGAACCAGATCTGCGTCTACAGGGCGTAGACGCGCCACCGGCTGCGGACGCTTCACCTGTCGTGGTGCGCGTGGTTGATGGGCTATCGCGACACTGAGTACATGGAGCTCAAGCTCGCGCCGGCAGATCCTTCGTGAAGACGCTGAACCGGTGCGTCGCGTGCATGCCGACGCGTTCGTAGAGACGCGTCGCGCCGGAGGTGTTGGCGGCGTCCACACCTAGTCCGGCTGTCGTCCACCCGCGATCGCGCAACGCCTTGAACGCGTGCAGCAGCAGCGCCATGCCCAGCCCGCGGTGGCGCCATTGCACACCCACCGCGAGCTCGGGAATGCGGCCGCGGTCGTCCTCCTCCACGGCGAGTACGGTGCCGGCGATCTGTTCGCCGTCCCAGGCGACGAACCACAGATCGAGGTCGAGACCGGGGAAGCCGAACACGCGCTCGCGCCAGTCGTCAAGAGACTCCCGGGCCGAGCGGAAGTGTGCGGCGAACGCGTCTTCGATCGAGGCGTGTACCCCTGCGTCGTCACGACCGCGGACGAACGTGCGCACGACGATGCCCTCGGGCCAGCGGGGCTCGGGCAAGCTGGCGTCGAGCGCGACCTCCATGTTCCAGAACTCGCGCGCCTGGGCGAAGCCGTGGCGCGCGAAAAGTTCGACGCGCCGCTGCTCGCGCTGCTCGCACCACACGGCCAACGACGGGCGCGTGTCCGGCGGCGCTTGGCGGACCAGCTCGGCGGCGCGTTCCTCGATCAACCCCAGCAGATACTCTTCCAGGCCGCTTAGATATTCGTCAGGGTGGACGTTGAAACTGCCGTCGATCAGCACGTTCTGGTCGGGGTCCCAGATCCACGCGTAACCGACGAGATCGCCGCCGGGAGCGGCCACGACCCATGCGTCGCGCTCGGACTCGAAGCGCGGCAGGCGCCAGTCCGCGGCGATGTCGTCTCTCGTCGTGAAGAAGCGGCCGCAGGCGGCGATCTCGTCAGCGGCGACCACAGCGTGCA
>PKYG01000051.1:13334-31316 GCA_003132585.1 Actinomycetota bacterium
CGGGCGATGAAGAGGATCACGTCGCCGATCTGGATCGTCGTTTCCGGCGTGGGAGTGATGATCTCGGTGTCGTGCAGCAGTGCCGCGACGACGCAACCCTCGGGGATCTCAACCTCGCTCATCGTTCTGCCCGCCGCCCACGCCTCCGCCGTGACGCTCAGTGCGGTGACCGTGACCTCGCCTTCTCGCAGGCTGAGCAGCGTGACGATGTCGGCGAGCGTCGCCTCTTCCTCGATCAGCCGCGAGACGATCTGCGCCGAGTCGATCGCTACATCGACGCCCCAGCTGCGGTTGTAGAGCCAACGGTTGCGCGGATTGCGCACGGCGGCGATGACCTTCTTCACCTTGAACTCGTTCTTGGCGAGCAGCGAGGCGACGAGGTTGTCCTCGTCGTGGCCGGTGGACGCCAGGAACACATCGGCGCGGTCGATACCCGCCTCTTCGAGCACGCCCGGCTCGTCGGCGTCGCCGATGATCACCTTGACGCCGAGTTCGTCCTCGATCGCGCGGGCGCGCTCCCCGTTCTTCTCGACGATGACGACGTCGTGCTTATCTTTGGTGTAACTGGCGACCCGGCGGCCGAGTGTGCCGCAGCCTGCGATGATGATTCTCACGTCTTCCACCCCATCATCTTCTGGAACCTCTCCACCGCCGACTGATGGATCACGACGTGGATCTGATCGTCGAGTTCGAAGCGCGTGCCCGACACGGGGATGACGCCCTGGCCCATGCGCACGACGAGCGCTACGCGTATCTCGCCGGGCACATCGAGGTCGCTCACCGGCTTGCCGGCGAGGTGTTTCGGCACCCATGCTTCCATCATCTGCACCTCGCCGTTGCCGAACGCGACCTCGCGCTCGAGCTGCGGGCTGACGATGAACTCGACGATCTTGCTCGTGCTCCACGCCGTCGGCGCGAAGGTCTGGATGCCGTAGCGGCGGTAGATGTCGGCGCGTCGCGGGTCGTAGATACGGCTGACCACGTCCGGCACCCGGTACGTCTCCTTGGCGACGCGTGCGGTGACGATGTTGGTGTTGTCGCCGCTCGTCACTGCCACCAGGGCGTCGGCCTCGGCGATGCCGGCCTTCTCGAGCACCTCGCGGTCGTAACCGATGCCGAGGACCGTCGTGCCGGTGAAGGTACGCGGGAGCAAGTGGAACGTGTGCGGGTCGCGGTCGACGACGACCACGTTATGCCCCGCCCTGGCGAGCTCGGCTGCCGTGGAGGCGCCCACCCGGCCGCAGCCGACGATGATCACATTCATGCGCCCACCCCTTCTGCCTGCGCTAACTTGCGCCGCATCATCCATTTTCTTCCTTCTTCGGCGAAGAACAAAGTGACCGCCGCGACAACGAGGAATCCCCAGTCGGCCAGCGTGAGTGGCCCCGTCTTGAAGATTTGTTGCATGAAGGGCACGTACGAGATCGCCGCGATGAGAGCGACGCCGACGATCTCGCTGTAGATCAACCACCGGTTCCTGAACAGACCGACCTTGAACAGCGACTCGTGTTCGGTGCGACAGGCGAAGCCGTTGGCGACCTGGCACATGACGATGGTCGCCTGGGTCATGGTCACGGCTTCACGCCAGCTAAGGTAGTGCGGGTTGCCCGGCACCATCCATGAGGCGTCGCCCCAGTGCCAGCCGTGTAAGAGCAGCACGGAAAGGAAGCCAGCGACGGCGAACACCGACTGGATGGCGCCGATGTAGGCGACGCGCGCCAGCGTCGCCCGGCTCATCAGACGTTCCTTGTGGGAACGCGGCGGTTGTTTCATCACGCTCGGCTCGGGATGCTCCGTCCCGAGCGCGAGACCCGGCAGCACGTCCGAGCCGAGGTCGATGGAGAGCACCTGCAGGGCGCCAAGCGGCACGAGGTGGACCGCTCCGATGGTCGCGAACACGAAAGGGAAGAGTTCGGCCATGTTGTGCGAGAAGATGTAGGTCACCATCTTCTTGACGTTGGCGTAGACACCGCGCCCCTGCTCGACGGCGTGGATGATGCTGGCGAAGCTGTCGTCGAGCAGGATCATGATCGCGGCCTCGCGCGACACGTCAGTGCCGCTCAGGCCCATGGCGACGCCGATGTCGGCCTTCTTGAGCGCCGGCGCGTCGTTGACGCCGTCGCCGGTGACGGCGACGATCTGGCCCATCTCCTTGAGCGCCGAGACGATCTCCATCTTGTGCTCGGGAGTGACCCTGGCGAAGATGACGTCCTGGGGCTTGGCGAGCTCCTCCTTGAGGTCGTCGACGCTCATCTGCTCGAGATCGACTCCGGTAATCAGGCGCACGGCTTTGTCACCGCGAACGATGCCGATGCGACGGGCGATGGCCTCGGCCGTGAGGCCGTAGTCGCCCGTCACCATAATGATGCGGATGCCCGCGGTGAGCGCCTGCTCGACCGCTTCGCTGACCTCGGGACGCGGCGGGTCGATCATGCCGACGAGACCAAGGAGGGTGAGGTCGGTCTCGACCGTGTCGGGTGTGTAGCCGGTCAGATCGGCCGGCAAGTCGCGCTCCGCGACGGCTAGCACACGCAGCGCCTGGCGCGACATGTCGTCGTTCTGTTCGAGGATGGTCGCGCGCATCTCGTCGGTCATCGACACGACCCTGCCGTCGATGAGCACGTGTGAGCACTGCGGGATGGTCTCCGACGGCGCCCCCTTGACGTAGGCCTTCTGACCGTCGCCTTCTACATGGACGACCGACATGCGTTTGCGCACCGACTCGAAGGGCAGCTCGTAGATCTTCGGCCTCTGGATCAGCTCGTCCGTGAGGTCGAAGCCGACCTTCTGGGCGGCGACCAGCAGGCAGCCCTCGGTGGGGTCGCCGACCACACGCCAGCCCTTGTCGTCGCTGGGCGCCAGCACCTTGGCGTCGTTGGCGAACGTCATCGCGCGGAGCAGGGCGTCGAGTCGTCTGTGCGCCTCGTCCCTGGGCATCGCGGTGTCGCCGATGACGAACTCGCCGACGGGCTCATAGCCTGCGCCCGTGACCTCGACCACCGCCCCGTCGGCGTAGATCTGCTTGACCGTCATCTCGGCCTTTGTGAGCGTGCCGGTCTTGTCGGTGCAGATGACGTTGGTCGAGCCGAGCGTCTCAACGCCGGAGAGGTTCTTGATGAGCGCGTTGAGACGCGCCATGCGCTGGACGCCGATGGCGAGCGCCACGGAGAGCGTCGCCGGTAGACCCTCAGGCACCAGCGCCACCATGACGCCGAGCGCAAAGAGCAGGTCACTGACCCACCCCAACCCAAGGTAGCGGCCCATCACGAACAGGATGACGCCGCAGGCGAAGGCGATCGACGACACCGTACGCGCCATCACGTCGATCTCGCGCTGCAGCGGCGACTTCTCCTGCGACACTCCGGCGGTGAGAGTGAAGATCTTGCCGAACTCGGTCTGCAGCCCGGTGGCGAAGACGACCGCCTGACCGGTGCCGGCGGCGACACTGGTGCCCATGAACACGAGGTTGGGCATGTTGATCGTCGCCAGATCCTCGTCGACGATGGCGTCGGCGGTCTTGCGCACGGCGTCGGACTCACCGGTGAGCGCGATGTTGATCGTCGACATCTCGTACTGGCGGACGATGCGTGCGTCGGCGCTGATACTGTCGCCTTCTTCGAGCTGCACGATATCGCCGGGCACGAGGTCAGCGACGGCGACGATCGTCACCTCGCCGTCGCGCACGACCTTGGCGTTCTGCGGCACCAGCTTCTGGAGCGCTTCGGTCGCCTTCTCGGCGCGATACTCCTGAAGGAACCCGATGGTAGCGTTGAGCACAACGACACCGACGATGGCGATCGTGAGGTTGATGTTGTCCTGACGGCTCGAGCCAGTCGAGATGATCGCGGCGATAAGCGTGAGCAGCGCGCCGACCTCGAGCATGACGGCGAAGAGCGACTTGAACTGGTCGAAGAAGCGAAAGATGACCGGCTGCCCAACCTTGTTGGGCAGCACATTGCGGCCGTACGTCTTGAGGCGTCTGAACGCCTCGTCCTCAGTCAGACCTCGCGGCGACGTCTGCAGGCGCGCGAAGACCTCCTCCTCGGGGAGGGACCAGATGCCGGTCTCCGGGCTGTCGCCGGATGCGGGCGTTGCCGCTGGGCTCTGTAGTGTCGTGGATTCAGGCATGGCGTGGCGGCCGTGTGATACGACGTTCAGGGTGTCGTACACCTTGGCGGTGCGGGGCGCAAGCCGCACGCCTGGCCTTCCTGGAGCGAGACGCACGACTCCGGTGTGACGAAGGGGCGGGGCCGGGGCTGCCCCGCCCCGCCCCTACTCCTCGGCCTTGCTCGGATCGGCGACAGCCAGCACGTCGATGGCGTCGGTCTCGCGCATGATGCGGGCGATCAGCGTCGAGCCGCGGAGCACCTCTTCCATACGCGACCGATTGGACTGGCCCATAACGATGAATGTCGCACGGTGCTCGCGGGCGAACTCGAGGATCACGTCGGCTTCGTTGTCTCCGCTCAGCTCGGCTACCTGCGCTCCCAGGCTCCGCGCCAGCTCGAAGAGATCATTGAGCTCCGTGTGGTGCCGGCCGAGCGTTTCGCCTGGCGTGTGCACGTGGACAACCCAGAACTGGCCCTGCATCCGCTTGGCCAGCCGGTAGCCGCGGCGGACGAGCTTCTTGGCCACGTCGCCGGCCTTGACGCAGACCACGACGCGGTCCTCGGTCGCCCACGGCGTCTCGATCTCGTGCTCGTCGATGTAGTCCTGCAGCTTCTCGTCGACCTCCTCGGCCGTCTTGCGCAGAGCAAGCTCGCGCAGCGCCACGAGGTTGCCGCGACGGAAGAAATTGCTGAGCGCCCCGGGGATCTTCCCGAGGTCATAGACGACGCCGCGGTTCAGCCGGTTGATCAGCGCGTCTGCCGTGAGGTCGACGAGCACGACTTCGTCGGCGCGGTCCATCATGGAGTCGGGCAGCGTCTCGCGCACGCGCACCCCGGTGATCTGATAGACGGTGTCGTTCAGACTCTCGAAGTGCTGGACGTTGACGGTCGAGATGACGTCGATGCCGGCCGCAATGATCGCTTCGACGCTCTGCCAGCGTTTCTTGTGCATCGTTCCCGGCACATTGCTGTGCGCGAGCTCGTCGACGAGGACCACCGCCGGCCGCCGTGCGATGACCGCGGCCGTGTCCATCTCCTCGAATGTCTTGCCGCGGTACTCGATGTGCTTGCGCGGGACGACCGGCAGGCCCTCCGCCAGCTCCGCGATGGCGGCGCGGCCGTGCGTCTCGACGAACCCGATGACGACGTCCTGGCCGCGTTCGAGACGGCGCCTCGCCTCGGACAGCATCGTAAACGTCTTGCCGACGCCCGGCGCATATCCGAGGAAGATCTTGTGGCGGCCGCGGTTGCGGACCGTCTTGAGTGCGTACTCCTCGGGCGGTGCCGGCTCGACTCCGGTGGAGCCCTCTCCGGACCTCATGGCGCCTTCACCCCTTGGGCTGAGTCGAGTGCCAGATTGAGCTCGAGCACATTCACGTGGGGCTCGCCGAGGAATCCGAGCTCGCGACCGGTCGTGTGCTGGACGACCAGCGCGAGTACAGCCTGCGCGCTCATGCCGCGCGCTGCGGCGACCCGTGCCACCTGCGCCTGCGCGTTGGCGACCGTGATGTCGGGGTCGAGCCCGCTTGCCGAGGTCGTCACCATGTCGATGGGCACCGCACCGAAAACCAGCCCCGGGTTGGCAGCGATCTCCTGCTTCACCGAGACCTGGACCCGGTCGGCGAGCGCCTTGTTGGTCGGTCCCAGATTCGAGAACGACGAGTCCATTGCATCGTAGCCCTTTCCGGCAGCGGACGGCCGCGGCTGGAAGTACTTGGCCGAGGTGAAGTCCTGTCCGATGAGTTTCGACCCAACCACCCGTCCGTTCACCTTCACAAGGCTGCCATTGGCCTTGCCCGGAAAGGTGACCTGGGCCAGCCCCGTCATCACCAAAGGGTAGATGATGCCCGCGATCACCGCCGTCACGATCGTCATGCGTATCGACGTCCACACGTACTTCACGGAGCCGGTCTCCTAGGTCGTCAGGTGGAAGGTCACCAGAATCAGGTCGATGATCTTGATGCCTATGAACGGCGCAATCACGCCGCCGAGGCCGTAAACGAGCAGGTTGAAGCGCAGCAGCCGGGCAGCAGGCCAGGGACGGTACTTGACGCCGCGCAGGGCGAGCGGGATCAGCATAACGATGATGATCGCGTTGAAGATCACCGCCGACAGTACCGCGCTGTGCGGCGAGTGCAGGCGCATCACATTGAGGGTGCGCAGCTGCGGGAACGACACCATGAACATCGCCGGGATGATGGCGAAGTATTTGGCGACGTCATTGGCGATGCTGAAGGTCGTGAGCGCACCGCGGGTGATGAGTAGCTGCTTGCCGATGGCGACGATCTCGATCAGCTTGGTGGGGTTGGAGTCGAGATCGACCATATTGCCGGCCTCCTTGGCGGCCGACGTTCCCGAGTTCATGGCGACGCCGACGTCGGCCTGGGCCAGCGCTGGCGCGTCGTTGGTGCCATCACCCGTCATCGCGACCAGCTTGCCTTGCTGCTGCTCGCTGCGGATGAGGTCCATCTTCGCCTCGGGCGTCGCCTCAGCCAGGAAGTCGTCGACGCCGGCCTCTTTCGCGATGACCGCCGCGGTGAGCGGATTGTCGCCGGTGATCATCACGGTGCGGATGCCCATTGCGCGCAGTTCGTCGAAGCGCTCGCGGATGCCGCCCTTCACGATGTCCTTGAGGTGGATGACGCCGAGCACGCGCTCGTCGCTTGCTACGGCGAGCGGCGTCCCGCCCTGCAGCGACACGTTCTCTATAGTCTCTTCGAGCAGCGGCGGAACCTCACCGCCGCGCTGGCGCACCCACTGGATGATGGCGTCGCCGGCACCCTTGCGGATGGCATGCCCGTCGAGGTCGATGCCGCTCATGCGAGTCTGCGCGCTGAACTCGATGAACGTGGCGCTCTCGGGGTCGATGTGGCGCTCGCGGATGCCGTAGCTTTTCGCGAGCACGACGATCGAGCGGCCCTCGGGCGTCTCGTCGGCGAGCGAGGCGAGCTGCGCGGCATCGGCGAGCTCCGCCTCGGTGACGCCGGGCATGGGCATGAATTCGGCGGCCTGCCGGTTGCCCAGCGTGATCGTCCCCGTCTTGTCGAGCAGCAGGGTGTCGACGTCGCCCGCCGCCTCGACAGCGCGTCCCGACATCGCCAACACATTGTGGCGCACGAGGCGGTCCATACCGGCGATGCCGATCGCCGATAGAAGACCGCCGATGGTGGTCGGGATCAGGCATACGAGCAGCGCGATCAAGACCGTGGCCGACTGGGGCGCGTTGCTGAAGATGGCGAACGGCTGGAGGGTGACGATCACGATCAGGAAGATGATCGTGAGGCCCGCCAGCAGGATCGTCAGGGCGATCTCATTCGGCGTCTTCTGGCGCTGAGCGCCCTCGACCAGAGCGATCATGCGATCAAGGAATGTCTCGCCTGGGTCTGAAGTGATCCGCACCTTGATCTGGTCGGAGAGCACTTTGGTGCCCCCCGTAACGGCGCTGCGATCGCCGCCGCTCTCGCGGATGACCGGCGCCGACTCGCCGGTGATCGCCGACTCGTCGACCGAGGCGATGCCCTCGATCACGTCGCCGTCGCCGGGAATCACTTCGCCGGCAGACACGATCACGATGTCGCCCTTGCGCAACTGCGCGGCAGGCACCTGCGTGGTGCCTTCGTCGGTCACGAGGTTGGCGAAGGTCTCAGTCCTCATCTTGCGCAGCGCGTCGGCTTGGGCCTTGCCGCGACCCTCCGCCATCGCTGTGGCGAAATTGGCGAAGAGCAGTGTGAACCAGAGCCAGCCGGACACGGCGCCGACGAAGGCGGTGTCGCTGCGCGTGTGGATGAGTCCGAGGATGAGGTAGAAGGTCGTGATCACGCTGCCGACCTCGACCACGAACATGACTGGGTTGCGGGCGACTTCGCGCGGATCGAGCTTGACGAACGAGTTGCCGATCGCCGGCCAGATGAAGTCGCGCATGGATGCGGCCTCTCGCCGGAGGGACTTGTCGTGGGTCTTGTCAGCCGTGGCGGTCACGCGTCACCCGAACAACTTGCCGGCATTCATGAGGAACTGCTCGACGATCGGGCCGAGCGCGAGGGCGGGGAAGTAGGTGAGCGCGCCGACGATGAGGATGACGCCGACCAGGAGCACGACGAAGATCGGTCCGGTCGTGGGGAACGTCCCGGGCGAGGGCGGCACCGACTTCTTGCCAGCCAGCGAGCTTGCGAGAGCGAGACACGGGATGATGAAGAAGAAGCGGCCCCACATCATGCAGAACCCGCCGATCGTGCTCCAGAACCGCCCGCTCGCCGTGAGACCGGCAAAGGCGCTGCCGTTATTGCCGGTCTGCGAGATCGTGCCGTAGAGAATCTCTGAAAGGCCGTGCGGCCCGGGGTTCAGGGCCGCATTCTTGCCGGCCGGCACGATCGCAGCCAGCGCAGCGAAGCCCAGCGCCGTGACGCAGAAGTACAGAACAGCCAGTACGGCGAGCTTCATCTCCCGTCCCTCGATCTTCTTCCCCAGGTATTCCGGCGTTCGGCCCACCATGAGTCCGGCGATGAACACCGCCAGGATCGCGTTGACAAGGAGACCCATAATGCCGACCCCCACCCCGCCGAACACCACCTCGCCCAGAGCCATGTTGAGCATCGCCGTGCCGCCGGCGATCGGCGTGAGACTGTCGTGACCGTTGTTGACCGCCCCGCATGAGGTGTCCGTCGTGACCGTCGAGAAGAGGATGGAGCTGGCGATGCCGAAGCGGACCTCCTTGCCCTCCATGTTGCCGCCGGCCTGGGTGGCGGTCGAGGCCTGGCTTGCGCCCAGCTTCGTCAGGATCGGGTTGCCCTTCTGCTCGCTCGCATACATCACGGTCACGCTCATGAGCAGGATCACCATCGCCGCCGCGAACAGAGCCCAGCCCTGTCGCTGGCTGCCGGCGAAGCGCCCGAACGTGTACGTCAACGCCACGGGGATCGCGAGGATCGCCAGCATCTCTACGAGGTTGGTCAGCGGCGTGGGGTTCTCGTAGGGGTGCGCCGAGTTGGCGTTGTACGAGCCGCCGCCGTTGGTGCCGAGCTCCTTGATGATCTCCTGCGACGCGAAGGGGCCCTGCGCGATGGACTGCGTCACCCCTTCGATCGTCACCACATGCTTCGGGCCGTCCAGGTTCTGCACGACGCCCTGCGACACCAGGACCAGGGTGCCGATGATCGCGATCGGCAGCAACACGTAGAGAAAGCTGCGGGTCATGTCGACCCAGAAGTTGCCGAGTTGCTTGCCGGAGTGACGCGTGAGGCCGCGGATGAACGCCACGGCGGCCGCTATGCCGACCGCGGCCGAGACGAAGTTCTCACGCGCGAGCGCCAGCATCTGCGAGAGCAGGCTGACCTGAGATTCGGGGACGTACACCTGCCAGTTCGTGTTGGTAGCGAAGCTGACCGACGTGTTGAAGGCGACCGTAGGACTCATGTCCGGGATGTGCGCCGGATTCAGCGGGAGGTGCCCCTGGAGGCGCAGAATGGCGTACATGAAGAGCAGAACGGCGAGGTTGAACACGAGCAGCGACATGGCGTAACCGACGACACCCATCTCGCGCGTCTCGTCGACGCCGCACAGGCGGTAGGTCAGCTTTTCGACGGGGCGCACGACCGGATCGAGGAAGGTCCGCTCGTTGCGGAAGACGTGAGCCATGTACGCGCCGAGGGGCTTGGCGATCAGCCCCAGCAACACGACGAACACGACGATCTGCAGGATCCCCCAGCCCATGATCCCCCTCGGCTCGCCCTAGAACTTCTCTGGTCTCAGCAGCGCATAGAAGAGGTACACGATCAACACGAGCGCGATGATGCCGAGCACGAGGTAAGAGAGATTCACGGCCGACCCTACAGCCTCGGCGCGATGCGCGCGTAGCCGATCGAGAGTATGAAGAACAGCACGACGATCAGTAGGTAGATGACGTCACCCACGATTGCCCCCTCGAAGGCCACGGTTCCGCCCGCATCCTACCCAGCCTGCGAGACGGGCACACCAATCCCATCGTAGCGACATGCCCGCGCCACCGATCACTGCGCCTCCTGCACACTCGTCGCCCCGTGTCGGGCATGTCTTTGCACGAAAAGGGGCGCTCGGAACGAGCGCCCCGAAAATCGACGGCTGGGAGATCGCCGCCCGCAGTCGGCTTCAGCCCGACGGCGTTGCGTGATGGCGGGCGATGCCCAGCCGTAGGCTTTGGGACGGCTGGGCATCCGCCGGTGCGTGCTTGCTGCCAGCGGCACTCGTGTGGACCGCAGCCTTCAACTCCTTATGTTCGCGCACGGTCAGCGAAAACAGGTAGGCGAGACACGACACAGCCACGATGACCGCGGCGACGAAGATCAATTCGATCGCCGCTTCGCCGATCAGCATGAGCATCGTCTGCCTCCTCGCGTGCCGGAACGCCGGGCCCACTCCCCGACGATCATGTCTGATGAGAGACTACCCGGCGTGCCGTTAAGACCCAGTGAAGGGCGGGCCGTATCGCATAAAGAGTCTGTAAAGGCCGAGTGCGGGGCGCCGGTTTCAGGCGTGGCGCGGTCGGCGTCTCCTAGTGGCGACGAAGGCCTCGCGCGACGCCCTCGTAGACCGCGAACAGAAGCAGAGCGAGCAGTCCCAGATAGACGATGCCGAACCACATGTGTCGACCCTTCCCACGATGGCGCTGCGGTGGTGAGGCTATCGGCCCCGCAAGCAAGCCCTCAGCGCCCTAGCTCATTTCGATCATTGTGTCCGGTGAGGCGTTAAGGACGCGTGAATCCGGCGGCGCGGGCATAAAGAGTTCGTGACGGTTGGCGGCGCCGGCCTCGCGGCAGCAACGTCAGGTGGTTGTCGAACCCTCCGGTGCTTCGGGCACCGACAAGCGAAAACCGACACCGGGCTCGGTGATGATGTAGCGCGGTCCCGCGGGCGACGGTTCGATTTTCTTGCGCAGATGGCTCACATGGACGCGCAAGGTCTGGGCGTCCTCGACCCACTCCGGTCCCCAGACGTGCTCGAGGATCATCTTCTGGGTGACCACGAGGTCGGCATTGCGCCCGAGGAAGGCGAGGATGTCGAACTCGGTCGGCGTGAGGGCGACCTCGTCACCGCGTAAGGTGACGCGGCGGCGGGCGATGTCGATGACGAGGTCGCCCGCCGTGACGACGGGCGGCGGCGACGTGAGCGCCGCCGCCCGTCGCAACAGCGCCCTGACCCGCGCCAGCAGCTCCCCGGCCGAGAACGGCTTGGTGAGGTAGTCGTCGGCGCCCTCATCGAGCGCGGCGATCTTGTCGGCCTCGGCTGAGCGCACCGACAGGATCAGGATCGGTGCGCTCATCCAGGTGCGCAGCTCGCGGCAGACCTCGATGCCGCTGCGGTCGGGCAGCATGAGGTCGAGGACGACGAGGTCGGGCGGCTCGTCGATCGCCTTGAGCAGAGCCTCTGCCGCCGTCGTTGCGAGACTGAGCGAGTATCCCCGCGAGCCCAGGATCGACTTGAGCGCGCGGCGGATCTGCTCCTCGTCGTCGACGACCAGGATGTGTGTCGGGCGTTCGGGAACGCTCATTCCGTCTCCTCGGCGTCGCCTTCGGTCCCCCGCAACGTGATGAGGAACCGCGCCCCGTGCGGGCGCACGTCCTCGATGCGGATGCGTCCCTCGTGCGCCCGCACGATCTCGCGGGCGATGGCCAGGCCGAGGCCCGTGCCTGAGGGCGCCCGGGTGTCGGTGTGCCGTCCCCTGTAGAACTTCTCGAACACAGCCTCGTGTTCGTCGCCGGGTATGCCGGGGCCTTCGTCTTCGACCCACATCTCGATACCGTCGTCGCTCCGGCTCGCGCCGACGCGGATGGGCGCAACGCCGCGCGCATACACGACGGCGTTCTCGAGCAGGTTCTGCATGACACGCGCCCACTGCACGAAGTCGACGTCGACCGGGGGCAGCTCGTCGGGCAGCGACACAGCGATGCGGCCGCGCTCGTGCGCGGGGAGTGTATCGAGGCTGGCGGCGACGATGTCGGCAAGCTCGTACGGTTCGCGGCGCGGCTCCCATGCGTGCGCCTCGAGCCGCGACAGGTCCAGCAGGGCGCCGATGCTGTTGTTCAGGCGCGCCACGTCGGAGACGATCGACCGCAGCTCGTCGCGCACGCTCTTCTCGTTCCAGGGTATGTCGCTCTCCAGCAGGTTGCTGACCGTGGCGGTGAGCGCGGCCAAAGGTGTCTTGAGCTCATGCGAGACCGACGACAGCAGGCTCGACTTGAGCTGGTCGGCCTCGCGCGAGGCTTCGGCGGCACTCGCCGCCGCTTGCAGCCGCTGGCGCTCGAGGAACACGGCGATGACGTTGGCGAGCGACGCCAGCAGGCGAGTCTCGTCATCGTCGAAGGCCCGCCCGTCGCCACGTGCGCCGACGCTCAGCACGCCGGCCACGCCCGAGGCGCCGCGCAGCGGCAGAAAGGCGCGGCCGCCACTCTGCGCGTCGCCCTGCGCCAACGGCGCGTCGTGGTCGAAGACCCACTGCGCCGCCGCCGCCACATCCGGTTGGGGAACGTCGCAAGGCGGCGTCTCGCAGAAGGTCTCAAGGTTGCCGTCGACGTCGACGAAGAGCGTGGCCGAGCGCGCCCGCAGCAGATCGACGATCTCGCCCAACACGCCGGCCGCCATCCTCTCGGTCGAGGCCTCTGACACGAGCCCTGCCGTGAGCCGGTTGAGGACGGCTGTCTCCTGCTCGCGGGCGACCGCGCGCGCCTCCCTGTCGCGCATGCGCCCCGTCTGGATGCCCATCACGATGCCCACGGCGAGGAACACGACCAGGGAGAGCCAGTCCTTGGCGTCGTGGACTTCGAGCGTGTGGTACGGCGGCAGGAAGAAGAAGTTCCATGCGAGGAAGCCGAGGATGGCGGCCAGGATGGCGGGGCCGGTGCCGCTGGCGCCGGCGACGAGCACGACGATGAGGAGGTAGAGCAGGGCCCACTGGCCCTTCGCGAACGTCGCCCGCCCGGGCAGGAAGAGCACCGTCGAAAGAGCGATCGCGAGGATCGCGAGCACGTAGCCGTGCAGGATGAGCCGGAACAACCAGCGACGCAGCACCGTGACCTCGAAGGTCGACCGCCGTACCTGTCGATCATACTGCCGTCGCGCAGCCATGCGGCGAACCAAATGCAGCGCCGGGACGTTTCCTCTGGCAGGATGTCCGAGGAGGTCGAACGATGAATCGCAAGATCGTGGTCGTCAGTGTCGTCGCAACTTGTGCGCTGCTTGGCGCCGTCGCCGCCTGGGCGGCGACAAGTCGCTCCGCAGCGCCCAATAAACCCCTCTCGATCGAAGCCGTCAAGGCTGCCAACGAGGCGCGGCTGATGTCGATCGACGGTGTTGTCGGTGTCGGCATCGGCGAGAGCGGCGGCGCGCCGGTCATCGACGTCTTCCTCTCCAGCGACACGCCGGTGAGCAAGGGCACGATCCCCAGTGCGATCGACGGCTATCCCGTGACCGTCACCGTGACCGGACCGATCGTCGTGCAACGGGGCGGGAGCGGCTCGAGCGAGCCGGGCTCGCCGGGTGAGGCGCCGAGCGGTGAACCGGGTGCGGCGCCGGGCGGCGAGCCGGCCCCGCCGGTCGACACCCCGCCGGCGCACGTCGCCGGCGGCCCCAGCATCAGCGGCGTGATCAGCACGCTGAGCGCGGCCGACGGCAGCTGGAGCGCGGGGGTGCTCGGGTCGGTGCTGATCGAGGGCAAGCTCCAGAGCGACACGAGCTTCGATAAGGCGTCGGTGACCGTGACCGACAAGACGCGGATCTACCTTGAGGACGCGCAGGGCCGCCACGCCGTCGACTTCAGCTACCTGCGCGTCGGTCAGATCGTCGCCGCAACGTTCACCGGGGCGGTGGCCGAGTCCTACCCGGTGCAGGCCACCGCCAGCCAGATCGTCATTCTGAAGTGACCCCAAACAGCGTTTTCAACCAGGTGCCGTGCTCCTCGGCGACACACATGCCTAGACTCTCGTAGAGCTGCACGGCGCCGGTGGCGTTCCCGGCGTCGACGTAGAGGCAGACCTTCTCTGTGCCGAGCGCGGCGAAGTCGGCGAAGGCGCTGCGCAGGAGCGACTTCGCCAGCCCGCGGCCGCGCCACGCCTTGCGCAATCCGAGGGGATCGATCTCGCCGAGGGTGCCGTAGTCGTATGCGCCGAGGGCGCCGGCGACCTGTTCGCCGTCCCACGCGACTTTCCAAAGCGATTCGTCGAACGCCGGGTTGCCGCGCAGCTCCGCGATCCAGTGCTCGTATGGAATCGGCGTGAAGCGGAAGTGCTCCGCGAAGGCTTCGTCGAGAGTGGCGTGCACCGCCGGGCCGTCGCGTTCGAGGTCGAGCGGGCGCACGACGATGTCCGCGGGCCACTCGGGCGCTTCGCACCGGGCCCGCGGGTCGATCGTCATGCGATACGAATGGCGCACGAGCGCGTAGCCGGCGGCGGCCAGAGCGTCTTGCAGCTCGCGGGCGCGGGTCGCGCAGTAGAAAGCCAGATCGGTGGTGCGGCCCGGCGCGGGCGGCAGGGCGAGCTCGCCCGCCCGCGCCTCCGCGACCGCGATCAGGTAGGACGCCAGGGGACCGCCGGCGTAGCGCGGATGGATGTTTACCATGCCCCAAAAGTCGACGTGGCGATCGATCGCCCACACCCACGACTCGCCGACGATCGCTCCGCAGTCGTCGGCGGCGAGCCAGGTGTCGTGTGCGAGGTCGAGACCCGGCACAGAGTACCGTGCCGTGAGCTGCTCCAGGGTCTCCGAGGCTTCGCCGTGGCGCCACGTCTCGTCGGCGTGGATGAGCGCGAGCAACATCGGCAGGTCGGCGCGGGTCGGTCGCCGGACGCTGAAGCCTTCCGGCGGCCCACCCACCAATCGATCGTGCTGCTGCGCTCTCACGGTTGCTCACAGTCTACCGGTCCACCCATCGGCGTTGTCTGCTCTGGCTATGGATGACGGGGTCAGCGGCTGTGGTTACGCTGGCGATGTCTGTCAAAATTGGTTAAGTTACGCGCATGATGTTCTCTGCGGGAGACACATGAGCGACGGTGGTCCGGGAGCCTTGTCCGGCGGCAGCCGCCGCGAGTGGTTGCGTGTGCGCGAGGCCGCCGCCCTCCTCGGCATGAGCCCGAACACCCTGCGGCGCGCCGGCGAGAAGAGTCCGGTGCCGTGCTTCACAAGCCCCGGCGGCCATCGCCGCTACCGGCGGCGCGACATCGAGGAGTTGCTCACGGCGGGTGGCCGCGCCGAGGCGGCGCCNNGTCGCGCGCCGCCTGGCGGAGCTGGCCGGCGCGCCGGTTTGCGACATCTATGCGGTCGAAGGCGAGTGCTTCCATGTACTCGTGTCCTGGGACCATGGCGTGTTCGATTCGCGGTACGAGGGTCACAGTTACCCCATCTCCGACTGGCCCACGACCGAGCGAGCGCTACGCACGGGCGAACCGCAAGTCGTGAGCGACATCGACGACCCGCACTTGTCTCCGGCCGCGCGCGCTGTGCTCGCGCAGTACGGCTACCGGGGGTTGCTCGCCATCCCGATGATCGTCCGCGAGGAGGTGATCGGCGTGGTCGAGCTCGAGGATACGGAGGCGCACGATTTCAGCGCCGATCTCGAGTTCGCCGTGAGTCTCGCCCGGGTGGCCGCACACGCCTACGAGAACGCTGCCCTCGTCGAGCGGGTGGAGGAGCGCAACCGCGCGCTCCACGACCTCGTCGAACTGGGCTCCCTGGTCTCCGGGGCACGCGACTTCGACGAGGTCGCCGACGAAGTGTCGCAGCTGCTCGCGCGGGGAGCGAAGGTGCGCTGTGCCGAGATCTACGCGCTCGAGGGCGACACGCTGCGGCTTGTCTCCGGCTGCGACCCGACCGGCTCCTACTCCGCCGAACTCGTGGGCTGGCCGGACAATGTCAGCAACTGGGCGGCCGAGGCGGAAGCGCTCGCCACTCGGGAGCTGGTGGTGATCGAGAGCCTGAGCGACTCCCGACTCTCGGAGAAGGAGCGCCGCCTGCGTGCAGAGAACGCGCTTGTCAGCGAAGTCTGCGTGCCGCTGATCGTCGAGAACCGCGTCGTGGGCTTCCTCGTCGGTTTCGACGATCACCAACGCGACTTCGCCGACCTGATGGACTATCTCAGAGGGGCCGCCCAACTGCTCGCGGGATCACTGGAGAAGTCGCTGCTGCTCGCAGTGACCGAGCGCCACAACGCGATGCTCCACCATCTCGTCGACGTCGGCAGACTGGCGTCGCAGACGCGCGACACCGACGTGATCGTCGGCGCCATGGCTCAGCGCCTGATCGAGGCGGTCGCTGCCGACACGTGCGAGATCTACTCGATCGAGGATGGTTGGCTGCACCTGCTCGCCGGGTTCGACAAGATCGGCAATCCCGACGAGCGGGTGGGCTGGACGGGCACTCTCGCCACGTTCCCGACGACCGAACGCGCGGTAATGGCCCGTGAGCCGCTCGTCGTCGAGAGCCTCGACGACGAGCGGCTCACGACCTATGAACGCGGGCGCATGGCCGAGTTCGGGCTGCAGAGCGAGATCTGCGTGCCGTTGGTGGTCGAAGACCGCGTCGTCGGCACGATCGACGTCTTCGACGTCAAGCCGCGTGACTGGGCGGAGAGTCGCGACTTCCTGCAGAGCGTGGCGCCGATCGTCGCTGGGGCGCTCGACAACGCGCTGCTGGTCGAGCGCCTCGAAGAGAGCACTCAGGAGCTGCGCCTGCTCGTCGACTCGGGCCTGACCTTCGGCGCCTCTCTGGACCTGGACGAGGTGCTGTACACGATCGGCAACCGCATGTGCGAGATCGCCAGCTGCGAGGAGTGCGAGATTTACGCCGCAGAGGGCGACATGATGCGGGTGATTGCTTCGGTGAAAGAGGGCGTGCGTCAGCCGGCGAACGTCGGCTTGCGCTACCGGCTCGCCGACAACACCTTCTGGAGGATCGCCGTCGGAGATATGGTGCCCGTCGCGGTGACCGATGTGGTCGACGATCCGCGGTCGACCGATCTCG
This sequence comes from Actinomycetota bacterium, assembly GCA_003132585.1. Taxonomy (GTDB): domain Bacteria; phylum Actinomycetota; class Thermoleophilia; order UBA2241; family UBA2241; genus PALSA-647. The sequence goes on from PKYG01000051.1 coordinate 30,425, forward strand.
ACCGTGCGGACGCCATCGAATGGGGCTTTCGCGGGGTGGTGAACCTGCCGTTGATGGTGCAGGGCAACATCATCGGCCTGGCCAACCTGTATTCCGACGAGCCGCGAGCCTGGGAACACATCGACCTTTTGCGTGGCCTCGGGCAGATCGCCGCCCAGGCGATCGGCAACGCCTCGCTCTTTAACGATCTCGACGAGGCCGCCAAGCGGCTCGCGCTGGTCGCCGATACGAGCCTCGAGCTGTCGGCGACGCTCGAGATCGACGAGGTCATGACGGCCGTCGCCCGGAGCCTGTGCGAGAGCATGGGCTTCGGGAGCTGCGACGTCCACCTGCTCGAGGACGAGGGGCACGTCATCCGCTGCGTCGCGCGCTTCATCGACGGGCTGCCAAGCGAGGAGAAAGTCGGCGAGGCGGTCGTTCTCGCCGATTGGCCGGCGACCAAACTGGCGGTCGATTCCCGCGCCCCGGTCGCCGTGCTGGGCAGAGACGATCCGTTGCTGAACGACATCGAGAGCGCGGCGATGGCGGCGTGGAACGAGACGAGCGTGCTCACCGTTCCGCTCGTTGCCAAAGACCGCGTCGTCGCCGTCGTCAACCTGGTCGAGGTGGAACGCCAGCGAACGTTCAGCACGCAGGAGATCGCCACCGCGGAGGCGGTCTCACGCGTCGCCGGTCTGGCGATCGACAACGCCAGTCTCTATCGCGACATCAAGCTCATGCACCTCAGCAACCTCAAGGCGCTGAGCTCGGCGCTCAACGCCAAGGACTACTACACGCTGGGCCACGCGGCGCGTGTCGCGGCCTACATCGTGCTCCTCGGCAGGGAGCTGGGCTGGGACCCCGAGACGCTCGAGGGCGCCGAAGAGACGGCCTACCTGCACGACATCGGCAA
>PKYG01000051.1:31422-31576 GCA_003132585.1 Actinomycetota bacterium
ATGAGCTTCCGGCGGCCGTACCGGCAGGCGCACACCTATACGGAGTCCCTGGCGGAGCTCGACCGTTGTCGCGGCGGCCAGTTCGACCCGGCCATGGTCGAAGCGTTCAAACGGGTGCTGAGGCGCCTGGCGGAACGCAAGGCTCAGGCCGTCG
>PKYG01000057.1 GCA_003132585.1 Actinomycetota bacterium
GTTGAGCACCCACGAGATCGTCGCGTAGCTCGCGTGCAGGTCGGTCGTGATCGCCGGGATGGCGATGTTGACGATGGTGACGTCGAGCAGGGCCATGAACATGCCCAGCGAGACGGCGGAGAGAATGAGCCACTTGTGCGGGTGGCCGTTGTCTGGAACAGCGGCAGCGGAAAGTTCGTTCACGAGTTCTCCTGTCGGGCGGTGGCTAGTGTCACGAATGTTTCCTCGAATGTTGCCGGGACAATCCTGATGCGGGCGGCGACGGCGCCCGTGGCGAGCGCAGCCCGCACGCGCGCCTGGTCGCCGCCAGGCACACGCAGCAGGCGGCCGGCAAGCGCCAGCGGCAGGCCGGCCGCGTCGAGCGCCGCGAACGCCGCCTCCCAGTGGTCGGCCTCGACTTCGACCGCCGTCGCGGCGCCGATGATGGCGCGCATCGTACCTTGGGCGATGACGACGCCCTGCGCCATCACGACGAGGCGGTCGCACTGCTCGGCCTCGTCCATGTAGTGCGTCGTGACGAGCGCGCCGGCGCCGTCCTCGACTGTCGCGTGGATCGTGTCCCAGAGGCGGGCGCGAGCGAGTGGGTCGACGCCCGATGTGGGCTCGTCGAGAACGAGCAGATCGGGGTGGTGCGCGAGCGCCGCCGCAAAGGCGAGGCGGCGGCGCAGCCCGAGCGGCAGGTCGCGGACGAGTTGGTCGCGGGCGGCGCGGAGGTCGGCGTCAAGCGGCTCCGCGCCGCCGTACGCTCGTGCGGTTGCGTCGGCCGCGGAGGCGTCGGCGCGAGCTGAGCGCGTCGCCGCCGGTGCGTCGGCGCGAGTCGAGTGGGCGGCGACGGCGAACGCGTCCGCCGAGAACTCGAGGTTCTCCGTGACGGTGAGGTCCTCCCACAAGCCGAGGCCCTGGGGGACGTAGCCCAGGCGACGGCGCGTGCGCCGCGACGGTGGTTCGCCGAAGAGGCGCACGCGCCCGTTGCCTGGGCGCAGCAAACCGAGAATGAGCCGGATCAGAGTCGTCTTGCCGGCGCCGTTGGCGCCGAGCAGGCCGACGACCTCGCCCGGCCCCACCGTCAGATCCGCGGCGTCGACGGCGACAAAGTCGCCGAAGCGCCGCGTCACGGCGCGCACGGCGACGAGCGGCGGGGCGGGGGAGGCGGGGCGCGAAGCGCCGCCGCCGTTCGCGGGCATCTCGCCGCTCTGGGTCATGCCGCCCCCTCTCGCGCCTGCAGTGACGCGACGATCACGGCGTCGCTCAAGTCGACGCGCGCCGCCGTGCCTCCGGCGGGCGGCGCGCCGCCCGGCGACCACACGCGCCAGTCGGCGCCGCGACGCCAGCGGTACGGCGCCTCTCGGCCATCGAGCACGGCCTCGGCGGCTCCGGGTTCGGCGGCGGCGTCGCCTTCGCTGCCGCTTCCGTCGCGGCGCCCCGCGACCGGTACGGTGAACATGGCGCCCGGCAACGCCGCGACGATGGCGGCCGGGTCGCCACCGACGAGTTCGCGACCGCGGTTGAGTACTAGCACCATACTCGCCCGCTCGGCCTCATCGAGGTAACTGGTGGCGAAGAGCACGCCGGTGCCCGCCGCGGCGGCGCCGGCGATCAGCCGCCACAGTTCGGCGCGGCTCACCGGGTCCACTCCGGTGGTCGGCTCGTCGAGGATCAGCAGCTCGGGCTCGTGCAGCACGGCCATCGCGAAGGCGAGCTTCTGGCGCATGCCGCCGGACAGATTGCCGGCGAGTCGGTCGTGCGCGTCGGTCAGCCTGGTGCGCGTGAGGAGCTGCGCGGCGCGCTCGCGGAGCGCGGCGCCGCGCAGCCCGTATGCGCCGCCGGTGAATTCGAGGTTCTCGTCGACGGTGAGGTCGCGATAGACGCCGGATGCGGCCGACACGTAGCCGATGCGGCGCGAAGCCGGCCGCCGCACGCTGCCGGCCGATGGCTTCAGTGCACCGGCCAGTGCCCGCGCCAGCGTCGTCTTGCCGCTGCCGTCGCTGCCGACCACGGCGGTGATCGCGCCGCCGGGCACGGCGAGCGTTACATCGACGAGCGCCGGGCGGCGCCCGTAGTTGATCGTCAGTCCACTCACGCCCCACTCACCGGCGGCGCGGTGCATCGACGTTCCGCTCGCGCCGCCTGCAGCGGCGCCGCTCACGTCGCTTTCTGCCGCGACGCTCACGCGCTCGCCTCCGCCACATCCGCTCCGTCTTCGTCCTTGGCGCCGGCCGGCGCCAGGTCGCGGCGGAAGCGCAGCACCGACAACGTGAACACGACGGCGCCGAGCACGGCCAGCATCGACAGCGGGAACCAGAGTGCCACGAACGGGGTGCCGCGGACCATCACGCCGCGCGCCACCTTGACGAAGTAGGTCATCGGCAGCACGTACGAGATCCAGCGCACGCCGGCGGCCATCGAATACAGCGGGAAGAAGAGTCCGGAGAGCAGGATCTGCGGCAGCAGCGTCATGATCGAGAGCTGGATCGCCTGCCCCTGGGTTTGCGAGACGGTCGAGATCAGCACGCCCACGCCGAGCGTGACGAAGAGGAAGAGCAGCGCCCCCAACGCGAATGTGAGCACCGACCCGCGGAACGGCACGTTGAACACGAGCAGGCCGGCGCCGACGATGAGCGCCATGTCGATGACGGCGATCAGCAAGTACGGGGCGATCTTGCCGAGGAACACCTGCCAGGCACGGAACGGCATCACCGCGAGCTGCTCGAGCGTGCCCGCCTGGCGCTCGCGAACCACTCCGAGGGCCGTCGCCACGGTGCCGACGAACACGAGGATGATGCCGCAGAGACCGGGGATCATGATCACCGAGGTACGCAGCTCGGGATTGAACAGGACCTTGAGTGTCGGCAGCTTGAGGGCGTAGTAGGCCTGACCGGGTCCCTGATTGATCGTTGGGACTCCGCTCGACAGGGCCTTCATCTGGCTGAACCCGGTGATCGCCGTGCGCGCGGCGAGCAGCTCCGTGCCGTCGATGAGGATCTGCGCGTTGCGCGCGTCAAGGCTGGCTGGTGTGACGATGGCGATGATCGCCTTGCCGTTGCGGAGCTCGTTGAACGCCTGGGTGTACCCATCGGCCGGGTGCACACCGACGACGTCGAACTGCCCGGGCAGGTGAGCGGCGACGGTCGTCGCCAGCGGGCCGACGACGACCGTCGGAACGGTCTTGACGTCGAAGCTCGCGGCGTAGCCGAAGACGATCAGGAAGAGGAAGGGAAGGAGGAAGAGCATCGCCACCGTGCGCCGGTCACGGCGTAGCTGGCGGAACTCCTTGACGACGATCGCCCACATGGCTGGCCTCCAAGGCGGCTGGTGCGCGGCGCCCGCGGGGCGCCGCGCAGAACTCATCAGGTGTTGAATTCTACAAACGTTGAATTCTTCCGCGCAAGGGGTTGTTGCCGCCGTCCCCGCCGTTTGGTAGTGTTCGGGGGCCAAAAGGAGACGCCGTTGCCTCAAGGTCGCTCTTCTGAACTCCCCGCCGCCCACACTCGCGGCCGCGCCGTTGCGTTCGGCGCTCTCATAGTCGCCACCATCGCGCTCGCACTGAGCGTAGCAGCGGCGACGCTGTGTGCCGGCCCCGCGGCGGCGGTGTCGAAGAGTGACGTCGCCCGACTGGCCGCCCAGGTCTCCTCTCTCGACGCGCAGATCTCCGGTCAGGTGTCCGAGTACGCTGCCGCCGTGCACGCGCTCGACACGGTGCGCGCCACGATCAAGTCCAACCGGCGCACGCTGGGCATCGCGAGCTTCAACTTGATGGTCGCGAGACACGCGCTGCAGATGCGGCTCGT
>PKYG01000027.1:0-6418 GCA_003132585.1 Actinomycetota bacterium
CGCCACGTCGACCTGGCGGCGCGCTACGGCGGCGAGGAGTTCGCGGCGATCCTGATCGACACCGACCTCGGGGGCGCGCTCGAGGTCGCCGAGCGCATCCGCGCGAGCATCGCCGCGGCGCGTTTCGCACCGGAGAACGATGAGCTGACGATCTCGATCGGCGTCGCCGTAGCGCCCGCCGACGCGATCTCCAAGGAAGAGCTGATCGACAAGGCCGACTGGGCGATGTACCTGGCCAAGCGTCGCGGGCGCAACCGGGTGATGGCGTTCGCAAGCACGGAGGCGGCCGATTCTGCGGCGGAGGCACCCAGCGGGCACCAGGATTATCTCGTCGCCTTCACCGAACTCAGCGACGCGCGTGAGCATTTCGAACAGCGGGCGTCAGACGCGCTCACGCGGCTTGCCAGCGCGATCGCGTCACGGGTCGCCCTCGACGAAGCCGGCGTGCGCGCCGTGGTCGAGTCTGTGACGCATGGCGATGACCACGGCGCCGATGAAGGGATGCCGGGAGAGGTGGCGACCGTGGCGAAGGCCTACCACCAAGTGGTGCTCGATTGCCTGGAGCGCGGTCTCGCTTCCGACACGGCCGCGCTCAACGAGTTCCTCACGACGGCGGCTCCTCATCACGACCCAGACATCGTCGCCGCACTACGCAGCGTAGTCGCCGGCAGGGAGTAGCCTAGGCAGCGACCGCGGCCCCGTGACCCTAGGCTGTCAAGAACGAGCAGAGATACTCGCCGACCTCACGGTCGGCGACGTCCGTGTGGAGGGTCCTCAGGAGGCGACAAAGACTCTGATCATCGTCGACGAGCGTCGCTCCCACGTCTTCGTAGCGAGCGAGCAGGTTGTCGACGGCTTGATTCTTCTCTTCACGAGTCATCGCGATCCTCCTTTCTTCTCCAGCTCTGGTTCAGGTATCGTCGCCAGCCCAGACCGCTGAATAGAACGAGTGCCTACGTTGCCAGATCGGCAACGACTGCGGGCAGGCAGGGACCGGCAACGCGGTCGACCGTGCGTCGGCAGCGGGTCGAGCGGGGCGCCGCCTGGCCGGCCAAGATCGCTGCAGCGCCGCCTACGGCCTCTGCAGCGCGAGGCCGGCGATCACCTCAACGGCGGCCCGCGCGGCAAGCTGACTGAGGTGCCCCTGCAGGTCGTAGCGCGGCGCCAGACAGCAGATGTCGAAGCCGGCTACATGGCCGCGCGAGAGCACGCGCAACGCGCGCAGCAGCTCGCGCGCGCCGAGACCCGCGGGGTCGGGGTACTTCTGGCCACCGAACGCCGGGTCGACGACGTCGATGTCGAGCGAGATGTACAAGGCTTCGGTGCCCGCCGTGGCCGCCTCCAGAGCCTCCTGAGCAACGGTCTCAATACCCAGCTCGTCGACGTCCGTCATCGTGAAGTAGCGGTATCCGAGCTCGTCGGCGACGGCTTTGTCGGCAAGCGATTCACGCACGCCGCGGATGCCGATCTCCACGAAGTTCTCCGGCTCGACAACGCCGAGCTCGAAGGCGCGCGCCCACTGCGAGCCCGCCCAGTACTTCGGCTCGAAGCTCATGTCGAAGTGCGAGTCGAAGGCGACGATGCCGAGCTTGCCGCTGAGCTTGCCGGCGAGCACCTGGAGCACCGGGATCGGTATGGAGTGATCGCCGCCGAAAACGATCGGCACGGCGCCGGCCGCGTAGATGTCGGCGAGCTTCTCGTGGCAACGCATGAAGCTCGCCTCGACATCGCCCGGCACGACCAGCACGTCACCGTAGTCGACGACCCTCAGGTGGTCGGCAATCACGAGGTCGCGATCGGTCTCGGGAATCAGTCCGCGTCCGTGGCGCAGCGAGTAGAACACGGAGTGTCGGCGGATCGCCTCCGGCCCTTTGTCGGCGCCGGAGCGGAAGTAGATCGAGCCGTCGGGCGCCGGCGCCGCCGGCGCCGGCGCATACGTCACCGGATCGAGCAGCTTGACGCCCTCGAAGGGGATGCCGAGCACGGCCACGCCGGCGCCCTCGAGTTCGGCGACCGAGCCGGCAAAGGGCGCCTCGATGAAGGTGGGCACGTCGTCGCGCAGGATCGGCGCCATCGTGCGCTCCGGGCGGCCGCCAGCCGTCGCCGCCTTGGCGGCCGCCCGCTCCCAGGCTTTGCGTACCTTGTCGGCGTCCACCCTGCCTCCTCTACTGCCAGGGCCGCGCGACGCGCTGCGCGGCCACCGCTTCTTGGTCGAGCGTCACGCCGATGCCGGGGTCGTCGGACACCTTGACCACCGATACGCCGTCGCGCAGCTCGGTTGTGAGCCCGGCGGCGATGTCCCGTTTGAGCCCGCCGGGCCGCCCTGGCACGTCGGCGTCGGCGTGCACGGCATTGGCGAGCGCCATGTTGACGTGCAGATGCGCCGCCAGTCCGAGCGAGCTCTCACCCATGTTGCCCATCATGATCGTCACACCGGCGGCTTCGCCGATGGCGTTCACCTTGAGCGCGTTGAGGATGCCGCCGGTCTTCATCAGCTTAACGACGAACATGTCGCAGGCGCCGGCCTTGACACAGGCGAGCGCTTCGCGCGGGCCGCGCACGCTCTCGTCGAGGGCGATCGGCACGTCGACGCGCTCACGCACCCAGCGTGCGCCATCGAGATCGTCCATGCGCACGGGCTGCTCGACGAACTCGATGCCATACGGGTCGAGTAGCTTGATCGCACGCACAGCGGTCTTCGCGTCCCACCAGCCCTGGTTGGCGTCGACCGTGATGCGCGCGTCGCGGCCGGCCGCTTCGCGGACCGCCGCGACGCGCTGCTCGTCCTTCTCGGGTACGTCCCCGACCTTGATCTTGAAGATCGTGACGCCCTCGGCGCGCATCGCGCGTGTCTTCGTGGCGAGCGCCTCGGGCTCGTCCCAGCCAAACGCGACGACTTCGGTGAGGGCGTCACGGGTGCGCCCACCGATGAGATCGAAGAGTGGGCGCCCCGTCGCCTTGCCGAGCAGGTCCCAGAGCGCCATCTCCACACCGCCCTTCGCCGCCTGGTTGCCGACCGCCCAGAGCTCGCGGTCCCAGATGCGCACGATCTCTTCGATGCGCGAAGGGTCCTTGCCGACGATCGCCGGCCCGAGGTACTCGTTAATGACGTCCTGCACTGTCCAGAGCGTGTCGCCCGTGAATTCGAAACCGGCGCAGGCTTCGCCCAGGCCCACGAGGCCCTCGTCGGTCTCGACCCGCACCAGGTTACAGGGACCGGACGTGAGCGCCGACGAGGCGATGACGAACGGCTCGTCGTAGTCGAGGAGCAGATTCTCCACATGGACGGCGGTGATCTTCACGAGCGGCTCCCCTTGTGTTTCGGGCTAGTCTACGCCATGGGTCGCGCAGCCCAAAAGGAGCCGCCGACGGCAGGGAGAATCGCGCTCGCAGAGAACAGTGGTACGAGGACGGTCAGAAGACGCGTGGCCGGCCCGTAGGCACGTGGCGGCCAAGCGAAAGGGGCACAGATGACAGCAACCACCTACCCGGTCGACCTCCAGATCGAGCGCCCGGAGACGAGCTCGCGCATGTGGGCGCTCTTCAACATCATCCCGCTGAAGTTCATCGCACTGATCGTCCACTCCATTCTTCTCGCAGTCTTCAGCATCGCCGTAGGATTCATCTTCTTCATCAGTCAGATCGTCGTGCTCTTCACCGGCAAGTACCCTCAGGGTTGGCACGCATTCATGGTCAAGGTGATGCGCTGGAACATGCAGATCAGCGTCTTCATGTACGGGCTGCGCGACGACTTTCCGCCGTTCACACCGAATGACGATCTCTCGCCGGTCAGTCTCACGATCCCCTATCCGGAGCAGAGCTCGCGCGCCTGGGCGATCATGACCATCATCCCGATCAAGATGCTGGCGCTGCTCCCGCAGATGATCGTCTTCCTCTTCGTGATGCTGGCGATGGCGATGGTGTGGTTCCAAAGCCAGATCGTCGTCCTCTTCACCGGGAAGTTCCCGGCAGGCATGCACGGATTCGTCGTCGGCGTGATGCGTTGGACGACCCGCATCAATGCATTCACCTACGGGCTCTGCGACCAGTACCCCCCGTACGGCCTGAGCTGACGGCCGGGGAAGACGGTTCGGTGAGCGGCGGGGCGCCGGGCGCCCCGCCGCTCACGCCGTTGTGCCGGCGCTCCCACCCGGGCCGCTCCAGCCGCATGTTGCTCAGAGCGGCCGATCTGGGGTATAAGAAGGCTCCCCTCACGGGGATTTCTTGTCGGTGGGGCATTAGCTCAGCTGGGAGAGCGCCTGGATCGCACCCAGGAGGTCAGCGGTTCGATTCCGCTATGCTCCACCATTTCCATCCCTGAACTGGAGGTGAGCGGTATTCCACTCCGCCCTGCCGCTCTGGCAGATCGCCTGCGGTCGGCGATCATCTACTTCTCGATCGTCGTCGGCCTGCGCCCGTTCAGCAAGCGCGAGATCGGCCAGTTCACGATTTTCAACCTCGTGCTGCTCCTGTTGATCGCCAACGCGGTGCAACCGGCGATGACGGCGCCGGGCTACCGGCGTCGCGCGTAGCGCCACCTTGGAAAGCGTACCCTGCATCCTCTGCGGCTCGATCGAGAGCGACCCGGTCGTGACCGCCGTCGACCGGCTCGACGCCAGCCGGGGCGCGGTCAAAGGACGAGGCGCGGACGACGGGGCGAGCGCGAATCGCTTCACCGTCGTCCGCTGCCGCCGTTGCGGGCTCGCCTACACCAACCCGCGGCCGACGCCACAGGAGATCGGCGACTACTATCCGCACTACCACACCGGGCGGCATGGCCAGCTGCGCCGCCTCGAGGAGTGGTACCAGCGCCGCCAGCACCGTGAGATCGTGCGCTGGATGGCCGCGCTGCGGCCGCAGCGCGGCCGGCTCCTCGATGTCGGCTGCGGCGCCGGCGACCTGCTGCTGGCGGCGCGCGCCGACGGCTGGCGCGTGAGCGGCGTCGAGCCGACACCGGACGGCGCTGCGCGGGCCCGCGACGAACGCGGCCTCGACGTCATCGCGGGTCGCTTCGAGGACGCCCCACTGCCCGCGACCACGTTCGACGCCGTCGTCCTCTCGAGTGTGCTCGAGCACGTGCACGACCCCGTCGCCGACCTCGCCCGTGCTCGCGCCTTGCTCGCCCCGGGAGGGCTGGTCGCGGTCATCTCGCTGCCGCGCTTCGACTCACTCCAGGCGCGCTTTCTCGGTCCGCGCTGGCTGGCGCTCGATCTGCCGCGTCATCTGTACCACTTCGACGACCGCAGCTTCCGCCGCGTGGCTTCGGCCAGCGGCTTGCGGGTGGCGGCAACGCGCGCCTATTCGAAACGGCACAGTGCCGCGATGCTCGTCTCGTCGCTATTCCCGGCGCTGCAGAAGCACCGTTTCAACCTAGACGTCGGCGAGTCGCAGGCGCGCCTCGCCGCCAAGAAGGGCGCCTACCTCGCGCTTGTGACTGCGGCGCGACCGTACGCTCGCCTCGAGGCGAGCCTCGGTCGCGCCCCGCAGATGTCGTACTTCCTCGAACCGATCGACTGACGCGCGTGCATCATCCGCTAGGCTTCGTCTTCCGCGGCCGTGTCATCGTCGACGCCGATCTCGCGCAATTGGACCATCGGCGCCGTCGGGTCGAGCCGCACCTCGAACGAGCGGCACATCGGGCACGCCGGCTGCCGCGCGTCGGTGACGAACTCCTCGCCGCAGGCGAGGCACAGTGCGGCCACCGGTCGCTCCTCGAAGTGCAGCTTGGCGCCAGCGAACAGCGGGTCTTCGCCGGCGAGCATCTCGAAGTACATCTCGATCGACTCCTGCGTGAAGTCGGCCGCCGGCGCGATGATGATGTAGAGGTCGCTGACGCGCTCGCTGCCGGCGCCGTGCGCGGCCTCGCGGGCGCGATCGATGATGCCCTGGGTGATGCCGAGCTCGTGCACTTTCGCCTCCTGCTCTCGCCGTCCCACAGGTTCTACCCTTCGCGGCCACCGTTGTCGACCACCTGCAGAACTTCGCACGATGGTCAACTTAGGCAGTTGCCGCCGCCCGCGCCGGTCTGAGACAATCACGTCACACCATCGGTGTGCCGCCTCTCCCCACGGAGGCGAGCTCTGCAATCAGGTCCCGAGGTCGTTGGATACCGGAAGCGGGTCGAGCGCGGGATCATGAGGAGGGATAGATTTATGAAGGTACTCATCGTGGGAGCAGGTATGCAGGGCCAGGTCATCACCTGGAACCTCGGGCGCAACAAGGCGGTGTCCGAGATCGTCCTCGGTGACTACGACGAGGCTCGTGCCAAGTTCGTCGCCGGCCAAGTCGGCGCGGGCAAGACCACCGCCATCAAGATCGACGCATCCGACAGCGACGCGGTCGCCGCCGCGGCCGCGGGCGCCAAGCTGGTGGTCAACGCGGTGGTCCCGACGTTCAACATGGCGATCATGCGCGCCTG
>PKYG01000027.1:6474-14700 GCA_003132585.1 Actinomycetota bacterium
CCAACGGCTACGAAGACCTCGACCGGTGCTTCGAGATCCGCATCAAAGACTTCGCGCTCTTCGACTCGCCGGTGCCGCTGCAGGTCTGGAGCCAGGAGACCTATTACACCGACTGCGCCCAGCCGCCGCTGCTGTTCGAAGACGGCGAGTTCAAGCGCGTCGAGATCTTCGGCCGCAAGGAGTTCTACAAGTTCCCCGAGCCGTTCGGCCTCGGTTGCTGCATCTGCCACGACCACGAAGAGGTCACGACGCTGCCGCGCCTGCTGCCGAAGAAGTTCGGCGACAAGGGTCTCAAGTACGTCGACTTCAAGATGGGCACCCTGGAAGAGGCGATCGACGCCGACCTCGCGTTCGTCGGCAGCGGCATGGTCAGCAAGCAGCCGGTCTCGCTCAAGGACGGCAGCAAAGTGCGTCCGATCGACGTGTACGTCGCCACCCTTACGCCCAACCCGCCGGCCGAGGAGCTCGCGCGGCTGGCGCTCGACGGCAAGATCCTCGACATCGGCGTGCAGGTCGTCGACTGCATCGGCGAGAAGGGCGGCAAGCCTGCCAGCTACACCTACACGGTTGTCGGCCCCGACATCAAGCGCGTCAACCAGCTGATCCCCGGCGCCACGTGCGTCTCGTACGGCACCAGTACTCCCGCGTCGATCTACGCCGAGCTCATGGTCGAGGGCAAGATCAAGGACCCGGGCGTGATCGCGCCCGAGCTCCTCGACCGCCCGGTGCGCGACGAGTTCATCGCCGAGATGGGTCGCCGCGAGATGCCGGTGACGATGAAGTTCGACCGGCAGATCAACTAGAAGCGAGCGTGCGCCGAGCGGCTTTTCGCACGGCGCACGGGCCTTGTCGCGGGGGCGGGGTGTGCGAATGCACACCCCGCCCCCGCTCTATTCCAGACGCCGTTCGAGCCCCAGGATGCGGCGCTCCGCGCGCATGCCGGCGCGTTCGTAAAGCCGCAGCGCGCCGGTCGCGTTCTGAACATCGACGAACAGCCGCGCCGAGGCGCAGCCCCGATCGCCCAGTAGCCTGAAGACCTCGTCCAGGAGCGTCAGGCCGAGACCCCGGCCGCGCCAGGGCTTGCGCACCGAGAGGTCCTCGACCATGCCCACGTCGGCCGCCGCGCCCTCATCGCGCGCCACCGCCCAGACCTGGCCGCTGACCTGGTCGCCATCCCAGGCGAGCAGCCAGAGCGAGGGGTCACAGTCGTCGCGATCCAGAGTGCAGGTGCGCCACTCGTCGAACAACGTCGGCCCGAACAGGTAGTGCTCCGCGAAGGCGTCTTCGGAGGCGGCGTGGGCGGCGCGGTCGTCGACGCCGGGGCGGATCGGCCGCACCTCGATGCCGGCCGGCCACCGCGCGGGCGGACGACCCGGAGCGAGGTCGATGCGCATGCTATAGAAGTCGCGCACATGCTCGTAGCCGCGGCGCCGCAGTGAAGCGCGTCGCCGCGCGTTGGAATCCTCGCAGGTGAGCACCAGGCGGTTCACGGAGGGCATCTCGCCGTGCAGCTCTGCGACCCGGCGCTCGGTCGCGTCGATGAGAGCATCGTCGACGGCGTTGTTGCGGTGCGCGGGGTGGACATAGTGCTCGGCCACGAACTCGGTGTCGCCTGCACGCGGCTGCCACAGGAAGCCGCAGCCGGCGAACAATCCGTCGGGGGTGACCACCACCCAGACGCTGCGCTCGAGGTCGAGCATCGTGGTCGCCGCCATGACGGCGATATCCATCTCGTGACGACGCGGCTCGCCGGAGTCAGCGCTCTCGGCCGCGTCGAGGACGAGCTGCGCGGCGGGCAACTCGTCGGCGGACAGGTGACGCAGCGTATAGCCGTCGGGAAGTGCGGTCATCGTCTCCTCATCGATGCCACGGGTGGAGCGTGGGCGCGCCGGCTGCGCCGGCGCGCCGAATCGACTAGCTCCCGTCGATCTTGCGACGCCAAACACTCCAGGTGCGTGGCTTGAGGGCGGGCGCGTCCTGATGCACGGGTACGCCTTGCGCGTCGCGCAGGCGGAGCAGCCCGTCGGCGGCGACCATGTCGACGTCGTCGGCCTGCAGCAATGCCGTCAGCGACACGATACCCACGGCGTCGTGGCCGCCTCCGAGCTCGTCGACCGACACGCTGTGGTTGGTCTCCAGTCGCTGCCACACGTTCATGAGACGGTCCCATGTGTAGTCGGCTCGCTTGCCGCGCACCTGCAGCGCGAACGAGCTCTCGCCGACGTCGACCACGCGCCCGCTGCCGCGCCAGAACACGAGCGGGAACTCGGCGCCCTTCATGCGCTCCAGGCGCCACTTCGCCGTCTCGACTGTAAGCATGCCTTCTCCTCGCGTTCTGCACCGGCTCGGGGCCGCGCTCGTCTCTAGTCTATCCGCGCGCGGCCGCAGTCGACCACCACGACCGCGTCAGCGCGCCTGCACGAGGCCGACACCGTCGCCGAGCGGCATCAGCACGAACTCGACCTTTGGATCCTCAGCGAGCCGGCGGTTGAGGGTCACGACGGTGTCGACCGAGCGCTGTGACCAGTGGGCGTCGCCCTTGCCCGCGGCCACCCGGCCGCCCATGAGCAGATTGTCGATCACGATCATCCCGTGTTGGCGGAGACTCTCCAGGGCGAGATTGACGTATACGGGATAACCGGCTTTTTCAGCATCGATGAAGACGAGGTCGAACGCCTCCTGCAGCCTGACGATCGTCTCCTTTGCGTCGCCACGGATGACCTCGACGCGGCGGCCGGCGGGGTCGCGCTTGAGAAACCCGCGCGCGATCGCGGCCATGTTCGGATCGATCTCGAGCGACACGACCTTGCCGTCGGCCGGCAACACCCGCGCAAGTTGCAGGGCCGTGTAGCCGATCGCCATGCCGATCTCGAGAACACGATGCGCGTCGCAGCCACGCGCCAGCATGGCGAGCAGCGCCGATGTCTCCGCCCCGGCGATCGGAACGTTGTGCTCCGCCGCGTATGCCTCCATCTCGGCGAGCAGGGGATCGCGCGGCGGGGACAACCGCTCCAAATAGGCCGCCACCTGGCTGTTGAGGATCACGCTCGATCTCCCACCACTTGGGTTCGTCGCTCTGCCCTCGATTCTACCGTACGTGGCGGCAACTCAAGCGCGATGCGGGGCCCCCGCTCGGGCGCCTTGCGGCGGTCAGCTTTGACCAGGCTGCAGGCTGCCCGGCGTAGCTTAGGCAACGCCGCGCGAACGTCAGTCCGGCCGCGGCACCAGTCCCACCCGCTCGTGCACCTTCTGCATCGTGCGCGCGGCGATCGCCTCGGCGCGCTCGGCGCCGAGGCGCAGCACGTCGAGCGTGAAGCCCTTGTCGTCGGCGAGCTCGCGCATGCGCGCCTGGAAGGGCGCGAGCGCATCGACGGTCACTTCGGCAAGGTCCGCCTTGAAGTCGGCGTAGCCTTTGCCCGCGTAACGGTCGATGATCGTCTCGGCCGCTTCTCCGGCCAGCAGCCCGTAGATCGCGACAAGGTTCGTCAGCGCCGGCTTGTCGTCGCCGGGCCGCACCTCCGTACCCGAATCGGTGACCGCGCGCTTGATCTTGCGGCGGATCTCGTCGGGTGAGTCGGTCAGGGCGATGTAGTTGTAGGCCGAGCCGGCGCTCTTGCTCATCTTCTTCGTGGGATCGTCGAGCCCCATGATGCGCGCGCCCTCGGGCGGAATGATCGGCGCGGGCACGACGAACGTCTTGCCGAAGGCGTTGTTGAAGCGTTCGGCCAGATCGCGCGTGAGCTCGACGTGCTGCTTTTGGTCCTCGCCGACCGGCACCGCGTCGGCGCGATAGAGCAGGATGTCGGCGGCCATCAGCACCGGATAGTCGAAGAGTCCCACGCTGACGCTCTCGCCTTCGACACCGCCGGTCTTGTCCTTGAACTGCGTCATACGCCGCAGCTCGCCCATGTAGGCCACGGTGTTGAGGATCCAGGCGAGCTCGGTGTGCTGTGGCACGTGCGATTGGACGATGACGATCGAACGTTCCGGGTCGACCCCTGCGGCGAGGAACATGTTGGCCGTCTCTATCGTGTTGCGCTTGAGCTCGGCCCTGGGCTGGCGAATGGTGATCGCGTGCAGGTCGACTACGCAGTAGATGCAGTCGTGAGTCTCCTGCAGGGCGACGTAGTTGCGCATGGCGCCCAGGTAGTTGCCCAGGTGCAGGGCGCCGGTCGGCTGGGTGCCGCTAAAGACGCGCGGCCGCCGCGCCGGTCTCTCTTCGTTGTCGCGAGAAGCGGTCATGGCACAGGAGTCTAGCTCATGGCCGCCGTACGCGGCCACAGCAAGGCCTGCGGGAGGGGCTCCTCGCGGGGCCTACTTCTTGTCGGTGACGGTCAACGACCAGTTGCAGTCGGTCGCGAACACCTTGACGTAGTACATGCCGGCCGCCAGCTGCATGGTCGTCACGCCGCTCCCGTTGGCGTAGGCGGCAACGCGCACGAAGGCGCGCTCCGGCTGTGTCGTGCCGCTGGGCACGACACAGAAGAGCGCCTGCATGCCGGGGCCGCGAGTCGTGGCTTGCCACGCCAACTCCTGCACGGTGCCGCCGATCTGGAAGGTGCTCGACTTGCCGTCGGCGATGCCTCTCATGTGCACGACCTCAGTCGATGCGCCGGGCGACGACGAGACCAGGGGCAACGCAGGGGCGGAAGGCGCTCCCTCCGTCCCTGACGAGGGGCCGAGAACGAGGATCAGCACGACGGCGACCATACCGACGACGATGTAGCAGACGATGCGGATCTGCTCCGCCGTGAGGCGCCGGCGCGGAACGGGGAAGGCCGATGGAGCCGGCAACTCGCCGTCGTCGGGCAGACCAAGCACCCAGGCGCGCATTCTCGGTTCGGCCCACTCGAGCTCGCCCTTGCGGTCGAGCTCGGCGAGCTCGGGCACCGACAGCGTCTTGCCGCCGCTGCGATAGACACCGCCGGCGTACTCGACGGTCTTGCCCCCACGGCGGCCGTGCTTGCGCAACGTGGCGATGACCATCGCCCCACCACCCCCTCGGTCGGCGGAAACGTCACAAGGAACAGGTCACACATGGGAGTGTAGCGCATCGGGCGCCCGCCCGAAGAGGGTTTGGCTCAGTCGGCGTCGATCTCTTCGTCGGTGGCACCGGATTCGGAGACGACCATACGCGCGACGGCCGACACTTTGTCGCCTTCGCGCATGTTCATCACCTTGACGCCCTGGGTGGCGCGCCCGTGCCGGCTGATGCCGTCGGCGCGCATGCGGATGACCACGCCGTCCTGGCTCTGCAGCATGATCTCGTGGTTGTCGCGGACGACGCGCACGCCGACCAGGTAGCCCTTGCGGTCAGTAAGCGCCACTGTGCGCACGCCGAGGCCGCCACGGCCCTTCACCGCATACTCGGTGAGCGGCGTGCGCTTGCCAAAGCCGTTCTCGGTGACCACAAAGAGGTCGGAGTCGTCGCGGGCGATGTCCATGGCGATCACTTCGTCGCTCTTGCGCAGGCGCATGCCGATGACACCCGACGCGCCGCGCCCCATCGACCGCACCTTGTTCTCGTGAAAACGGATCGCCTGTCCGCGGCGGCTGACGATGAGGATGTCATCGTCACCCGAGGTTTGGCGCACGGCGATGAGTTCGTCGCCTGCGCGGATGGCGATGGCGATGATGCCGTCGGACTTGCGCGGCGTGTTGTAGGAGGCGAAGAGGGTCTTTTTGACGATGCCCTTGCGCGTGCCGAAGATGAGGTGCTTGCCCTCGGCCGGGTCGAAGTTGCGCGTCGCGATGACGGCGCAGATCTGCTCGTCCTGGCGCAGCGGCAACAGGTTGGCGATGTGTTTGCCCTTGGCGGTCCGCGCCGCCAGCGGCAACTCGTGCACCTTGAGCCTGTAGACCTTGCCGACGCTCGTGAAGAACAACAGGAAGTGATGCGTCGTGGTGATGAACAGGTGCTCGACCTCGTCTTCTTCTTTGAGATCCATGCCGGCGACGCCGATGCCGCCGCGCTTCTGCTGGCGGTAGGTGGCCGGCGGCAGGCGCTTGACGTAACCCGTCTTGGTGATCGTGATCACCATCTGCTCGTCGGCGATGAGGTCTTCGAGGTCAAGCTCGCCTTCGTCGAGCGCGATCTCGGTGCGACGATCGTCGTTGTAGAGCCGCTTGATCTCGACGAGTTCGTCTTTGATGACCTTGTAGATGCGCGCTTCGTCGCCGAGCAGGTCGCGCAGTTCCTTGATCAGCGCAAGAAGGCCCTGATGCTCTTCTTTGACCTTCTCGCGCTCGAGACTGGTGAGCTTCTGCAGTCTCAAATCGAGGATCGCCTGGGACTGCGGCCGCGTGAGCTCGAAGGTGTCCATGAGCGCATCGCGGGCGCTGTCGACGTCGGCCGCCTTGCGGATGATCTTGATGACCTGGTCGAGGTTGTCGAGCGCGACCAGCAGACCCTCGAGGATGTGCGCCCGCGTCTCGGCCTTGTCCAGCTCGAACTTGGTGCGCCGGATGACGATCTCTTTTTGGAAGGCGATGTAGGCCTTGAGCATCTCGGGCAGCGTGAGCGTGCGCGGGACGCCGCCGACGAGGGCGATGTTGATCACCCCGAAGGTGGTCTGCATCTGGGTGTGTTTGTAGAGCTTGTTGAGCACGACCATGGGGACCGCTTCGCGCTTGAGCTCGATCACGAGGCGCATGCCGGCGCGGTCGGACTCGTTGCGCAGGTCGCTGATCTCGTGGATCTTCTTCTGCTTGACGAGCTCGACGATGTTGTCGATCAGCGCCGCGCGGTTCACCTGATAGGGCAGCTCGGTGACGATGATCGCCGAGCGGTTGCCTTTGAGCTGCTCGGTGTGGGCCTTGGCGCGGACGCGGACGCGTCCGCGCCCCGTTCTGTAGGCCTCCTTGAAGCCGCCGGTGCCGAGAATGATGCCGCCGGTGGGGAAGTCGGGTCCCTTGATGAACTGCATCAGGTCGTCGGCGGTGGCGTTGGGGTCGTCGACGAGCGCAAGCGTGGCGTCGACGACCTCGCCGAGGTTGTGCGGCGGGATGTTGGTCGCCATACCGACGGCGATGCCGTTGGAGCCGTTGACCATGAGGTTGGGCATGCGACTCGGCAGCACCGTCGGCTCACGTCGCGTCTCATCGTAGTTTGGCACCCAGTCGACGGTGTTGGCGTCGATGTCGCGCAGCATCTCGACGGCGATCTTGGAGAAGCGCGCCTCCGTGTAGCGCATCGCCGCCGCCGAGTCGCCCTCGACCGAGCCGAAGTTGCCCTGGCCGTCGACGAGCGGGTAGCGCATGTTGAAGTCTTGCGCCATGCGCACGAGCGTCGGATAGATGACCGCCTCGCCGTGCGGATGGTAGTTACCGGAGGTGTCGCCGGCGATCTTGGCGCACTTGCGGTGCTGCTTGTTCGGCGCCAGGCCGAGGTCGTTCATCGCCACGAGGATGCGCCGCTGCGAAGGTTTGAGGCCGTCGCGCACGTCGGGCAGCGCGCGGTCGACGATGACGCTCATCGCGTAGTCGATGAACGATGAGCGCATCTCCTCCTCGAGTTCGACCGGTTCGATCTTGCCTTCGAGGGTCTGGAGCTGATCAGACATCGAGGAAGCGCACCTCTTTGGCGTTCTTCTCGATGAACTCGCGGCGCGGATCGACCTTGTCGCCCATGAGCATCGTGAAGACCTCGTCGGCGGCCTGCGTGTCTTCCATCGAGACGAGCTGCAACGTGCGCCGCATCGGGTCCATCGTCGTCTCCCAGAGCTGGTCCGGGTTCATCTCGCCGAGGCCCTTAAAGCGCTGCAGCTGGATACCCTCTTTGGTGAGCTCGACGATCTGCACGCGAAGCTCCTCGTAGCTGCCGGCCTCGGCCTTGCGCTGCCCGAGATGCAGCGTGAACGGCGGCTTGCCGACCATCTCCTTGATGCGCGAGTGGACGCGCCGCAGCGCCTGGAACTCGCGCCCTCTCAGCGCGGCGAAGGGCACGCGCAGGTTGAGCGCGAGCCCGGTGCGGCGCTCGACCAGCCGCGTGTCGATGGTCTCGCTCTCGGTATCGATGTCGACGACGTCGATGACGTAGCGCTCGTCGACGCCCTCGCGCAGCGCCCGCTCAAGCGACTTGAAGTCCGGCACCTCGGTCTCGACCATCGGCCCGTTTTTGAGCCAGTCGATGAGCTCGCCTCCCCACTGACTCTTGAGCTTCTTCACCCAGCCTTCGTACTCGCCATAGACCTTGAGAAAGCGTTGGTACTTGGTCTCGGAGAAGGC